>JAKIZK010000032.1:0-3220 GCA_022708055.1 Bacteroidota bacterium
TTGGCAAGATTTGGTTCCGAAAGAGTGGGCTTCAGCCCGCGGCAATGCGACTTGCTGATGGTAATGGGTACTATTGCCAAAAAAATGGGCCCGGTATTAAAGCAAGTGTATTTACAAATGGCCGAACCCCGATGGGTAATGGCTGTAGGAGCATGTGCCAGCAGCGGCGGAATTTTTGATACTTACAGTGTATTGCAGGGAATTGACCAAATCATTCCGGTAGATGTTTATGTACCGGGATGCGCACCAAGACCCGAAGCAATACTGGACGGATTGATGCGGGTACAGGATCTGGTGGGCAAAGAAAGTTTAAGAAGAAGAAACAGCCCACAGTACAAAGCACTGCTGGACAGCTATGGCATACAATAAATTCAGAGGTTGAAAAATGAGTTTGACAAACGAAACGATACAGGCAAGACTTATAGAAAAATTTGGCGACCAGCTTTCAAATTTTGAAACCACTTATGGTATGCTGAGCTTTGAAGCTCCTAAAGAAATAAATCTTAAAATACTCAACTTTCTTTATGATGATGAAGCATTAAAATTCCGTTTTCTTACTGATATTACCGGCATTCATTATCCCGATAATAAAGGAAGGGAACTGGCGGTAGTTTACCATTTACACAATATGGTTGACAATGTACGACTCAGGTTCAAAGTGTTTACAGATATCAACACACCTGATGTGTACACCGCTACCGGATTATTTTCTGCAGCCAATTGGATGGAAAGAGAAACCTATGATTTTTTAGGACTGAATTTTGTGGGACATCCCCATTTGAAGAGAATATTGAATGTAGAAGAAATGGATTATTTCCCTTTGAGAAAAGAATTTCCGTTAGAAGATCAAACAAGAATTGATAAAGACGACGAAATGTTTGGCAGAGGATAAACAGTTTATTAATCATGTCAGAACAACACATCAAACTACCCGAGGGTTCAATAGAAAAAACCACCACCACGCTCAACCTGGGGCCTACACACCCGGCTACACATGGCGTGATGCAAAATATTTTGGAACTGGATGGAGAAAGAATCGTTTCAGCCGACCAAACCATTGGGTATATACACCGGGCCTTTGAAAAACTGGCTGAAAGAAGACCACTATATCAAATAACGACATTAACAGACAGGCTAAATTATTGTTCGGCTCCCATCAACAACATGGGATGGCACCTTACCTGCGAAAAATTATTGGGACTCAAGATTCCCAAAAGAGTGGATTATCTCCGAGTTATCATTATGGAGTTGTCACGTATTTCCGATCATTTAATATGCAACTCTATTGTAGGTGTGGATGCAGGTGCTTATACCGGATTTTTATATGTAATGCAGTATCGTGAGCTGATCTATGAAATCTATGAAGAGGTATGTGGTGCAAGACTTACTACTAATATTGGGCGCATCGGCGGGTTTGAAAGAAACTTCAATGACATTGCATTTCAAAAACTAGAAAAATTTTTGAAAGAATACCCCAAAGTGTTGAAAGAGTTTGAAAATCTTTTTCAACGCAATCGCATTTTTATGGATCGTACTAAGGGAACCGGAGCCATCAGTGCCGAAAGGGCTTTGAACTATGGATTTACCGGGCCCAACCTCAGAGCAGCCGGTATAGATTATGATGTGCGGGTACATACACCTTACAGTTCTTATGAAGATTTTCAGTTTAATATACCCATAGGTACTACCGGCGACAACTATGATCGATGGCTGGTACGCAATCAGGAAATGTGGCAGAGCCTGAGTATAATAGAGCAGGCGTATCAAAGAGTTCAGGAATTTAAAGGAGCCGAAGCCGAGGTTTATCATGCGGATGCTCCTGAATATTATCTTCCCAAAAAAGAAGATGTTTATACCAAAATGGAAGAGTTGATCTGGCATTTCAAAATAGTAATGGGTGAAACACAGATTCCGGTGGGCGAAGTTTATAACTGTGTAGAAGGGGGCAATGGTGAGTTGGGTTATTATTTAATCAGCGATGGCGGTCGCACTCCTTATCGTTTGCATTTTCGTCGTCCCTGCTTTGTGTATTATCAGGCATTTGAAGAATTAGTAAAAGGCTCAATGCTGAGTGACGCCATTATGACGATGAGTTCATTAAACCTGATCGCAGGAGAATTGGATGCGTAATGAGAAAAAAAAATTGTGACTAACCAGTTAAATGAAATGAATAAGGTAATGCTACAGTTTTCAGATAAAACCATGCAAGAAGTACAAAGGATAATTAATTTTTATCCTGAAGGAAAGCAGAAAAGTGCTTTGATACCCGTATTGCATCTGGCACAACAGGAATTTGGCGGCTGGCTCAGTACCGAAACAATGGATTATGTAGCATCCTTGTTAAACCTTTCTCCTATTGAGGTATATGAAGTGGCCACGTTTTACAGTATGTACAATCTAAAACCGGTGGGCAAATACATGTTTGAAGTATGCCAAACCGGTCCTTGTATGATAAATGGAAGTGATGAAATAGTACAATACATTTATGACAAACTGGGCATCAAACCCGGCGAAACAACGGCAGATGGTATGTTTACTTTAAAAACAGTAGAATGTCTGGGTGCCTGTGGTTATGCTCCCATGATGCAATTGGGGAAAAACTATAAAGAACATTTGACCAAAGAAAAAATTGATGCGATAGTTGAGTCTTGTAAATCGTTGCAGGCGCAAAAAAACTAAACATGAAAAAAAGTATTGTAATATTTTTTTTGTTAGCCAGCAATGTTATTTGTGCCCAGACAAAGCGCACAAATAAAATTATTTCAAAGTCAAAGCAGTTGATACAGGTTATTTTTGAAACAAAAGATAGTGCCATGCTTGAAGATTTGTTTGCACCACTTATGATTCATCAGGCAGGAAATGGAAAAGTTGAACAAAGGCAGGAAGCGATTAGCCATATTGTAAATAATCCTGCATCATACCTACAGGCCGATATGACTAAAGGATATGGAGTTTCAAAAAGTATGGATTCAACGCTAGTGAAATATTTTTTTAAAGGGAAAGAGGTGAAACCAAGTGCAAGTGCTGAGATTTATACTGTAAACTTGACAATGGTTTGGCACAAGGTAAAGAAAGATTATAAATTATTCAGACTAGAAACTTTAAGGATTGAATAAATTGAAAAAGCTCTTTGTTTTTATTTTTTTTGTTTCGGGGTTTAACGCTTATTCTCAAATCCCTGACATAAAGTTGAATTCAGCTTTTTATTCATTTCATCACG
>JAKIZK010000032.1:3230-23083 GCA_022708055.1 Bacteroidota bacterium
TGATACAGTCATAATAAAAAAAATGGCTGATGATGATTTAATGTATGGCCATAGCAATGGATGGGTTGAAACAAAATCAGATATTTTGAAAAACCTGAGTTCCGGCTATTTAAAATATTTTGGAATAAAAGCAGACAGTATTGAAATAAAAAGGAAAAGAAATGTAGCGGCAGTGCGGTTTGTAGGAGATTTTAAAGTATCGTTGAAGGGAGGAGAAACAATAACATTTCACCTAAAAGTTTTGGAATTATGGGTGAAAAAGAAAAGAAACTGGAAATTGTTTGCCAGGCAGGCAGTAAAATAAAACTTTTTTCCCCTTAAGGGGATTGAGAATTATGGGAAGAAAATTATTATTAGAAAAGGCACACGTTGAAAACATCAGGCTTTATGATGTGTATCGCCGCGAAGGAGGCTACCGCAGTGTAGAGAAGGCTTTGAAAACCCTAAGTCCCGATCAGGTAACAGAAGAAGTAAAGAAAAGTGGACTACGTGGCCGTGGTGGCGCAGGCTTTCCTACGGGAATGAAATGGAGCTTTTTGGCAAAACCGGAAGGAGTGCCCCGTTATCTGGTTGTGAATGCAGATGAAAGCGAACCCGGAACTTTTAAGGACAGATATTTGATGGAGTTCATTCCGCATCTGCTCATTGAAGGAATGATTACCGCTTCTTATGCATTAGGGTCCAATCGTTCATATATCTATATCAGAGGAGAATATGCCTGGATTGTAGATATTCTGGAACAGGCTATATCAGAAGCAAAAAACAATGGTTGGCTTGGAAAAAATATTTTGGGAACTGGATTCGATTGTGAAATATATGTACAACGTGGTGCAGGTGCTTATATCTGTGGAGAGGAAACCGCATTGCTGGAATCGCTGGAAGGCAAAAGAGGTAATCCGAGAATAAAACCACCATTCCCTGCTGTAAAAGGATTGTGGGGATGCCCAACGGTTGTAAACAACGTAGAGACCATTGCTGCCGTAGTGCCCATTATCAATGAAGGGGGAGAGGAGTATGCAAAAATTGGAATTGGAAAATCAACCGGTACAAAATTGATTTCTGCTTGTGGCAACATAAAGAATCAGGGTGTGTATGAAATTGATATGACTATTTCGGTTGAGGAATTTATTTATAGCGATGAATACTGTGGCGGCATAGCCAATGGCCGAAAACTAAAGGCTTGCATACCCGGGGGATCATCAGTTCCCATATTGCCTGCCAATCTGCTGCTTTCAACCGCCAAAGGTGAAAAAAGAATGATGACTTATGAAAGTCTTTCCGATGGCGGATTTGCAACCGGCTCTATGATGGGCTCTGGCGGTTTTATTGTACTTGACGACAGGCAATGTGTAGTAAAACATACTTACACGCTGGCAAGGTTTTATCGACACGAAAGTTGTGGTCAATGCTCGCCTTGCAGAGAAGGGACCGGATGGATGGAAAAAATTTTGTGGAATATTGAGAACGGAAAAGGGAAAAAGAGTGATATAGATTTATTGTGGGATGTACAGCGAAAAATAGAAGGCAATACCATTTGCCCGTTGGGCGATGCGGCGGCATGGCCGGTAGCGGCAGCCATCAGGCACTTTAGAGACGAATTTGAATGGCATGTACAAAACCCACAAGAATGTTTAACCAAAAACTACGGTTTGGCAAATTATGCAGCACCGCTGGCGTTATAAAAAAATGTTCAAACCTGGTTTGAAGGCTTTTAAAACATTAATTGTTTTGAATATTGCAGTTATTACATACGGACAAACCAGTAATACTTTTTATTCAGATAAAAAGAAAGGACAGATTTATGTTTCATGGGGATGGAACCGTGGGTTTTATTCCAAAAGCAATATTCACCTGCGTGGTGCAGATTATGATTTTACACTTTACAAAGTAAAAGCACACGACCGACCCACACCTTTCAGTTATCACAATTATTTAAAGTTTAATCGACTTACCATTCCACAAACCAACTTCCGGCTGGGTTATTTTATAAAAGATAATATTGCCGTATCGCTGGGTTTTGATCACATGAAATATGTAATGGATCAAGATCAGGTAGTAAATATGAAAGGTACTATTGATCATCCGGGATTATACAAAGGCGTTTATAATGGTGATAAAACTTTGACATCCGATTTCCTTAGGTTTGAGCATACCAATGGATTAAACTATATAAATATTGAAGGAGAACAATTTGCCAAACTATATCACAGCAAGAGCAATAAATTAATCGTTAGCTGGTTTAAAGGTGCAGGTATTGGATTTTTATTTCCTCGTTCAGATGTGAAGTTGATGGATTATGACCGAAACGATGAGTTTCATGTTGCGGGATATGGAATAAACCTGACCGCGGGGCTGCAATCAACTTTTTTCAAACATTTTTTTATTAAAATTGAAAACAAATGCGGATTTATCAATATGCCCGATATCAATCTGCATAAAAAAGGAATATTTGGAAGAGGCAAGCAATCCTTCTGGTTTGATGAACTGGATGGTATGATAGGTGGCAGTTTTTCATTTGGGCATAAGAAGAAAACAAAGAAGAATATTGAAAATTACAATAAGTAATGGCAGAAGAAATAAAGAAAGAAGCACCGGCAAATTTTAAAGTAACTATCGACAACATTACAGTTGAGGTAGCGCCGGGCACCACTATATTAAATGCGGCAAGGCAAATAGGAGGAGATGTAACACCACCTGCCATGTGCTATTATAGCAAATTGAAGGACAGCGGAGGTAAATGCCGTACCTGTCTGGTTGAAGTTGCAGCAGGTTCTACCGCCGATCCCAGACCCATGCCAAAACTGGTGGCCAGTTGCCGTACAACGGTAATGGATGGTATGGTAGTAAAAAATATAACCAGTGAAAGAGTACTGGACGCAAGAAAAGGAGTGGTAGAGTTTTTATTAATTAATCACCCACTCGATTGTCCCATTTGCGATCAGGCAGGTGAATGTTATCTACAAGATTTAAGTTATGAACATGGCACCGAAGGCTCTCGTTATGAGTTTAAGAAAAGAGTATTTGTAAAAGAAGATATTGGGCCTTACATACAATTGCACATGACGCGTTGCATACTATGTTATCGTTGTGTTTTTGTGGCTGATCAAATTACTGATAACCGCATACACGGCGTACTTGACCGGGGCGACCATGCTGAAATATCAACACACATTTCCAAAGCAATAGATAATGATTTTAGCGGCAATATGATTGATGTATGCCCGGTGGGTGCACTTACCGATAAAACTTTCCGGTTTAAAAACCGGGTATGGTTTACCAAGCCGGTAGATGCTCATCGCGATTGTGATAAATGTTGTGGTAAAGTAACGCTTTGGCAACGGGGCAATGATGTAATGCGTGTAACCAGCCGCAAAGATGAATGGGGCGAAGTGCAGAGCTATGATGGAAAACCCGGATGGATTTGCAATACCTGTCGTTTTGATAAAAAGAAAACCAGCGACTGGATTATAGAAGGGCCTACCAACATTAACCGACATTCTGTTATTTCGCAGGGCCACTATCTGGGTTTGAAAATGCCAAAAGAAACTTTGCCCGAAGTAATGGGTGGCCGCAATCCGAAATTATTGATGGACATCAATAAAGTGAGTGAAGTAAATAGTGTGGAACTAGCATCATTGCCGGGGCCGGCTACAAGTAAAAATTTTGAAAAGAAAGAACATTAAAAACGACACATGTACTTTTTGACTATAGATTGGTGGTTTATTATTGGTAAAGCAATTTTGATTGCTGCTATCATCGGGCTTTCATTTTTTATTGCCATGTACACTACTTATGCAGAGCGTAAAGTAGCAGCCTGGTTGCAGGATCGTCGTGGACCCAACCGGGCAGGCCCCTTTGGTATTTTACAACCACTGGCCGATGGCGGAAAACTTTTTTTCAAAGAAGAAATTATCCCTCTAGCATCCAACCGGTTGCTATTTGTATTGGGTCCGGCACTGGCCATGGTTACCGCATTAGTCACCAGTTCGGTAATACCTTGGGCAGCACCATTTGTTACTAAGGGTGGCGAAGTATTTCCTATGCAGGTGGCAGATGTGGATATGGGAATTCTGCTGGTGTTTAGTATCGTAAGTGTGGGTGTATATGGAATTATGATAGGAGGCTGGGCTTCCAACAATAAGTTTTCTTTGCTGGCTGCCATACGGGGTGCATCACAAATGGTTTCTTACGAGTTGCCAATGGGGCTTGCATTAATCGCTGTATTATTTGTGACGGGCTCACTCAAAATGAGTGCAATCGTAGGCTATCAAATAGAAAACGGATGGAATGTGTTATTTCAGCCATTAGGGTTCATCATATTTTTTGTATGTGCCCTGGCAGAGTGTAATCGTACTCCTTTTGATCTACCCGAAGCGGAAAATGAACTCAACTTTGGTTATCATCAGGAATACTCATCTATGAAACTGGGTTTTTATCTTTTTGCAGAGTATATCAATATGTTTATCAGTAGCGCCATTATGGCTACTTTATATTTTGGCGGTTATGATATTCCATTTGTAAATGAAGCATCGTGGGGGTTGAGTTCTTTTTGGATGACTTTTATCAGCTTTAGTGTGCTGATGGCAAAAATTTCGTTTTTCATATTTGTGTTTTTATGGATCAGGTGGACCATTCCACGTTTCAGGTACGATCAGTTAATGAATCTGGGATGGAAAAAACTCATTCCATTGGCATTGGTAAATATGTTGATAACAGCAGCAGTAATTTTGTATTTGAAAAAATAAACCGAAGGCAGATATATTTGCAAACTTTAACATGAGTGAAAAATTAACAAACAGGGCTGTGGCGGTAGATAGAAAACCCATGACGTTCTTAGAGAGTATTTATCTCTGGAACATCATGAAAGGTATGGGCATTACAATCAGCCATTTGTTTAAGAAAAAACCCACTATCAATTTTCCCGAACAAACCCGTAGTTTTTCAAAAGTTTTCAGAGGGTTGCATGTACTCAATCGAGATGCTGAAGGAAGAGAAAATTGTACAGCATGTGGCCTTTGTGCCGTTGCATGTCCGGCAGAAGCGATTACGATGGAAGCAGCAGAAAGATTGCCGGGAGAAGAAGATTTATATCGGGAAGAAAAATATGCGGCTAAGTATGAGATAAATATGCTGCGCTGTATTTTTTGCGGTTTGTGTGAAGAGGCTTGTCCAAAAGATGCGATTTATTTATCACAAACTTTTGCTCCGGCCAATTATGGACGCAAAGGATTTATTTATAAAAAAGAAGAGTTGTTGATCCCTCATCCCATAAATGAAAAGGAAGCTTATGAAAAAGCAGTGGGTGACAGGGCAACAAAAAAATAAAAAGAATTAACGGCTTAAGAGAATGGGTGTAACACAAATACTTTTCTGGTTTCTGTCGGTAGTTGCCATTTTTAGCGCTTTAATGGTAGTAACCGCAAAAAACCCTGTCTATAGTGTACTATGGCTGATCGCTACTTTTTTTGCTATCTCCGGCCATTATATTTTATTGAATGCACAGTTTCTGGCAATTGTAAACATTATCGTATATGCAGGAGCTATCATGGTGCTGTTCCTATTTGTCATCATGCTATTGAATTTGAATAAAGAAACGGAACCTCAGAAAAACCGCTGGTTGAAAGTTGCAGGTGCTGTGGCGGGTGGTTGCTTATTGCTGGTGCTGGTGGCTGCATTGAAAGACGCAGATATTAAATCTCAAACGGCACTGGTTAATACCGGAAATATTGGATTGATAAAAAATTTGGGTAAAGAACTATTTACAACTTATGTAGTGCCTTTTGAAATAAGCAGTATCTTATTTTTAAGCGCTATGGTAGGCGCTGTGGTGATAGGTAAAAAAGAATAAAACAAAAACTAAAGCTATGAGAAAATTGAGTACAATCATGATGGCAGCTTTGCTTTTTACAGCAACTCAAAGCAAAGCACAAATTGAAATTCCTAAAATTGATATTAAGAATTTTAATTTGGACCAGTTGCTGGGCAATGTATTGCAAGTGAAAAGGGGATGGGCACCACAGTTCTTTTCCGGAAAAAGTAAAATCCCAAAATTGAATATAGTAAGTCAATTATTAGGCTCCAAAAGGAATAATGAAATCAATAAGCTCTTCAGCACTTTTAAAACCGGAAGATTGGTTTATCGTATTACCAATTATGCGGGAGCAGCTATTACGATATATGGCACTATTAAAAAGATTGCTGAAAACAAAGACAGCCTGGCTAAAGATGCCAAAACGTTGATTATTTCCGGTTTAAGTTCTGTGTCGGTTGGTACCATTGTAAAGTTGTTAACCAAAGGAGCATCTTACAAAGCCGTTGATCTGTTTGGCGGTGTAATTAAGAAAAAAATTATGGATATCATTTCGTTTGATGTAGGCCCTGGTACCAACTATATAGGTAAAACAAATTTTAAAGCCGGCTTATATATAAAATTATAAGAATGCCTATTAATTATTACATATTTCTGTCTGTTGCCCTGTTCTGCATTGGCATCGTAGGTGTATTAACTCGTCGCAATGCCATTATTGTGTTTATGTGCATTGAATTAATGTTGAATGCAGTCAATTTATTGCTGGTTGCATTTTCAAAAATGCACCACATGAAGGCGCTGGCCGCCGATGTGGCCACTACTGCGGGTACCGACGGACAGCTATTTGTATTTTTTATAATGGTAGTGGCTGCTGCAGAAGTAAGTGTGGGCTTGGCCATTATCGTAATGATGTATAGAAATATTCACTCAGTGGATATTAATTTTTTAAACAGGTTGAAACATTAGAAAGGTGTAACGGTTAATGCAACATTTAGCCTTACCGGTTTTTTTTTATGAATAATGTATTGAACATCGTGTATTTGATTCCATTACTTCCGTTTATCGGCTTTCTGATAAATGGACTGGGAAGAAAATGGCTCCCAAAACCAGCTGTTGGCATTATTGGTTCGGGGGTGATATTGGGTTCATTCTTGCTAAGTGTGTGTGTGTTCTTTCAGGTAACAGGAGGCAATACGCATATCGCAGATTATTTTAATTTTTTATCTGTTGGTAATTTTTCCATTCCGTTCGCTTTTCAAATTGATCAGCTCTCATCCATTTTTCTATTGATTATAACAGGTGTAGGATTTTTAATTCATGTGTACTCTACATCTTATATGCACGAAGAAACACAAGAACATTTCGGTAGATATTTTGCTTATCTCAATCTTTTTGTATTCTTTATGTTGCTGCTGGTAATGGGAGCTAATTATGTTATCATGTTTATGGGATGGGAAGGAGTGGGGTTTTCATCGTACTTGTTGATAGGATACTGGTTTAAAAATAAATCTTATAATAAAGCTGCCAGCAAAGCCTTCGTGATGAATCGCATTGGCGATATGGCATTTTTAATCGCATTATTCTGGATTATCGGCAGAATCAATACAGTAAGTTTCAATGAAGTTTTTTCTGCAGCAAGCATCAGCAAATTCAGTGCAACGGATATTACGGGTATTACCTTGTTATTATTTATTGGAGCCACCGGAAAAAGCGCACAGATACCCTTATACACCTGGCTACCCGATGCTATGGCAGGTCCAACTCCGGTTTCCGCTTTAATACATGCTGCTACCATGGTTACTGCCGGCATCTATATGATAGCTCGCAGCAATATTTTATACTCTCTTTCAGAAGTTACAATGACGGTAGTGGCTATTACCGGATTGCTCACTGCAGTGCTGGCGGCCACTATAGCATTAAAACAAAATGATATTAAAAAAGTATTAGCTTATTCCACCGTTAGCCAGTTGGGTTATATGGTATTGGCTATGGGTCTGGGTGCTTATACAGCCGGTGTTTTTCATGTGATGACGCATGCTTTCTTTAAAGCACTTTTATTTTTGGGTGCCGGAAGTGTGATTCATGCCATGGGTGGTGTACAGGATATCAGGCAAATGGGTGGCCTTTCGGGAAAAATTAAAATTACTTTTATTACATTCCTGATTGCATGTATAGCTATTGCTGGCATACCACCATTCAGTGGTTTCTTTTCAAAAGATGCCATTCTGCTTGCAGCCTGGCAAAAAAGCCCCGTTATTTATGTAATCGCTTTAATGGGAGCCTTGCTTACTGCATTTTATATGTTCCGTCTTTTGTTTATCACCTTTACCGGAAAATTCAGAGGAACTGAGGAACAAAAACATCATTTGCATGAAAGCCCTTCGGCCATGACGATTCCACTTATTATTCTGGCTATACTTTCTGCTGTAGGTGGGTTGATTGGTATTCCCAATGTAATCATGGAAGGTGGCGATAAACTTGCTGCATTTTTGCATCCTGTAATAGCAACTCATGGAGAAGCACATCATGTAGCAGCATCCACCGAGTTTATGCTGATGGGACTTTCTACGGTGCTTGTTATACTGGCCATTGTAGCAGCCTGGTATATGTTCAAAAACTATCAGTACAAAGAAGCTAAAGGGCTGGGTAAGGTTTTGGAAAACAAATGGTATGTTGATGAACTGTATGATACTGCGGTAGTAAGTCCTTTGAAAAAATTTGGCAGCTTCTTAAAAAATGTAATTGAAAAATCGGGTATTGACGGGGTGGTAAATGGAGCAGGTCGTTTGGTACAGTATGGCAGCCGACAACTTAGATTGTTGCAGAGCGGACAAACCGGCAATTACATTTTATTAATGGTGTTGAGCATAGTGATAATTTTTATAATTCAATTCTTTTTGAGAAAATAAATGATAGCAGTTTTACTCATATTAATTCCGTTGGTAACAGGATTGGCCACTTTTTTTATCAGAAATGATAAATCGGTAAAGGTCTGGTCATTATTTGCTTCAATCATTACACTTGCGGTTTCCTTATCAGGTATTTGGCTGGTCAAGGATGCCAAATATCTGGAACATCAGGGTGCATGGTTGCAAATACTGGGCAGTAGTTTCTCGATAAAGCTGGATGCTATGGGTCAGTTGCTTTGTTTGCTCACTGCTATTGGTTACTTTTTAATATTTACAGCTACCTGGAAAAATGTATATAGCAAAAGCTATAATTTTTACGGACTGATGCTGCTTACTTTATCAGGGTTGATGGGCGTTTATCTGGCCATGGATGCTTTGTTGCTTTATTTTTTCTGGGAGCTTACTTTAATACCTGTTTATTTTTTATGCTCTCAATGGGGTGGCGAAAGGAGAATTGCAGTTACTTTTAAATTCTTCGTTTATACTTTTCTGGGTTCTATATTAATGCTGGTGGGTATTTTATATCTGCAATCAAAAACGGCTGATCATAGTTTTAGTATCAAATCATTTTATGCATTGCAGACAACTTTGGGCAAGGGCGATCAGTCGTGGCTGTTCTGGTTATTCTTTATTGCCTTTGCCGTAAAAATGCCCATATTCCCTTTTCATACCTGGCAGCCGGATACATACCAACAATCGCCTACATCTACTACTATGGTATTAAGCGGGTTGATGGTAAAGATGGGTTTACTCGGATTAATCAGATGGCTGGTGCCTGTATTGTCCATTGGCTCAGAAATGTGGAGCTATACCGTTATTCCACTAGCATTAATCGGATTGATTTATGCATCACTCATTGCGCTTCGCCTGAATGATATGAAGTTAATTATCGCTTACTCATCTATTGCTCACGTGGCTTTAATGTGTGTGGCTGTATTTGCTTCCAATGAAATAGCAATGCAAGGAGTGCTTTTGCAAATGTTTAACCATGGTATTAATATAATAGGAATGTGGATGGTGGCCGATATGATTGAAAAAAGAACGGGAACTACAAAGTTTTCCGAGCTGGGCGGACTGGCTCAAAAGGCTCCTACCATGGCCATCTTTTTTGTTATCATATCGCTGGCCAATATTGCATTGCCATTGACCAATGGATTTGCAGGCGAGTTTCTGATGTTTACCGGCATCATGAAAATTCATTCTCCTTTTTATTTATGGTTTACTGTGGCAGCCTGTACAGGTGTTGTACTGGGTGCAGCTTATACACTCCGTATGGTGCGGAAGATATTTTATGGAGAGCTGTCAACCACTGTATCAAATTTTGATGACGTAAGTTTAAACGAGAAACTGGCCTTGGGTTTGGTAGTGTTATTGATTTTGGTATTGGGTATTTACCCGCAGGCTATTTTAAATATGACAGAAAGTTTTTCAAAAGAATTTATTGAAAAAATAAATATCATTCAGTTTTTACCAAGTAAGACAGGAATATGAATGCATTGATAATATCGGCAGTTTGGGGTGTTGTTATGATGTTCAGCGGCATTTTGCTGAAGCAGAAAAGTACTGTTCGCAATCTGGCTATTGCCGGCATGGTGCTGTTGCTCGTGGCCAATATTTTTGAAACTAACGGTACTGCCTTTTTTAACGTGGATACACATGGCATGATGTATTTCGACAGATTTGCACTTATCTTCAATTCCATTGCAATTTTGCTTTCGCTGTTATTCCTATTACTGTCAGCAAAGGATATGGAGAAAGTGGGTATAAACTATGCAGAATATCTGGCACTGATATTTTTTATTTTATGTGGCATTGTACTTACATCTTCCTTTAAGTCTTTGCTTATTTTATTTTTAGGAATAGAAATCATTTCCATACCGCTTTATATTTTAACCGGAAGTGATAAGCTGAATTTGAAAAGCAATGAAGCATCTTTAAAATATTTTTTGCAAGGCTCTTTTTCTACTGGATTAATGTTGATGGGCATTGCATTTATTTATGGCGATAAAGGAAGTTTTCTTACCTCCGTTATTGCACCTTTAAACGGATTGCCCTCTGCTTTGTTATTAGCGGGTATGTTATTGCTTTTGTTTTCAATGGCATTTAAAGCATCTGTAGCGCCTTTTCATTTCTGGACGCCGGATGTTTATGATGGTGCACCCACTGTGTTTACATCTTTCATGGCTACTATTGTAAAGGCGGCTGTTTTTGTGGCCTTTATTCGTTTGTTTGATGAGGCATTTGGCAACTTGCATCATAAATGGAAGCTCACCATAGCACTCATTACCGTGGCTACTTTATTTATTGGAAACATTACCGCTGTATTTCAACAGAGTGTAAAAAGGATGTTGGCTTACTCCAGTATATCGCAGGCCGGCTTTATGTTGCTGGCTATTTACTCCATGAATACAGATGGAAAAGAAGGATTGTTGCTATATGTATTAGCATATAGTCTGGCTACCATTGGTTTGTTTGCTGTACTTGCTAAAATGTCTGATTACAGTTACGATGGATTTAATGGTCTGGCTCGTCAGCGACCTTTTTTGGCTTTACTGATTACCATCTTTGTATTATCGCTTTCGGGCATACCCCTTACCGCAGGGTTTCTTTCTAAATTTTTGATGTTGAAAGCTACCCTTGCCGCCGGTGGCAGTTTGTGGCTGGTAATTGTAGCCGTTGTAATGGCTGTGATCAGTATTTCTTATTACTTCCGCATTTTGCAAGCCATGTATTTTAAGAATGCCGAAAAAGATAATATCATTACTGTTTCGCCGGCATTTAAATGGACACTTGCTGTATTGGCCGCCCTTTTAATACTGTTAGGCATTTTCCCAAATCTGGTTTTTGGATTTTATTATTTCTAAAAAGGGGATTACAATTATTAATTTTACCGGGCAAACAATTATTTGCCTGCATCAATGAAATTTGTAGATAATCTTGCTTTAGCTTTTCGTTCCATCAAAAGTAATAAGCTGCGTACCGGCCTTACGGTTGCCATTATTGCATTTGGCATTATGGCGCTTATTGGCATTGTTACCGCTTTAAAAGCCATGAATCAGAAATTTTCTGAAAGTTTTTCTACTATGGGTGCCAATGCATTTACAATCAGATTTAAAGAACGCAATATCAGATTTGGCGGCGGTGGAGCCGAGTTAAAGATGACAAAGAAAGGCGAAAAAAAAGTAAAGACCTCTAACCTCGACAAAATCATTACTAAAGATGAAGCGGAAACATTTGTAAAGCTATATACATTTCCATCGGTAAGAAGCATTTCCATATTTGGCAACAGGTCGAATGTAATTTCATATCAGGAAAGAAAAACGAATCCGAATGTATTGTTGTTTGGCGGCGATGAAAATTATTTGCAACTCAACGGCTATAAAGTTCAGTATGGAAGAAATATGAACCATGCGGATGTACAGTCGTCCGGCAATGTGTGTATTTTGGGATTTGATGTTGCCAATAAATTATTTCGTGAAGGTGGTGAAAGGGCTGTAAATGCAGTTGTGCGTATTAACAGTATTCCCTACCGGGTGTTAGGAGTATTGGAGAGCAGAGG
Organism: Bacteroidota bacterium; assembly: GCA_022708055.1. Taxonomy (GTDB): domain Bacteria; phylum Bacteroidota; class Bacteroidia; order Chitinophagales; family Chitinophagaceae; genus JJ008. The sequence continues at coordinate 15,508 of JAKIZK010000032.1, forward strand.
TTCTTCATTTGGTTTTAGCAGAGACAATGTGGTCATTACCACTTATGAAAACGTGGATAGAAATTTTCCTTCCGGTTTTTCTTTTGTTATTGCGGTAATGACGGATCATGTGGCCAAAGTAAATGTGGCCATGGGTCAGGCAGAAGGAACTTTTAGAGCCATCAGAAAATTAACAACAACCGAAGCAAATAATTTTGCCCTCGATCGCAGTGATAGTGTAGCTGAAAAAGCGATGAATATTCTGGGCTTTTTTACTTTATCGGTATTATTTATCGGGTTTATTACACTCATAGGTTCCGCAATTGCGCTTATGAACATTATGTTGGTTTCAGTTTCGGAACGAACCCGGGAAGTGGGGTTGGTAAAAGCAATTGGAGGAAAAAGCAAATCGGTAAGGACTCAGTTTCTATTAGAATCAGTTATCATCAGTCTTTTAGGTGCTTTTTTTGGTATTATATTGGGGATTCTATTTGGCAATGGCGCATCAGTATTATTTAATACAGGGTTTATTATACCCTGGAATTGGGTAATATTAGGAATTGTAATCTGTACATTGGTGGGATTGCTGGCGGGTATTTATCCTGCATTAAAAGCCGGTAAACTAAACCCCATAGAAGCATTGCGGTATGAATGACAGTTTTATTCAAAATTTGCTCAACCGTTTGTGCATAAGTTATTCCCAATCAATTTATTTTAAATGATGCTTGTTCAAATAAAAAATTCCTTAACTTGACCCCCGTTCCCAAAAAAATGAAGAGAGGGGATTTTTTTTTAAACTTTTTCCTTAGCATTGTAGCTCCGGATAAAGGAAATAACTTTTTTAATTTTTAAAACAAAAAAACAAAGGACATGGCAGAGATTAAACCAACTGCGACAGCTTCTGTAAAGGCTACTTCTGTACAACCCAAAAAGAGCAGCAATGCCATTTCATGGATTGCTCCAATTATTTGTCTCATTGCCGGTTATGGCATTTGGCGTTTTATTTTTGGTAATCCCGATGGTTTCGATGTAAAAGGAACAGGTTGGTTTTGGCCAAAGCATGATAAACCCAAAGGTGCTTTAAACGGTATTTATATGGGAGGTATCATTGTACCTATTCTGGTAGGTATGTTTTTGATGGTGGTTGTCTTTTCTATTGAAAGATATTTGACAATCCGCCGGGCATTAGGTAATGGCTCTATCTCAGATTTTATTCGCAAAATTCAATATCACCTTGCTAACCGCAATGTGGATGCTGCACTTTCTGAGTGTGACAAACAACGTGGTTCAGTTGGTAATGTAATGAAAGCTGGTTTGCGTCGTTACAAAGAAATGATCAACGAAGGCGGTTTGAATACCGAGCAAAAAGTAATTTCAATACAAAAAGAAGTAGAAGAAGCTACAGCGCTTGAGCTTCCCATGCTGCAAAAGAATCTGGTTTTCCTTTCTACTATCACATCTGTTGGTACCCTGATTGCCTTGTTAGGTACGGTAATGGGTATGATTCGTTCCTTCAGTGCCCTGGGTGATGAAGGTGGTGGTGGAGCCGGTGCATCAGCCCTGGCGATTGGTATTTCCGAGGCCCTTTATAATACTGCATTGGGTATCGGTACTTCCGCTATTGCGTTGGTTATGTATAATATATTTACTACCAAAATAGATTCAATTACATACGGCATTGATGAGTCTGGTTTTACACTTACTCAAAGTTTTGCTTCTCTTTATAAGTAAGAGGACAAAATGGTATGGAAACCTTTCATTAATTCATCTAACTAAAAAATCAGAACATGCCAAGTGTAAAATTGCCTCGAAAGAGTACAGATACGGACATGACACCCTTTGTGGATATCGCGTTCCTTATTCTGTCCTTCTTTATCATGGCAACAAAGTTTAAGCCGCAAGAACCGGTAGAAACGAAGATTCCGAACTCAGTATCTTCAGAAGAATTGCCGGAGAACGATGCGATTATGGTATTGGTAGATTCTACTAACAGGGTTTTCTTCTCAGTATTGTCTGAAAAAGACAGAAGTGTAAGTGATAAAATCGTAACAAAGGCAACAGAATTGCGACAAATAAAACTTACACCTGAAGAGATCCAAAATTTCAGAAAGACTCCAGCTGTTGGTGTTCCATTCTCACGTCTTTCTGCGCTATTGGATATGGACCCTGCTGAGCAAAATGCCGGAGCCGGACAGCCCGGAATCCCTGTTTTGGACTCAACCGATAACCAGCTTGCTACCTGGATACGAGCATCAAAAGAAGTATATGCAGAACTTGGAAGGCCATTAAAATATCTTGTAAAAGGTGATGGAGCTTCCAAATATCCAACTATTGATGCGGTAATCAGTGCTTTTAAAAAGAATGACCAACTGAAATTTAATCTGGTTACTTCTTTAGAAAAAGCGCCAACGGGGTCAGCATTGGATCAGCTTAATAATCGTATGCCGGCAGCAAAAGAATAAATATTTATTATTTAAATTTTTAATGAACCTAATATGGCAAGTATAGATACTGGTGGCGGCGATGGCGGCCACAAAAAAGGGCCAGGGGTAAAAAAAGCAAAAAAACTTTCTACCCGTGTGGATATGACGCCCATGGTGGATCTGGGTTTTCTTCTCATTACTTTCTTCATTTTCACAGCTACCATGAGCACGCCAAAAGCAATGAACTTGCTTATGCCAAAGGATGTGAATGATCCTAAAAATCAAAATGAAGCAAAAGAATCAGGTGCCCTTACCATTATGTTGGGCAAAGGCAATCAGGTGTATTACTATTTTGGACAATTAAAAGTAGATGCGACTGGAAATAATTTTCAACAAACTACTTTTAAAGGCATCCGTCAAATCATTATTGACAAAAGAAAAGAGGTAATGGGCCGTCACGTACATGATTTATCAGATGCTGATAGCCGTTGTAAAGACATGCAGGAATTAGCCAAAAAGAAAGGCGACCCCGATTGGCAAAATGCTTGTTTAGACAAGGACTTTGTTGTCATCATCAAACCCGATCCCGATTCTAACTACAAAAACATGGTGGATATTCTGGACGAAATGACCATCAACCAGGTAAAAACCTATGCGATTGTAAAAATTCTGGATCAGGAATATGAGCTCATTAAAACAACAGAAGAAAGAAACGGAATAAAATAATTACAAACGGGTATGGAAATACTCAGTAATTGCATCTTAAAAAAAAGGTAATTTAAATGGAAGCAAATAAAATACTCTCCTCCGATGTTCTGGATATCCTTTTTGAAGGAAAGAATAAGGACTATGGTGCGTATGATCTTCGCAAAACTTATAATAAAAGAATTACGAAAGCGTTGATCATTACAGCTGCCATTGCTTTATTAGCCTTGCTGGGATCGGTTTTGGCAAGCAGTACTTCAGGTAGTTCGAAGAAAAAAGTAAAAATGCAGGATGTGAATCTTCAAGACATCAAGCAGGAAGAAAAGAAAATAGAACCACCACCACCACCACCCAAGCAGCCCGATCCACCAAAAGTGGAAATGAAGCAATTTACGCCTCCCATTGTAAAAAAGGATGAGGAAGTACAAAAGCCGCCCCCTCCTGTTGAAGAGTTGAAAGAAACAAAGATTGCTGAAATCAATCAGGAAGGTGTAAAGGAAACAGATGTACCCGCACCACCTGTAGTAATTGACCAAGGGAAAAAAATTGTAGAAGAGAAAAAAGAAGATGACGAGAATAAAATTTTTGACAAAGTAGAAATTGAAGCCGCTTTCCCGGGTGGAGATGTGGCCTGGAGAAAATATCTGACCAGAGATTTGAATGCCAATACACCCGTTGATAATGGTGCACCTGCAGGAAAGTACACAGTTTATGTACAGTTTATTGTGGACAAAGAAGGCAATATTAGTGACGTTAGATCTTTGACCAATAACGGTTATGGTATGGAAGATGAAGCAGTAAGAGTAATTAAAAGAGGGCCTAAATGGACACCTGCGGTTCAAAACGGTCGTCAGGTAAAAGCCTATCGTAAGCAGCCAATTACTTTCGTAGTAACCGGAGACGAGTAATTTTAATTTAAAACTTTATAAAATCCCTCATGAAGCTCATGGGGGATTTTTTTTCATTTTATACACTCACCATTCCACTCTATTTTTGAAGGGTGAACAAACATTCAAACTGGGACGATACAATTGTTGCCATAGCTACACCACCCGGTGTAGGAGCCATTGGCGTAATAAGACTAAGCGGTAAAAAGGCCATTGCCATCGCCAATGAATTATTTCATTCAAAAAATCTTTTAGACGTACCATCACACAGTTTGCATGTAGGATTATTAAAGGAAGGAACTGAAGTGCTGGATGAAGCAGTGATATCCGTATTTAAAGCACCCAAAAGCTATACCGGAGAAAATGTAATAGAAATCAGTTGCCACGGGTCGCCATTTGTGCAGCAACAAGTAGTAGCTGCCTGTATAAAACGTGGTGCAAGACTTGCCCGGCCCGGGGAGTTTACGCAACGGGCTTTTTTAAACGGAAAATTAGACCTTACACAAGCAGAAGCCGTTGCAGACTTAATAGCATCGAACACTGCAGCTGCACAAAAAACGGCACTACATGCCATGCGGGGTGGATTTTCAGCACACTTAATTTCATTGAGAGAAAGACTGATTAAATTTTCGGCACTCATTGAACTCGAGCTTGACTTCAGCCAGGAAGATGTAGAATTTGCCGACCGTCAACAGTTCTTTGAATTAATCAATGAACTACAACAATCCACTACGCAACTTATTCAATCTTTTCAATTGGGCAATGTAATAAAGAACGGTGTAAGTGTAGCCATAATAGGAAAACCCAATGCGGGTAAATCCACACTGCTCAATACCCTCTTAAATGAAAACAGAGCCATTGTAAGCGATATACCTGGCACCACCCGTGATACCATTGAAGAAGTGTTGAATATCGATGGCGTACTTTTTAGACTCATAGATACGGCCGGCATACGTGAGCATACGAGTGATATTATAGAAAGCGCCGGCGTGGAAAGAAGTATTTCAAAGATGAAAGAAGCGGGATTAGTGCTATATCTTTTTGATGCCGCTGATGATGAAAATGAAATACTACAGAAGCAAGTAGAACTGACACAACAAGGATTAAAATTTATTTTGATTGCCAATAAAATTGACATTGCAGGAGAAGCAGCTGCAAAGCAAAAATGGTCATCATTGCCGGGAATAGTATTTATAGCTGCCAAAAACCATTTGCATACAGAAGTATTAAAACAAAAAATGCTGGATGCCGTATTGGGTGGCACTTTGCAAACAGAAAATACCATCATCACCAATGCAAGGCATTATCATGCACTCATGGAAGTAAGCTACTCATTGAATGATATAAAAGCCGGATTGCAAAACAAAATTCCCGGCGACCTGTTGGCATTAGACATCCGTCGCTGTCTTCAATACCTTGGAGAAATAACCGGAACTGTGAGCAATGAAGAACAACTGGATTATATTTTTTCGAAGTTTTGTATCGGAAAGTAACTACCACAAAACAACTAAATACTAAAGTCTTACAAAACCTACATAAAGCACTGTAAAACAGGGCATTTTTAATGTCCTTAATTATACCTTTCTTTTGTCTTAATACTTGTTTATTTATGGAATATTTGTACCTTAGTTGTACCTTAACATGGGTTGAAAGGCGAATTTGTACCTCAACCCATTTTTTAAGGTTACATAGTTTACACTTTTAAACACTTTGATACAAAACAATACAAAATGAGTTCAAATATTAAGGTACAACGTATTTGCCAGCATTGCGGTAATGAGTTCACAGCCCGAACCACAGTAACCCAGTATTGTAGTGATACGTGCAGTAAACGGGCATACAAGGCAAGGATAAAGGCTGCAAAGATTGAAAGCAGTAATAAGGAAACACAGCAAATAAAAACCCGACCTATTGAGGAACTGAAAGCCAAAGAATTTTTAACGGTAACACAGGTTTCAAAATTAATAGGCTGTTCCCGGCAAAATGTTTACAAACTTATCAATGCAGGTAAATTGAGGGCGACAAATATTTTGCAAAAGAAAACTATTGTAAAGCGTTCAGATATTGACAAACTATTTAAAGGACCAACCAACCGAACACAGCCCGAAGGAATACCCGAAACACAAAAGCAGGAATTAAACAACTGGGGGCAGGCTGGGGGCTTTGATATTTCAGAATGTTATACCCTTACCGAAGTACAAAGTAAATACGGAATTTCAGAAACAGCCTTACAAGACCTTATTAAAAGAAACAGCATACCCAAAATAAAAAAGGGCTGGTTTGCATACGTTCCGAAAACGGTAATTGATAAACTATTGAGTTAAACACTAAAGCATAAAAGACAATGGCAATAAAAGTTAAGTTAAGAGAAAAGAAAATTTCAGGGAACAGGCAAAGTTTGTATTTAGATTTTTACCCAGCCATACCACACCCCGAAACAGGCGAACCAACCCGAAGGGAATTTTTAGGGCTGTACCTTTTTGATAAGGCAAAGAACCCTATTGATAAGCAGCATAACAAAGAAACTTTACAGCTTGCTGAACAGATAAGGCAGAAAAAAGAAAACCACCTTAATAAGCCCGAAATTTATACAGGGTACGAAAGGGAGCAACTAAAAATAAAGGAGCAGGGCGAACTGAATTTTGTTACCTATTTCAAAAGCCTTGCCGACAAACGCAAAGCCTCAAACCATGATAACTGGGTTTCAGCTTACAATTACCTTGAAAAATTCACAAAGGGAAATTTGAAGTTTGCCGACCTCAACGAAAAGTTTTGTAATGAGTTCAAAGAGTATTTACTCACTACCAAAAGCAATAAGAGCAGCAAAACAACCCTTGCCCAAAATTCAGCCGTTTCCTATTTCAATAAACTGAAAGCAACCCTGAAACAAGCGTATAAAGACGGGTATTTAACCACCGACCTGAACGCCAAAATTGAACCCATAAAACAGGCAGAAACCCGAAGGAACTTTTTAACCATTGAGGAACTGAACAGCCTTGTAAAAACGGAATGTAATAACCCTTTATTGAAACGTGCAGCCCTATTTTCAGCCCTTACCGGGTTGAGGTTTTCAGATATTAAAAATCTTGTTTGGGGTGAAATACACCACAGCGTTGAAAACGGTTATTCAATACAGTTCACACAGCAAAAAACAAAAGGGGTTGAGGTATTACCAATTTCCGAACAGGCTTACAGCTTATTGGGTGAACCTAAAGAACCCACCACCAAAGTATTTGAGGGGCTTACTTATTCAGCTTATGAAAACAAACACCTGTACCAATGGATTGGAGCAGCCGGAATAACGAAGGATATAACCTTTCATTGTTTCAGGCATACGTTTGCCACCTTGCAACTATCAAAGGGAACAGATATTTACACAGTTAGTAAAATGCTGGGACACCGTGAACTAAAAACCACACAGATTTACGCAAAGATTATAGACCAAACCAAAAGGGATGCGGCAGATAAAATACAATTAGATTTTTGAGGTGTAATTTTAGCACCTTATAAAATAAACCAAATAATTGAAAAAAAATAATTATGCAACTACAAGTAATTCAAAATAAGATTTATGAAATAAGA
>JAKIZK010000033.1 GCA_022708055.1 Bacteroidota bacterium
GTGAACAATCAGTTGTTTTGCCATAAATGTAGTAATGATGGCAATACCAAATGATCCGCCCAATTGCCGCATCATACCTGTAAAAGAGGCTCCTTCTCCTATTTGTTTTCCTTTGAGTGTACTTAATGACAGTGTAGTAATGGGAATAAATAATAATGCCATAGCGACACCTCTCCAAATCAACATCCAGAAAAAGGAATCTTCACCGGTATCAGGTGTCAGGATTTTATATCCCCACATGCAGAAAATAAAAAAGACAAACATTCCTGATGCAGCCATCAGTTGATGTTTCACTCCTGCTTGTAACATTTTTCCGATAACCGGCATCAGCACGGCTGTGGTAAGTGTAGCCGGAATCATCAACAACCCGGCCTGGGTTGCAGTCCAACCAAGGGTAGCTTGTGTGTACAAGGGAATAATAAATGTAGAGCCGTATAAACCAAATCCTAAGATAAATGAAAGAATGGTGCCGGTGCGAAGGTTACCGTTTTTTAATACCCGAAGATTAACAACAGGATTGCGATAAGTAAGCTCTCGCCAAACAAAAAAGAAAGCACCGAGTGAAGCCGTAATGGTAAATATAATAATCAGTGTGCTGTCAAACCAATCTTCATCATGTCCTTTTTCAAGTACAAATTGTAAAGAGCCTACAAAAATTGCCAGAAGGGCAATTCCCAACCAATCAATATCACTTGTTTTACTTTTCTCGGTGTACTTGGGGCTTCTTACAAACTGAAGTGTAAGCAAAGTAGCTATAATACCAAGGGGAATATTTATATAAAAAATATAAGGCCATGAAAAAGTGTCAATGATATATCCGCCCAGCGGTGGACCCAGCGTAGGGCCTACAATAACGCCCATTCCATACAATGCCTGTGCCATTCCTCTTTTTTCCTGAGGGTAGCTTTCAGTAATGATAGTTTGAGATGTTACCAACAATGCACCTCCGCCTACGCCTTGTAAAAAGCGAAAAATCACCAACTCGGTAATACCATTTGCATTTCCACACAAAAAAGAACAAACAGTGAATATAACAATTGAAGCTGCGAAATAATTTCTTCTGCCAAATTGTTGAGAAAGCCAGCTTGTCATTGGTATGATGATAACATTTCCAATAGCATAAGCTGTAATTACCCAACCAATTTCTGATGTGGTAGCGCCCAGATTGCCCTGCATATCTTTGATGGCTACGTTCACAATTGTAGTATCAACAATTTCTAACAGAGCGCATACAATAGCCGTTACGGTAACTACTACTCTTCTGGCTCCATATTCAACCAATGATTCGGTTTGCGACATACTTTGATTAAGCGCTGCTTTTTTTAAATTATTTTTTTCTTAATCCAGATTTACATCCACTTTGACACTCATACCCGGCCTTAGTTTTTTCAACATACTGTCCGCTTTATTAGTGAACTCAATTTTTACAGGTAGTCTTTGTACTACTTTTACAAAATTGCCGGTTGCATTATCGGGAGGCAGCAAAGAAAATGTAGCTCCTGTAGCAGGTGAAAAAGAAGAAAGAACTGCTTCAAATTTATGCTTAGAAAAGGCATCGGCATATACAAACACCTTTTGCCCTTCTGTCATTTTCTTTATTTGTGTTTCCTTAAAATTTGCAACTACCCAAATATCATTACCATGTACAATACTGAATAATGACTGGCCGGCTTGCACAAACTGACCGGGTTGCACATTGACTTTAGATATCATGCCATCTTGCTGTGCTACAATAACAGTATAAGATAAATTGAGTTTTGCTGCATCTACATCTACCTTTCTTTGACGGATAGATGCTGCGGCAACATCTGTTTGCTCACCAACAGCATTACTCTGTGCAGTTACCGCATTGGTTTGCGAACCTGCTTGATTTTTTTGGCTTTCTAAAATAGCTACTTGCTTTTCTGCGGCTTCTTTTGCTGCCTGTGCTTGCTCAAATTGTTGTTGTGTTATAGAATGATCTTTGATAAGGTTCATATATCTGTTAAAATCATCTGTTGCTCTGCGTAGTGATATTTTAGCAGCTTCGATCTGCTCATTGATAGTGCCAATAGCAGCTTGAGATGTAGCAATATTTGCTTTAGCGGCATTCGTGCTTGCTTTGGCGCTATTCAGATTGCTTTGAGCAGTTGCTAATGCTGCTTCTGCCTGTTCCAATCTGATTTCAAAATCTCTCTTATCCAGAACTAATAATGTATCTCCCTTTTTTACCAGCTGATTGTCATCTACTTTCACTTCCAATATATAACCAGAAACCCTAGGTATCACCGGGCTGATATCAGCACTCACTTGTGCATCATCTGTTTCTTCGTGATGCAGCGCATGCTTGACCTTGATATAACCAAACCATCCGCCACCAATAATGATAAGTGCTAAAAAAACAAGAAAGACCGGATTTCTTTTTTTTCTTTTTGTTTCTTGCTGAACTGTTTCCATTAAATTTTCTATTAAGCTGTTAAATTATTTTTTTAAAGAAGATGCTAAAATTCCGGACACCTGCAATAGCTTATTATAAGCTACATAGGCATCTGCTCTTGTAAGAGTATAGCCAAGTGTAGCCTGCAATTGAGCGGCATCTGCGTCGAGCAATTCGGTGGTTGTAGCCAAGCTGTTGTCAAATTTATTTTTTACAATGCGATAGTTTTCCTTAGCCTGGTTCATGGCTAATTCACTTACTTCTATTTTTTTTCTGCTACTCATCAATGAAAGGTAGGCTTTGCTGACTTGTAATGTTATATTATCATTCATCATGGCCTCATTGAGAGTGACCTGTTTTACTTTGGCTTCTGCCTGTTGCACTTTACTCTTCAATTTCCATAGAGAAGATACGTTATAAGAAATACCTAATCCAATATTCATTGCATTGGTTATAGTAATCAGGTTGGGGATATCTGCCGCTATGTATCCGCCGGATACCTGAAGGCCCGGATACTTTTCCGCATTTACAGATTTAACTCCGTTCACAGCTGCTTTTTTTCTGAATGATATTGCTTTCAGATCTTTTCTGGATTGTAATGCTTCAGATATATAATCATTCAGCACTTTATCACCTTCATCTCTTTTCTCGATACCAACAGTATCTAATACAAGCTGTGTATTGTTTGGAAAACCCAACATTAAATTCATATTCAGATTTGCGAACTGCAAGTTATTATCTGCATCCAGCAGATTTTGTTCCACATTAGATGCTTGTAATTCGGCTTTTAAAAGATCATTCCTTGCCAGCAGTCCGTTTTTTTCTAAATTCGTCAAATCTGTTACTCTTTGTTTAGCAGCCTGCAAGTTTTCTTTCATCAACATTACAGCGGTATTTGCTTTATATAAATTCGCAAAAGCCTCTATTGTGTTTTGAATTAATTCATCCTTATCATCTTCTGCATCCAGTTTAACTGCTTCAGCCAGATATTTAGCAGATTCAATTCCATACTTTATTTTACCACCGGTATATAGAGGCATTGAAAGATTCAACATTCCATATAATGCCTGAGATACTTCAGGTGTTTTAGATCCACCGCCACCATTACCCGGATTATTATTTGCCGTCTTCATGTCCACATTGGCATTGCCCAATCTTAAATACGAACCTGATACGCTGGCATTTGGCAATTTATTATCCTCAGCAGCCTTTACTGATGCCATTGCTTCATCAATCTTAGCCTGATTCAATTTAAGCAACTTACTATTGTTTATACTCAGATTGATTGCATCGTCAAGGTTTAATTGTCTTTTTTCCTGCGAAAAAACAGGAAGAGAAGAAAGAAAAAATAAACAAGAAATAGCGATTTGCTTATGATTCATAGGTCAATGATGCTTTAAGAATAAATTTGATATGATTCCGTAGTTTTTTTTCTATGAGTTTATTAAACGCTTCATCAGATAGTTCCTCATAATTATTTAATTGCCTGTAGTAGTGTTTAGTAGTTACCAAATGATTGGCAGTGCCAATAATTGTAGTCATTAATAATGACACATCGATATGCTTCTGAAACTCACCTTTCTTTTGCCCTTCACGAATAAGCGACAACACAGTATCCATATAGGTTCTTTTCATTTGAAGAATTAAATTAGCAGTATGCCCTGTGGTATTTACTACCTGTTCCCGGGCCAATATCTTGTTGAACGGTTGTTGTTCAATAATCTTTTTAACATAAACATCGATCAACAGATTCATTTTTTCTAAAGAACTCAGGTTAGTTTTGTGGAGAATATCAGACAGCAACTGTTTGGTCATTCCAATTCTGTAATCAAAAACGGCTTCCAGCAATTTTTCTTTTGAGCCAAAATAGTAAGAAACCATTGCCAAATTAATACCTGCCTTTTCGGCTATATCTCTAACCGATGTGCCATTATAGCCCTTTTCGGCAAAGAGCTTTTCTGCCTTTTTCATTATCTGCAATTGCTTTTCACTATACTCCATCAAATTCTTATTAAGGGACGCAAAGTTAAACGCTTGTTTAAATTAAACAAGCGTTTAATTAATTTTTTTAAAAAAATTCTGATTTCTATGGCTCGTTCCGGTTATTTGAAGGATCGCTTTCTGAGCCACCACCCCTTCCGCATACAGGGCTGCTCCACCAGCTTGTAAAATATTGCACTGATGATGAGAACGGCGGCTATTGCAATTGCAGTATAAAAAATAATACCAGCTATGCCCCCAAGGGTGTCCCATTGTTTTAAACCGTTGAACAATGCGGATATAATTAAAGTGTGTAATAAATAAATGGAATAACACATACCCCCGACAAGGGTAAGATATCGGTTTTGAAAAATGTGCTTCAATCTTTCGTTGAAAAGCACTAAATAAAATGCGCAAATAAACAACGCAAACTTTAATATGAACAGGCTAAATAAATTTACACTGATAATAAAAGGGCTGCCCACAAAAATTAAAATACCCAATACAAAGCCTAATCGATTATTCAATAACGGCCGATGTTTAAGCATATATAAATCGGCCAGCAACATGCCCGCCAAAAAGTAACATAAAAAATGAGGTAGTATGGCCGGTTGCACAAAATTTTGCTTCCATGCATATAATGCAAACAGTATGATTAATAAAAACAATAATACTCTTCTGAATATTGAATTGCTGATTAAAAAAACAAAACAAAAAAATGGCGCTAACAAATAAAACTGAACTTCCACTTCCAAAGACCAGGCTACTCCCAATATAGGGGATGCACTATCGTAAATTACATTGTGCATATACACTGCTGAAGCGCCAAAATGCGGCAACATATCTGCAAACGAATAATTTTTTGCCAGCATTGTTGCTAAAAAAGCTATTATCAATGCTACTAAATAAGGCGGCTCCAGCCGGGTAAGCCTTCTTAAATAATATTGACTGAGAACCACTTTTTTTCCATTATTCAATCTTTCATTTATAAATGGAAGCGATAAAATAAAACCACTCACCATAAAAAATAATGAAACCCCATTTCCGCCTTCAATCATTACTGCAAATGCATAATGATTGGAAAAGAGACTACCACCAAATAAATGTTTATCCAACATCGTTGGCAGGTGCATCCATACTACTACCCAAAAAATAGCTACAAAACGTAATCCATCAATTTCAGGTATATAATTTCCGGCAGATGTAATACGGCGAAAACTTTCAAGAAATTTATTACCGGAATTTTGCATTCAGAAAATTTAAGGTAGCGCCGATTATTTCTACTATCGTTGACTGGCAATCAGCAAATTCAAATCAGTATATTTTAAATTGAACCGCTGGCTGAGATAAAAATTGGTAAGTGCACCTTTAAATATATAAATACCACTGCGCAAATGCAACTTATGCCATACCAGCTTTTCAAAACCGCCTTCTTCAGCCGCTTCTAAAAGTAATGGCATGATGACGTTGCTGATGGCCTGCGAGGCCGTGCGGGCAAAACCTGATGGAATATTGGGAACACAATAATGTATCACTCCATACTTCATAAAAATAGGATGCTCATGCGATGTTATCTCCGAAGTTTCAAAACAACCGCCTCTGTCTATGCTTACATCAATGATAACCGAGCCGGGTCGCATATTGCCTACCATTTCTTCCGTTACCACCATAGGCGTTCTGCCCGTTTGCGAACCCAGCGCACCCACGGCTACTTCACAGGTTTTTAATTGCTTGGCCAGCATACGTGGTTCTATTACCGATGTCCATAATCGCTGGCCAATATTATTTTGCAATCTTTTCAGCCGATATACATTATTGTCAAATACTTTTACCGATGCACCCAATGCCAAAGCTGCACGGGCTGCATACTCACCCACTATACCCGCGCCAATGATAATCACTTTTGTAGGCGCAATACCCGAAATGCCTCCCAGCAACACACCTTTACCATGATTGGCGGAACCCAGGTATTGTGCTGCAATCAACATCACCGCACTTCCGGCAATTTCACTCATGCTTCTTACAATGGGATAGCTATCGCTATCGTCTTTCAGGTTTTCAAATGAAACAGCAGTTACTTTTTTAGCCATCATGCCTTCCAGAATGGATGACTTTAATACCGATTGATGAATGGGGGAAATAATGATCTGATTCAATTGTAATAAAGGCAAATCTTCTTCTATCACCGGAGCACTTTTTACTAAAACGGGTGCCTTAAAAACATCTTCGCGGCTATACACAATTTTTGCGCCGGCTTCACTGTAATCCTTATCACGAAAATGTGACGCCTCACCTGCATTATGCTCTATCATTACCTGGTGGCCATTGCTTATTAATACACTTACGGCATCCGGCGTAAGTGCCACCCTGTTTTCCTGAAAAGCAATTTCTTTTGGAATGCCTATCATCATTCCTTCTATTCGAGGTTTTATATCCAGCGTTTCCTCCAAAGTTTCGTAGCTAAATGAAGTGCTGATTGATGGTTTTGGCTGGCTCATAACAAAGAATCAGTTAATAAAATTTGTGAAGTGTTTTACTCAAATTTACAGTTTACTATTGACAGTAAATAGTAAACTTTTTGAAATTAAATTATTGATTTTCAATAGATAAATTTCTGATATTATCTCCCATATCTTTTAGCGTGAGGTGAATGGTTGCTTCCGGAAAAATTCCCGGAGCCCTTTCGGGCCACTCTATAAAACAAAGATGCCCGCTATACAACACATCTTCAATTCCTGCCCTTAAGGCTTCTTCCGCATCTTTCAATCTATAAAGATCGATATGAAAAACAGGTTTTGACGTACCCTCACAGTTATACGCATATTCATTAACGATAGAAAATGTGGGACTCGACATGGTTTCTTTCACACCTATCACATTACATAATGCCTGAATAAAGGTTGTTTTACCGGCGCCCATTGCACCATGAAAGGCAAAAACTTTTTTATCTTTTTGCAATTGCCAAAATTCTTTTGCGACAGCATCCAGTTCGTTTAAGGAAAAGGTCCAATTCATGATGCAAAAATAATCAGCCAAATGCTCTCCCTTACATAAATAATATTTTCTCTTTTTCGCAAACCCGCCATTCAGTAGCTACCATTTTATAATAATAACTTTGCAAAATGCAAACGGTTCAATGGAGAGTTTCGGGGATGGATTGCAACACCTGCGCCATCCATATCCATAAATATCTGGAAAAGCAGGGCATGCAAAATGTAAAAGTAAATTTTGCCACCGGCGATGTAATTTTTGATGCTGCCACTGATTTTGAAAAAAGCAGACTCACTCATGGTATTGCCGATTTGGGCTATACCGTTATCAATGATGAAAATGCCGTTTCCCAAAAAAGATCCGAAGCAAAAAGAAATGCTTTTCTTTCTACCCATCTGCAACGTTTTCTTTTTTGTCTTCCCTTTACCGCCTTGCTGATGCTGCACATGATACCGGGGCTGCATATTCACTGGCTCATGAATCATTGGGTACAGTTGGCTTTGGCTACACCGGTTTACATAGTAGGAATGAGTTTTTTTGGACGCAGCGCATTAAAGAGTATTCGCAACCGGATGCCAAACATGAATGTGCTGATTGCTATAGGCTCCACTGCTGCATTTTTTTACAGTCTTTATGGATCGCTTACCGGACAGGCACACCAGTTTATGTTTTACGAAACGGCTGCTACCATCATCACACTGGTTTTCATGGGAAATTATCTGGAAGATGCGGCCATTGCCTCTACACAAAGAGAATTAAAGAAATTAGTGAAGTCGCAAAAAGTAATGGCTACCATGATTGCTTTCGACGATAAATATCAGGAGCAATTATTTCAGGTAGAAAATACGCAGTTGCGTGTAGGCGATTTAATATTGCTGAAATCAGGCGACCAGGTTCCTATTGATTCCAAAATTCTTTGGGGTGATGTGCAGGTAAATGAAGCCATCATCACCGGCGAAAGTATTCCCGTTCACAAAAAATCAAAAGACTCGCTGATAGGCGGCAGCATCATTGCCGAAGGCACTGCAAAGGCACAAGTAACTGCTGTAGGCGACGACACTATTTTATCGGGCATTATTACAATGGTGACCAAGGCCCAGGGTGAAAAACCACCCATGCAACAACTTGCAGATAAAATAAGTGCTGTATTTATTCCCATAGTTTTGATCATTGCCACTGTTGCGCTTATTGCCAATTGGATAATTCTTAAAGATTTTACACCTGCCTTATTAAGAAGCATTGCCGTATTGGTGATTGCCTGCCCCTGTGCTATGGGGCTTGCTACGCCGGCTGCAATTGCAGTAGGACTCAGCCGTGCCGCTAAAACCGGAATCTTATTTCGCAATGCCACCAGTCTTGAGCTTTTTAAAAATATTAAGAAAGCTGTTTTTGATAAAACAGGAACGCTGACAACGGGAAAATTTGAACTCAGTAATTATAAAATTTTTGAAAGCGAAACAGAAACGCATTTTAAAAATCTGGTTTACTCAATTGAAAAACATTCAAATCATCCCATTGCCAAATGTATAACCGAGGCCTGGAAGCGTAAAGACTTCATTCGCTGGAAAAAAATTGAAGAGATCAAAGGATTGGGAATGCAGGCCAAAGACAATGAAGGAAACATTTACATTGCGGGTTCCTTTAAGGCTGCTGCAGCGCATACGCAAGATGATACCCACAATGTCTATATTTTAAAAAATCAGCAACTGATAGGCTGGATAGATGTAAAAGACGAAATAAGACCCGAAGCCAAAGGCGTAATTGATTATTTGCATAGCAAAAAAATTGAAACCATTTTATTAAGCGGCGATCGATATGCAAAATGCAAACAACTGGCCGACACATTAGGAATAGATACGGTACTAGCCGAACAAACACCCGAAGAAAAATTGCAACATATAGAGCAACTTGCAACAAATAACCCAACCATTATGGTGGGCGATGGCATCAATGATGCGCCGGCACTAGCCAAAGCAACCATTGGCATTTCTATGAGCGAGGCCTCTCAAATTGCTGTTCAGTCGGCACAGGTAGTGTTAATGAATCATGGATTAAAAAACCTGCCCACAGCATTGGGGCTTGGAAAACATACACATCTTACCATCAAACAAAATCTGTTTTGGGCATTTGCTTATAACATTGTAGCCATACCGGTTGCTGCATTTGGATTTTTAACACCCACTTTTGGTGCCTTGATAATGGGATTGAGTGATGTGGTGCTGGCAATAAATTCTGTAAGGCTGTTTGTAAAAAAAGTGGTGTAAATTGCAAATAAAGAATTGCATGACTATCGTAATTCCAAAAAATTCTACGAAAAAAGAGATTAAACAAAGTCTTGAAAAACTGCGTATCAAAAAAGAAGCAGAAAAAAAGAAAAGACGTAAAGGGAAATCAGCTTCGCTATTTGGCAGCAATCCAAATGAAGGGGATGGTCTTGCCTTTCAAAAAAAAGTAAGAGCTGAGTGGAAACACTAATAGTAGATACGAATATTGTTATTTATTGCTTAAAGGGCATTCAAGCAATGGAGCCTTATATACAGGATTACGACTTTTCTATTGCTGACATTTCCCTGATAGAATTGTTTGGAGTAAAGGGAATTGATGAGCACACACTTCAAAAAAGAAAGAAATTTATTAAGACATGTTTTGTTTTGCCATTTAATAATGAAATAAGGGAAATTGCCATTTCTCTTAAACAAGATTATACTATTAAAGTTCCTGATGCCATTATTGCAGCCACTGCCATACATTACGGCCACATACTACTTACTGCAGATAAAGAATTCAGAAAAATTGCAGAACTATCTGCCATTATTCCGGAAATATAAATTTAGCAGGCAAATCAAATTATTTAATGAAAAAAATATATTTATTTTTTCTATTTGTTCTTTTCAAGAGTACTTGTCAAGCCCAAAATAACCTATTACTCAATGGCGGATTTGAAGATGTAAATGTGTGTACCGAATATAGTGCCGAGTGTGGTGTAGAAGCCTGGTTTTATCTAAAAGATGTAAAAGCACAAATGCTAAGCAATGATGATACAACCGGTAAGAACGGTACCAATTCATTTGGCATATTTTATAATTGGAGAGGTGATACTGAATTTTCTCCATTGATAGGCACCCTGCTCCCCTGCAAACTTCAGGCGGGCAAAGCATATATCTTTAAAGGATTGATTTCTGCAAAGCTTAATCCAAAACTTTTGTTTGTACCGGGAATATGCATGGGGCCATTTTTTTATGTTCCCCGCAGGAAGTTTGCCCTTGATATGCATGTCGATAGTGTAACTAACATAAGACCCGTGCCCAACTCTTTATTTTATCAAATGGAGTATCGCTTTATAGCGAAAGGAGATGAAAAATATCTGACCTTTGGTACTTATGTAACAGAAGATACGGTTGGCGGTAAAAAGAAATTAACAGGTGTACAAACTGTTTCTGTAGTATTTGATAATTTTCAATTGTTGCCCGCCGATAGCAACATTACTTGTTGTCCTGCATTTGAGCAAAATAAAAAAACAATATACAACTACAATTTTCGTCATCGGGATATGGACTATTCATTGTTTGGACGTGGCTATTTGGATATAAAATTTAACCTACCGCCGGATAGCCTTGAATTGCAGGTGCAAAAAAAGACACCACCCCCGCTATCGGTTATCATCGATACGTTGCGACTGGACGATGTGTTGTTTGATTTCAACAAGTCAGTTTTGAAACCGGATGCCGAAAAAATTTTAAGTCAGTATTTTCTGATTGACACAAATTCAATTATTGATAGTATGTATGTAGAAGGGCATACCGATGCCATGGGTAGCGATAGCAGCAATATGGTTTTGGGCAAGCAAAGAAGCGAACAAGTAAAATGGTGGTTGATAAATCATCAGATTGCTCCTGAAAGCAATATACACACACAGTCATTTGGGAAAGCCCGACCAATTGCTACAAATAAAACACCCGAAGGAAGAACAAAGAACAGAAGAGTCGAAATCATTATCTTCAGAAGGAGAAAATGATTGTAAGTATATTAAATTAATTTTTTTTAGAATCTTCATTCACTCATATCGTATTTTTCAGTTTATAAGTATCTCTCATTAATTACTTTTGCCAACCTTATGATGAAATCAAAAGTTCTATTTACGATATAAAATAATCAGAATGCGAGAAAATAAACTAGTTTTTGATATTGGGATGCATATAGGACAAGACACCTGTCATTTTTTGAAAATGGGCTACAATGTAATTGCGGTTGAAGCCAACCCGGATTTAGTAATTCAAAATAGAAAGAAATTCAGAAAAGAAATTGAAAAAGGGCAACTTATAATTCTTAATGTTGGCATATGTCCAAAAAATGGTAAAATTCCTTTTTTTAAAACCTGAGACTTTCCGAATGGAGCTCTTTTGATAAAGAAATCGGAACCAGAAATAATACACCTTATGAAGTGATTGAAGTGGAATGTATCACTACTCAGATTTTATTTCATCAATATGGCATACCCTATTATTTGAAAATTGACATAGAAGGATATGATTATTTATGTATTGAAGCTATCAATGAGAATGCAGGGCTTCCCCTATATGTTTCCTGCGAAAGCACCAGTTTGAATTTGGTACACACCCTTTATTCTAAAGGATATAGAAAATTTAAAATGATTAATCAAGCCGATAACTTTAGACCATTAAATATAAGCAAAGAGAAAAGTTGGGTTTTTCCAATATATCTAAAAATTAAAAACGGAATTTTACTCAGGTTTCAAAAATATCTTCCCATAAAATATCCTTATAGCTCTTCCGGCCCTTTTGGAGAAAACACAAAAGGAAGATGGGTTTCTTATGAAGAAATGATTTTAATGTATCAGTCATTTTATGGTAATGGTGTACGGCAAGAGCCGGTAAATCAATATAGCTGGTTTGATTTTCATGCAAAAATTGATTAAAGAGTGACTAGTAATTTTTCTACCTATTACTAATATTGTTAAAGACATCGGTAAACCAGTTTAAGTTTTTTGTAAAAACTGACGGTTATTCTACTCAAAATTTCAACACAATACAGAAGAATTGAAATCATTATCTTCAGGCGAAGAAATTAAGATGAGTAGCACATCCCAGTTTTCAATTCATGATATACTCAAAAAGCATTGGGGTTATGCTTCTTTTCGCCCTTTGCAGGAAGCAATCATTCAATCCGTTTTGAATGGAAATGATACGCTGGCACTGCTGCCCACGGGTGGTGGCAAATCCATTTGTTATCAGGTTCCGGCTTTAATGAAAGAAGGTTTATGCTTAGTCATCTCGCCTTTGATAGCACTGATGAAAGATCAAATAGAAAATCTGCGTAAGCGAAACATCACTGCTTTCGCCATTTTTTCGGGTATGAGCCGCAAAGAAGTCATCAATACTTTAAAAGTAGCCTCCAACAGCAATTGTAAATTTCTGTATGTATCGCCTGAAAGATTGGAGACTGCACTATTCAAAGAATATTTACCGGGATTAAATATTAATCTTATAGCGGTGGATGAGGCGCATTGCATTTCTCAATGGGGTTACGATTTCCGGCCACCTTATCTGCGCATGGCAACCATCAGAAAAGAACTGCCACAAATTCCTGTGCTGGCACTTACCGCTTCGGCTACACCCGATGTACAGCTGGATATTTGTGAAAAGTTAAAGACAGAAAACACATCAATTGCTTACAAATCAAAAGAGACAAAATCTTTCGCAGGATGGAATGTGTATCGACAGTCTTTTGAAAGAGCCAATCTTTCTTACAGCGCTTTTCATGTTGATTCAAAAATTAATAAAATATTGGAGGTGCTGCAAAAAGTACCGGGTAGTTCCATAGTGTATTGCAAAAGCCGGAGGCGTGCAAAAGAAATAAGTGAGTTACTTCAACTGCAAAATCTTTCTGCAGATTATTATCATGCCGGTTTGCCGCAGGTGGAAAGAAATAAAAGACAGGAAGCCTGGATAAAAAATGAAACGAACATTATTGTTTGCACCAATGCATTTGGAATGGGCATCGATAAGCCCAATGTAAGAACGGTAATACATGCCGATGTGCCCGAGAGTCTGGAATATTATTATCAGGAAGCGGGACGGGCCGGTCGAGATGGTAAAACAGCTTATGCCGTTTTACTATACGATGAAATGGATATGAATGAATTGAAGGAAATGGCCTCCTGGCGTTTTCCTGAGTTGGAAGACATCAGAAATATTTATCAGGCCGTAGCCAACTATTTGCAATTGCCTACAGGAAGCGGCGAGGGGCAATATTTTGATTTTGATATATCGGATTTTATGCGAAAGTTCAAAATGCAAAGTCATACTACTTTGTATTCGCTAAAAGCATTGGAACAGGATGGCTGGCTCACTTTCAATGAACAAATATTTATTCCTTCAACATTGGTTTTTGCTGTTCACAAAAACGATCTATATGCATTTGAAGCACAAAACCCATTGCTTTCGGAGTTGATAAAAACCCTGTTGAGGGCTTATGAGGGTATTTTTGATTTTCCCACTGCTATTTCTGAAAAACTAATAGCAGGGTTGCTTAGAAAAAAGGAATCTGAAATAAAACAACAACTATTTCAATTGCACAACGCAGGCATTGTTTCTTATCAGGAACAAAAAGATAAACCACAGTTGTATTTTTTGCACAATCGCATAAAAGCTGCTGACCTGAAGATTGATATGGTTCAATATCAAAAAAGAAAAAAAGAGTTTCAAAAGAGAATGCAACAAATGCAATCCTATGTAAAGGAGGAATTGAAATGTCGCAGCCGCATCATTGGAAATTATTTTGGCGATGAACAAATAAAAAACTGTGGCATTTGTGACAACTGTTTAAAACAAAAAAATACAGTGTTAAGCAAAGAGGAGTTCGATAGTCTGCATCATCGCATTGTCAATATTGTAAAATATGCGCCCTTGCCTGCAAAGGAATTAATTGCAAAATTGGGAAGTATAAAAAAAGAAAAAGCCTGGAAGGTTTTAGAATTCCTTCAGGCTGAAAATAAAATTGAGATGAACAGCGAGGGCAAAGTTTCATTAAAATAAAGATTTGCGGCTACGGCCTCGGCCGCCCAATCCCAAAACGCCCAGCAATCCACGCACAATCTGATTTCCCGCTGTACGGGTCATACTTTTTACCGTTGGGTTATCAAAAAATCCTTTTTCTTTAGTTGTCGACTTTCTGGTTTGTTTTTCTTCAGCCTCCTGCTCCTGCTGTGCCGCTTCTCGCTTGGCTGCATCATTCAGTTTGTCCGTTAGTATTTCATAAGCACTTTCGCTGTCGACTACCGTGTTATACTTTCCTGCAATTTTTGATTTCGATATCAGATTATCAATTTCTCCATCAGTAAGTACATCCATCCTGCTTTGTGGTGCACGCAACATACAATGTACAAGCGGGGTAGGAATACCTTTTTCATTAAGAATGGTAACCAGCGCCTCACCAATACCCAGTTGCATAATCAGATCTTCGGTTTTATAAAAGCTTGTTTCCGGATAATTTTCTGATGTTTGTTTAATTACCTTTCTGTCTGCTGCAGTAAATGCACGTAATGCGTGTTGAATCTTTAATCCCAACTGTGCCAGTACCGAAGCGGGAACGTCCATAGGATTTTGTGTGCAGAAATAAATACCAATTCCTTTGGAACGAATCAGTTTGACGATGGTTTCAATTTGCTGCAACAGAGCATCATTAGCTTCCTGAAAAATAAGGTGTGCTTCATCTATAAACATCACCAGTTTGGGTTTTTCCATATCGCCTTCTTCGGGGCAGGTTGCATAAAGCTCCGCCAGCAGTTGCAACATAAAAGTTGAAAACAACTTGGGGCGGTCTTGCAAGTCGGTAACCCGTACAATAGAAATCATTCCTTTGCCATCATCGTTGATGCGCATCAGATCTTCTACTTCAAAACTTTTTTCGCCAAAGAAAACTTCGGCTCCTTGTTGTTGCAGCTCTACTACTTTTCTTAAAATAGTGCCGATTGAGGAAGTTGAAATATTGCCGTAGGTTTTTTGCAGTTCTGCTTTTCCTTCATTGCTTACGTACTGAAGTACTTTAATAAAATCTTTTAAATCGAGTAAGGGAAGTTTATTATCATCACAATATTTATAAATCATAGCAACCAAACCACCCTGTGTATCATTTAATCCAAGAATTTTTGAAAGCAGAACGGGGCCAAACTCACTCACGGTTGCCCTTAGCCGCACCCCTTTTTCGTGGCTAAGGGTCAGCAAGTCGGCAGGATAAGCCGTTGGCTTGTATTCAATATGTAGTTTTTGGCAACGGTCTGTTATTTTATCATTCACAGTTCCCGCGGCAGCAATGCCACTCATATCGCCTTTAATGTCCATTAACAGTACGGGTACACTTGCATCGCTCAGTCCTTCGGCAAGCACCTGCAAGGTTTTTGTTTTTCCTGTACCCGTAGCGCCGGCTATCAATCCATGCCGGTTCAAGGTTTTTAGAGGCATCAAAACATCAGCCCCATCCACAACTGCGCCATCGAGCATGGCACAACCTATTTTATATGATTCGCCTTTGAATGTATAACCTGCTTTTATGGTATCAAGAAAATTCTGAATGTCTGCCATATTGTACTTTGAAAAATTAAAACAATGATTTTTTAAAAATTGATTTGAAAAAAATTAAAGAGCAGGTAGCTACCCTTAATTAAAATTTAAAGGTCTTCTTTAGCATTTTGGAAACAATTTTTGCTTTCTGTACAGGCTTTTGTTCAAACTTTTTTCCATTATGATAATAAGAAGTTACATCTTTTGTATTCGGTGCAACAATAAAAAATTCTTTTACTCCGTGTTTTTCGTAGATTTTTTTCTTTCTCACTCTGTCGTCATCTGCATTGCCTGGCGATAGTACCTCAATAACTAATTCCGGAGCTCCATAAACTTTTCCGTTTTTTACTTCAGCCATCGCATCTTTATGAGCAATATAAATAATATCGGGCTGAAATACATTGTGCTTATCCAAATAAACGTCAACCGGTGAAACTACACATTTGCCTAATATTCTTTCCGAAACAAATAAACGTATCTGCATTGATAATTCAGTAATTATATCCCGATGTTCAAAGCTGGGTGCTGGTGACATATATATTACATTATTTATTACCTGACACAAAACCCCTTCCGGTAGCAGATTATAAACATCCACTGCAGTTTCAGGTCTTTTTATTAAAGCTTTTCTCATGAATTAAAGGTAAACTATTTCTACAAATCCTCTTCCCGCTCCAGCATCAAAATAACACTTTGCGGTACTATAAAATATTTTTCGTTTTCATACATCACTTCAGTGGCGCCGCTCAATTGAAAAATGGCAAGATCTCCTTCCTTTGCCTGTAGCGGCACATATTTTACTTTATCATCTTCACCCTTCCAGGGCTCATCTTCAACCGGCATGGGTATAGCATACCCCGGACCCGCTTTTATTACATAACCCTGTTGTACTTTTTCTTTTTCCTGTACGCCCGGCGGAAGGTATAAACCCGAGGCTGTTCTTTCATCCGGTCTTGTGGGCTTTATCAGCAACCGATCGCCGATTACGATTAATTTTTTCAGCCGATTATCGGGAGTGATATGCATGGCATAGTTTTTTTTATAATACAAATGTAAAAAGCAAAATAAGGCCAAATAGCATCCTTTTAACAAAAAATTGAATCAGTATTCTTGAAGCCTATAAATGCTTTATCTTTATTTGTAACAATAAATAAAACCACCTAAAATGGAAGAAAAGAAACCTAAGCTTTTACTCTGCGAAGATGATCCCAATCTCGGCAGCGTTTTAAAAAATTATCTGGAGCTAAATGATTATGATGTAACGTTGGAACGGGATGGCCGACTGGGGTTGGCCGCTTTTCAAAGAGAAAAATTTGACCTCTGCCTGCTCGATGTAATGATGCCGAATATGGATGGCTTTACACTGGCTGAAGAAATCAGAGATATCGATCCTGATGTGCCTTTATTTTTCCTAAGCGCCAAAACGATGAAGGAAGATGTAATACAAGGATATAAGCTGGGAGCCGATGATTATATTACCAAACCGTTTGACAGTGAAGTATTGCTGATGAAAATAAAAGCAATATTGAAACGAAATGAAGAGCAAAATAAAGAAAGCGAAAATATGGAGTTTGATCTGGCCAGCTACCATTTCAATCCCAAACTGCGTCAACTCATTCATGATGGCATTACACAAACGCTTTCGCCCAAAGAAAATGACTTGTTGAAGATGCTGGCTGAGCATTTAAATGATTTGTTGCCCAGAGAGCAGGCGTTAAAAAAGATTTGGGGCAGCGATACTTATTTTAATGGCCGCAGTATGGACGTTTATATTGCCAAATTGCGCAAATACCTGAAAGATGATCCAAAAATTGAAATTGTAAATATCCATGGAAACGGCTTCAGGCTCGTAGTACAATAATTCAATAACTCAAAAGAAAATAAAAAGGGATTACCGATTGTTGTAATCCCTTTCTTGTTTTAAGAGAACAAAGTACCTGTGGTGCCAGGCTTACTTTTTCCGAGATGTTCATAAGCTTTTGCTGTAACCTCCCTGCCACGTGGAGTACGTTGTATAAAACCTTCCTGTATTAAAAAAGGTTCATACACTTCTTCTAAGGTGCCGGCTTCTTCGCCCACGGCTGTGGCAATGGTAGTAATGCCCACGGGACCACCTTTAAATTTTTCAATAATGGTTGAAAGGATGCGATTATCCATATCATCTAATCCATGTTCATCCACATTCAAAGCTTTAAGTGCATGTTGGGTAATACCCAAATCAATCTGTCCATCATTTAATACCTGGGCAAAATCTCTTACCCTTCTCAATAAGCCATTGGCAATACGTGGTGTGCCCCGGCTTCTTCTTCCTATTTCTTCAATGGCGTCTTTTGAAATATTTGTTCCTAGAATATTTGCAGAACGATGAATTATTTTATTCAACACTTCGGCTGTGTAATATTCCAATCTTGATTTTATGGCAAAACGAGACAATAGCGGAGCCGTCAGTAATCCACTTCTGGTAGTAGCGCCAATAAGCGTAAAAGGGTTCAGATTAATTTGCACACTACGGGCATTGGGTCCACTGTCTATCATTATGTCAATACGATAATCTTCCATCGCTGCATATAAATATTCTTCCACTACAGTGCTGAGGCGGTGTATTTCATCAATAAAGAGTACATCATTTGGTTCCAGATTTGTAAGCAGCCCTGCCAAATCTCCCGGCTTTTCTATTACCGGTCCTGATGTTTCTTTTATGCTCACTCCCATTTCATTTGCTACAATTCGGGAAAGCGTTGTTTTTCCCAGTCCCGGTGGGCCATGAAACAATACATGATCTAAAGCCTCGCCCCTGATTTTTGCAGCTTTAATAAATATGCGTAAGTTTTCAATTATTTGCGCCTGCCCCGAAAAATCATCAATGACCGATGGGCGAATCGTATTTTCAAAAGCAATATCGGCAGCAGCCAGATTTTCTTTAGCACTATTTAAATTGGAGTTGGACATGAATTTATCTTCTCTAGATTGTAAAACTAAATATTAATTATCAAATCCAATTTTTGCTTAAGTTATCATTCCCAAAATCTAAATAGCATTACAAAAAAACATCCCGCCGGCTGGCGGGATGTAGTAAGAAATATGATGTGCTTGACTATTTCAATATCTGAATCACATAACCTTTCTTGGAAGTTCTTACACCATCATCATAGTAGAACTCAACCAGATAATTACCGGAAGGCAAATAGGTCAGATCAATCGGAATTACTCTGCCATAAACCAGATTGCTCCAGGTAGGCGATACTAATTGCTGATCAATACCACTCTTTGTAACCTTACCATTTACTAATCGGCCTGTCATGTCAAATACTTTCATACCAAGATAGTTGTACAAGGTACTATTGATACGAATGTTGAACAGACCGTTATTTGGATTTGGATACACCAGTATGGCATCATCTCTCAGTAATCTTTGTCTTTCAGGACAATCAACCACTTTCACCAAAGTAGTATCACGGGCAGTACAGTTTACACTATTTGTATAAGTATAAGTAAGCGTATATGTTCCTATTGCTGTTGCTGTTGGCACAAAATTGAAACCGGAAACGCCAATACCTGTCCAGGCGCCACCTACAGGTGATCCTACTAATGGAACCAATGTATCGCTGATACAGATTCTTTGATTAAATAAATCATTGGCAACAACAACCGGCGTAGCACGTACCGTTAAAGTAGCAGATCCGGAGTTGGTTGATTGTGCACAGCTATTGGTAACCACCGCTCTGAAACGGGCACCATCTAATGAAGTGGGAACATTTGAAACGGTAAGCGAAGCAGTAAA
Source organism: Bacteroidota bacterium (assembly GCA_022708055.1). Lineage (GTDB taxonomy): Bacteria > Bacteroidota > Bacteroidia > Chitinophagales > Chitinophagaceae > JJ008. The sequence continues at coordinate 19,748 of JAKIZK010000033.1, forward strand.
CACTCCGGTATAATATGGACTAGCAGCTGTAGAAACCGAGTTAGCCAGATTGTTCCAGGTACCACCACCATCAGTGCTTATTTGCCATTGATAAATAGTAGGTGTAGGAACGCCGGTACCGGTTACACTAAATGTCGCTGAAGTTTGACTGGTAGCACCTATTGCACAAATATTTGCATTTGCAGGATTGGTAACTGAAGGTGCAGAAGCAACAACCAAAGCAACAGCATTTGATGTAGCTGGCGGAGGACAAACACCACTTACTACACAATCATAGTTGCCCGCATTTGCAGCAGCTACATTAAACAATCTAAGTGTTGCTGTATTTGAGCCTAATACCTGCGGACCATCCACTAAGTTTACGCCATTTCTTCTCCACTGATAAGTAATACCGGTACCTGTTGCAGATACTGAATAAATAATATTTGCACCTGGGCAAACTGTTTGTGTGGCAGGTGTAGGCTGCACTGTTATTGCAGGCAGTTGATTTACAGTAACTGTTACATTCGCAGATGCTGTACAACCGCTTACTGTGCCTGTTGCAGTATATGTAGTAGTTGTTGGTGGTTTCACCCAAACAGTATTTACCGGTGTGCCCGTATATGGAATTGTTGCGGCTGCATCTGTAAATACATTTGTTAGCGGACTGAATACAACTGGCGAGTTAACGGTTGAGCTATATGTAATTGACCAGTCAACAAGCATACCCACATCACCACCTCCATTATCTGACACATTTAATGTCCAGTTTCCAGTACCTGCACAAGGGAAGGTAAGCCCGGTCCAGTTATGTGCAACACCGGTTGTATTGGAAGGAAGATAACTACCGGTAGGAATAAAGCCTGTACCAGGGCCCGATTCTGGCATTACCGTGGCAGCAGCCAAATCAAATGTATAAACAGCAGGTGGTGGTGTACTTGCACTTGATGTACCCAGATTTGCTGAGTTTCCAAATGTCAATGGAGGAACACCCAATCTGTCAAACAGGTAGGTAGTACCACAAGGGCTTGTTACTTTAAAGATAAGATCACCCGACCAGGAGTGTCTTGCATTAATACTGATTTTTAAATCAGCAGGGTTGGTAATGGTAACACCCGATGGAATGGAGATAGGTGCCGTAGTAACACCCGCAGCATTATTATCAGGAATAGCAAGATTGATGTTACCTGAACTTAAAGTAGTGCTTCCACCTGTTACTGCATTCGCAGTTAATTGTTGAATATTTCCGGCGCAAATAACCGGAGCAGCAGGAGTAATGGTAATAACCGGAGTTTGATTTACAGTTACACTAACTGTTGATGCTTTTGAACAACCATTCGCATCAGTTGAAGTTAAAGTATATGTATTTGCACCCACCGGAATATTAGTAACATTGAAACTTACATTTTGATTGTTGCCTCCGCTAACAACCGGTGCACCAATAGTACCGGGCCCGGTTAATGTATGTGTATAGTTTCCAAATCCACCTGTTGCAGTAGCTGAAATAGTAGATGCTCCCGGTGAGCAAGTTGTAGCCGGATTGGAAGTAATACTGCTGTGAGATACATTACTTACGTTTACCACTACTTCAGCCGTAGTAGCACTGCCACCACCATTGGTACAGGTTACTGTACATACATAATATTGAGTAGAAGCTGTTGTAAATGTATAAGTATTATTGGTTGCACCTGCAATATTAGTATAAGGACCACCGGAAGTTGGTGATGATTTCCATTGGAAAGTAATGCCATTCGCAATTGAATAACCACTCAGTGTTAAAGTTCTGGAAGTACCTGCACAGTTCGTTGATGTAACCGGAGAAATAGCACCGGGTGAAGGCACACCGGCACAAGCAGGAATACAGGTTCTAGCTAAAGTATAGTT
>JAKIZK010000034.1 GCA_022708055.1 Bacteroidota bacterium
TGAAACACCACCTGCAATACTTGATGCAGTACGTAATGCTGATATAAAAGTGCTTGAATACAGCCACAGTGCCGGTAATGAAAGCTATCGCAAAAAACTTGTTCAATATTATAAAAGTGTAGGTATTGATGTTACTGCAGAGCAAATCATCATTACCACCGGAGGCAGTGAAGCCATTATGTTTGGCTTTTTTACCTGTCTCAATCCCGGTGATGAAGTTATCATTCCAGAACCCTTTTATGCAAACTACAATGGTTTTGCCTGTGCAGCAGGTGTAAGCGTTGTTCCTATTACTTCTCATATAGAAAATGGGTTTGCATTACCTCCTATTTCTGATTTTGAAAAAGTAATTACCAATAAAACAAAGGCAATTATTATTTGTAGTCCAAACAACCCTACCGGCTATTTGTACAGTCGTGAGGAAATGGAGGCATTAAAACAAATTTGTTTAAAACACAACCTTTATCTCTTCAGCGATGAAGCTTATCGTGAGTTTTGTTATGATGGAGAATATGTAAGTGCCATGCACCTGAGTGGGCTTGAAGATCATGTAGTGTTGATGGATACGATTTCAAAAAGATATAGTGCCTGTGGTGCAAGGTTGGGAGCATTTGTAACCAAAAACAAAGAAGTATATAATTCGGCTATGAAATTTGCGCAGGCAAGATTGAGCCCTCCCGGTCTGGCACAAATAATGGGTGAAGCAGCGGTTGATTTACCGGCCAGTTATTTTGATGCGCCGAAGGCTGAATACCTAAAAAGAAGAGACAAATTAGTGAGTCGATTGAATAAAATGCCGGGTGTATTTTGCCCAAATCCGGGCGGTGCATTTTATGCAATTGCAAAACTACCGATTGATGATGCCGATAAATTTTGCCAATGGTTACTCGAAAGTTTTTCTTATAAAAATCAAACTGTAATGCTGGCACCTGCTACAGGTTTTTATGGCACTCCGGGATTGGGAAAAAACGAAGTAAGGCTGGCTTATGTACTGAATGTAGAAGCTATTGATGCTGCAATGGACTGCCTGGAACAAGCATTATTGGTATATCCGGGGAAAGTTTTGCAAGACACTAATGTATCAGCAGCTGCCTCAGTTTAGCATTTTCAAAAAAAGGTAAAATTCAGGTTCTGAAAATCAAAATTTGATTTCAGCCATAAGGCATAAATGGTTATTTTTGCCGCCCAAAATGCCGGGGTAGCTCAGCTGGTTAGAGCACAGGATTCATAACCCTGAGGTCGGCAGTTCAAGTCTGCTCCCCGGTACTTAAGCTCCCTTTAGACAGGGGGCTTTTTTTATAACAAAAATGCCCCGACGATTGCACCGGGGCTGTTCGAAACCGTCCTGTGATTAATTATTTTTTGGCAACATCAAACTTTCTAAAAATGCTACGAACACTATTTTCAATTTCGTTTGTAGTAAGGTTTCTGTTGTTAACTTCATCAGTAGCCCATCCCTGCCATATCATTTTATCGGTCTTTGTATCCAACATAGAAATGGTAAGCGTTCCTTCTTTGATAGGATAGGAATCTTTTTCGTATCCTATAAATTGAGCGGGAAAATAAATGGTAGTATAATGTTTCCTGTATGGGTTATAAACTAATCTGGTATAGGGCCTTGAATAAACAGGATTTGTATTTTGTTGTACCGATTTTTCTACCAACACATCATAACTCAATAATATATCCGGATTATGGGTTACCTGCTTCCAGCCGGTTTGCTTTTCCAGTTCGGTATTTACAGCGGCTCTTATTTTTTGCTCAGTTAAGTCAATTGCTTTTTTCTTATGGGTTGTCCAAGCAAAAGTTTTGTAACTATTAAAGTCCGCTGTTTTGTCTTTTTCAACATGTGCCGTGGGCCCACATCCGGCAATACAAAAAATTAAGATTGGATAAGCCCAGGTTTTAAATCTTGATTTCATAACGCCTCCTTTTTTTATCATTCATTTTTATGAACGAGCAAGCAGGCGTTGGGTTTATTAATGAAATGTAAAATGAATAACAGATTTTGTAATAAAATGGTCAGGTAAGCCCAATTTCAAAATGCTGTTCCGGAATTTCTATATCAGCAAATCCTTTTTTAACAAGCCATTTTTTAAAATCCAGTTGTACATCATATTCACCATGTACGAGAAAAAGTTTTTTCACTTGTTTTGGATCCTGGCAGGCCAGCCATTGGCTAAGGTCTTCATAATCGCCATGTGCACTCATGCTTCTGATAGCACCAATTTCTGCATTCACTTCATGTAGAATTCCAAAAATGGTAACTTCTTTTGCGCCGGCCATCAGTCGGCCACCCAGGGAGTGTGGTTCGCAGTAGCCTGTAAGTAAAATTGTATTCCTGCTGTTTTCAATATTGTTACTGATATGGTGTTTTACTCTACCTGCATCGGCCATGCCGCTGGCCGAAATAATAACCATGGGGCCATTGATGTAGTTTAACTCCTTTGACTGCTCTACTGTTTGCACATAACGCAACCCTTTGAAGGTAAAAGGGTCTTTGTCCGATTGCATTATTTTTTGAATCTTCTTATTAAAATATTGAGGATAACTTTTTACTACTTCAGTAGCTTCAATGCTCAGTGGGCTATCTACATAATAGGTAAGGTCGGGCAATCTGTTTTCCAGCTCCAGTTGATTTAGAAAAAACAATAACTCCTGTGTTCTGCCTACACTAAATGCCGGCATTATGAGTTTGCCCTTTTTCTTCAGGCAGGTTTTTCCAATCCATTCCAGCAGCATATCAGGTGTAGTGGTAGCATCATCATGTAGTTTATTGCCATAGGTAGATTCCATAATAATAAAATCCGACTGAGGGAATGTTTCCGGCGACTTTAAAATAACATCACGATATCGCCCCACATCGCCACTAAAAGTCAACATCTGTTCTTTACCGTTTTCATTAATTTTCAGGTGCACACAGGTACTGCCTATAATATGGCCCGCATCCGTAAACATAACCTTTACGCCTTCCATTATTTCAAACCAGTCTTTATAGTCAACTTCAGTTAATAGTGGTAAAGCTTTATTTACATCTTCAATCGTGTACAAAGGTTTCTCATAAGGAATGTCTTCTTTTGCTCTTCTTTTATTGATAAACTTTGTTTCATTTTCCTGAATTTCGGCTGAATCTTTTAGTAGTATAGTTGTTAATGCCCGGGTAGCGGGGTTGCAATAAATTTTTCCTTTGAAGCCTTCAGCAACGAGCCTGGGTATAAGCCCCGAATGATCGATATGTGCATGGGAGAGCACCATAACATCAATTTCTTGTGGGTTAAAACCAAAACTGCGATTTAGTTCTTCTGTTTCTTTACCCAATCCCTGAAACATACCGCAGTCTAATAATATCTTTTTTCCGTTTTTAATGGTAAGCAGATGTTTGCTTCCTGTAACCGTTCTGGCTGCGCCGTGAAAAGCAATTTTCATAATAAAAATATTTTTGAATCAAATGTGGATGACAATAAACAATTTCAATAAAAGTATTGAATAAACACCAAAGGAATTGATTTTGACCATTAAACAACATCTTATTTAAAAGTTCAAGTTTATAAATAAAAGATGACATTAGTAATTTTTCAGTTCAGAAGACGTAAATAAACAAGTAGCATTCGTATGAATACGATTGAGCATGTAAATACCATAGATTAAAAACCGCGAAATATTGCTCTTGTAAAAGCTTTATACCGATTCTATTTTTGTTCAAGTTGATTGGCAGAAGCCGGCACCCGTTGCATCCAATGTCCTTACACAAACCGTCCTGAACAAGATTTCCAAATCCATGCAAAGACCCTGCTGAACCCTATGTCAATCAACTTTTCATTATAAACATCAATGTAAATTCAGAAAAATAGCTTTGCACTCGCATAATCTAAAAACTCCGTTTTTATTTTTAGGATTTCTTGAATCTTAGGCTTATCCACACCTGTTAATAATTAGTAATATTTACAGAAAACATACGCTTTTACCTTTGGTATTTTTACGCAATATAGAGGGTGAATCTACGAGTATTTTCCCTAGTTTTAGTCTCAAGTTTTAGGCATATTTGTATAATTTACAATGCTTTAGGCAAAAAAATGGGTGACTGCTTGAATTTCATTAATTGCATAAAAAAAACATCTTTTTGATATTTATGTGAGAATTATTTTTTAATAAGGCCTTAAAAACGTTACTGTTATGAAAAAAGTTTCAAGAGCTTGGAATTGGGACTGGGATCTTCTGACAACTGAAGATTAATGCCTGACAACATTGGTATTGTAATTTTTTAAAAGTTTTTCTACATTTGGACAAAATCCAAAGCGATAGAAAAACTTTTTTATTTAGCGGTCACCTATTCATACCTAATTATTGTGGTATGTTTTATTATAGCTTCCTTATTTAAAAAATGGGATCCAATACCATTATCGATACTACTTTATAGCCTTTTATGCTTTTTTTTCCTATTGAATTATTTTGAAATTCCAAATTCAAGCAGAAAATATTTTCAAACCGCTTACACAACTTTTGAATATTTATTTTTCACATACATATTATTTAAAAACATTAAGAATAGAAAAATAAAGCCTTATATCGTTATCCTATCTTTTCTATTTATTGTATTTCAAGCAATTTACGTTCAACTAGGTACTATTATTAAATTAGACACAATCCCAATCGGTATTGAGACCATCCTCATTGTATTCTATATTATTGTATTTCTATCTGAACTTGCGAAAAATATGGAGACTTCCATTTTTAGAAACTATTGCTTTTGGATTTCCATTGGCATATTAATATATCTATGTGGCTCTTTCTTTTTTTATATATTAATTGATTCATTAAGCAGAGAAGAAGTTTTGGCCTTTGGCAAAATGACCTACATAGTTGAAATAATTAAAAATGTATTATTTGGAATATCCCTAATTATTTTTTCAAAAGCCGGTTTCAAAAAAGAGGTACATGAGGAAATAAGACCAGCACCCTATTTAGACATCACCTAAATCTCCGAAACTAACCTTCCTATGTTTTTTTTGCAATCCACCGCACCATCTCCTACAATCGTTCTCATATTGGGTACTTTGTGTATGTTTATTTTGGTGGGTGGTATTATTATTTTTATGTTGCTTCATCAACGCAAAGTAGAAGGGCATAATAAACAAATAGAACAAATGGAAGCCGACCATCAGAAAATACTGCTGAACGCTTCTATTCGGCTTCAAGAGGAAGAAAGACAACGCCTGGCTGCGGATTTGCATGATGATGCCGGCCCACTTTTGGCTACTGCCCGGCTTTACCTCAACGAAAACCTTATTAATCAGGATAAAGCCGCTCTGTTGCAATCCATATTGCAAACCCGGCAGATTATTGACGAAACCATAATGCTCGTTCGCAATATCAGCCATAATCTGATGCCACCCACTTTGAAAAATTTTGGACTGGAATCTGCCGTAACTGACTTGTTCCAGAAAATTTCAGGTTCGGGTGTCGTCAATGCGAGCAGTCGTTTTCATGACTATCAAGAAAGAATGAATGAAGAAAGAGAACTGATTGTTTTCCGAGTAGTACAAGAGCTTATCAATAATATCCTAAAACATAGTAAATCCAGTTTTATACACCTCACCCAAAACCTGCAGGACGAAAAGTTTTTCATAAGAATCCATCACGATGGACGTGGTATTTTGCAAGCCGATTTTGACAGGCTTAATAAATCTTACGACGGGCTGGGTCTCAAAAATATCTCAAGCCGCATGCGCATTATGCAAGGACAAATTAGCTTTGAAAGAGATATTTCACAAACTTACTTCAAAGTAACACTGGAATTACCCAAAACAGACCCCAATGCCATGCAAAAGGCTAAGAAACAATTAAGTTGATTTTATATACACTTCATCCTTTTTAAAATAACCGTTCAAAGGTTATGGTTTTTTGAGTTAGCTTTGCATTCTATCTAATAACTATGGGAAGTATTCATGTCGCTATTGCCGATGACCACAAAATATTTCGAAAAGGTGTTATTCTTTCGCTTCGCCCCTTTGCAAATATTAAATTTATTCTTGAAGCAGAAAATGGCGAAGAGTTATTGAATGGAATAGCACAAAACAAACCTGATGTGGTATTAATGGATCTTCGAATGCCCGGCAAAGACGGAATAGAAGCTACTAAAACTATCAGTAAACTTTATCCCGAAATTAAAGTACTCGTTTTGAGCATGTATGAAGATGAAAGATTTGTTTACCACATGATGGAAAATGGAGCCAATGGCTATTTACTAAAAAACTCTGAACCCAATGAAATACGGCGGGCCATTATGGAAGTACATGAAAAAGGATATTACCTGAATAATTTTGTAAACCGTATTTTATTAAAAAAATCACATGCAAGGCAAAAGGTAATGCCATCACTCAACAGTGAAATTACACTTAGCGATAAAGAAAAAGATGTGTTGCGTTTTATCTGTATGGAGTTTACAGCCGCAGAAATTGCAAAAAAAATGGAAATAAGTGCACGAACTGTTGAAGCTATCAAAGACAGGCTAATGGAAAGATTTGGAAGTAAAAACACAGCCGGTCTTGTCTTCTTTGCTGTTAAAAATAATTTGATTGAATAGTTCTCCTGTTATCAAAAAATCATTTCCGGAATATCGCCATCTACAATTAATGTTCCGACTGTTTTTGATCTGATTTCATCAGCACTTACACCTGGGGCCCTTTCAATAAGTTTAAATCCATCTTCGGTTATATCTATTACGGCTAAGTCAGTTACAATTTTTCTGATACATTTTACACCCGTTAGCGGCAAGGTGCATTGGGGCAATAGCTTGGATTCTCCTTTAGGATTCGTATGCATCATAGCCACAATTATGTTTTTGGCTGCCGCCACCAGATCCATTGCGCCACCCATTCCCTTCACCATTTTTCCCGGTATCTTCCAGTTAGCGATATCACCGGTCTCGCTTACTTCCATAGCTCCTAATACAGTAAGATCTACTTTGCCGGCTCTTATCATTCCAAAACTCATAGCAGAGTCAAAAAAAACTGAACCCGGAATGGTGGTAACCGTTTGTTTGCCTGCATTTATTAGATCCGGGTCCTCCTCTCCCTCGTATGGAAAAGGCCCCATTCCCAGAAGCCCATTTTCGCTTTGCAATGTCACATTAATTCCATTGGGAATATAGTTGGCCACCAGTGTTGGAATACCTATTCCCAGGTTTACATAGTAACCATCCTGAAGCTCTTTTGCAATGCGTTGTGCAATTTGTTCTTTTGTAAGTGCCATCTCAAAAAATTAATTCTAATAAGTAATTAAATAATAAACGCTAACCTCTTTTCCTTACCGTTCGGTTTTCAATCCTTTTTTCATAACCGGTTCCTTTAAATATACGATGTACATAAATACCCGGCGTATGAATGATATTCGGATCCAATTCTCCGGGTTCTACCAATTCTTCAACCTCGGCAATAGTAATTTTTCCCGCCATTGCCATCATGGGATTAAAATTGCGAGCTGTTTCTTTATAAATAAGATTACCGGCTTTATCTCCTTTCCATGCTTTTACAATAGCAAAATCGGAGTCGAATGCCATTTCTAATAAGTAGTCTCTTCCATTAAAGTTTCTTACTTCTTTTCCTGCCGCAACTTCAGTGCCTACACCCGCCAGTGTAAACACAGCCGGCATTCCATATCCGGCAGCCATACATCTTGTAGCTAATGTGCCCTGCGGAATTAATTCTACATCCAACTCCCCGCTTAATAATTGCCTTTCAAATTCACCATTCTCGCCAACATACGAGGCAATCATTTTCTTCAACTGCCTGTTTTTAAGCATAAGGCCTATTCCAAAATCATCTACTCCTGCGTTGTTGGAAATGCAAGTAATATTTTTTACATCTTTCTTTACTAAAGCTGCAATACAATTTTCCGGAATTCCGCATAGCCCAAAACCACCCATCATAATAGTTGCGCCATCAGCAATATCCTTTACCGCTTCATCAGCATTTTTAAAAACCTTATTCATACTAATATTATTAAATAGTAAAGTTACAAAACAAAACCGGAGCAGTTAATATTTAAGCTTTTGAAGCGCTTTACGTTTGAGTGGTTTTTGAAGTACTGAATCTGCTTGAATTGTCGGTTTGATTGGCTTTTCCGCAGTTTGTACTGTATCTGAAACATCAATGGGGCTTACAATTTGTGTAGGTGCAGTTGCAATACTGATGGAGTCCATTACAGTTTTTAATTGTAGCGGATGGGTTTTATAATATGCGAAACTTTTATGAAATGTTTCTTTTGAAATTTTATGAATAGCAAATACTTCGCTATATGAGGCTATACGGGCTGAGTCTTTGTTCAAAGCAGGGTTTCGGCTGATGACATAATCGTTGACAAAAATATCTGCCTGCATCATATCTCTGAGTAACTCTTTCATTTTCGCAACGGGCAAAATGTCTTTGGGCGTATTATCCCTTTTTTTACAGGCAATAAAAATTGATACCGGAATTATGAAGAAAAACAATATCCTCATTTCAAAGTTTTGTAGGCAGCAGTATTGGTAACATCCAGTTTTATTAATAGCTCCCTGGCTCTGCTTTTTTGTTCGTCAGTAGCTTTGCTAAAAACCTTTACAAGTTCATTACTTTTCCCCTGAAAAAACACCTGTATTGCCATTGAATTTGGATTTTCGGAGTTTATCGTATTTAAGAAATTTAAACAGTTTAAAATACCCGTTCTTCCGGCATCCTCGTTTTCATAAAATAAATCCATCCCTGTGCGATAATAAGCATACAATACATCATGCATTAAAGCAAAACGATTGCTGTTCAGGTTTTCTGCAAGCCAATATCTGTTGCGCAAACCATCAAAAGATTTCCAGCCACCGATATCACCATTTTCCGGAGCATTGTTTACAATATTCCATGCTTTTTGAAAATACTGGTCACCACTTCTTAATGCATAAGAATCATAATCAAGCCCCAAAATAATATTTACATAGTATGCAATGACTGCCGTTAGATTAGCTACGAGTGGATCATTTCCTTGAACTCTATTTTCGTTGAATTCTACCGGTTGAAATTCTATGTACTTAAAAGTAACATTATCATCCAGAAAATTTAGAATTGGCGAATCGTATGAAGAATTGAATACAGGTCTGGCTGCTTGTACAGTCAGTTTCCCTTTAAAAACATTTTTTCCAAGATCCTGCTCTATGGTAAGCAAAAAATTACATTGAATTTTTTCATTTGTCTGATAAGTATCGTTTGTCCAACGGCGATTATTTAAGAAATTGGCCAGTGAGCCTTGCAATGTTGTAAAGATTTTTTTATCTACCTGAGTACTTACCTTACTCGTGTTTACTGTAAACCGGGCTTGCAATTCCTGCGACTTTGTAGCCGTGATGCAAAATGTAAAAAAAAATCCTGCTAAAAATATTTTACGCATAATAAAGACGAATTATAGTGTCCACAATGTCTTTTGCAACTTCTTGTTTTGTTTTTGTTTCAAATTCAAACACCTGATCCTTACTGAAGATAGTTACTTTATTGGTATCATGATTAAATCCTGCTCCTTTATCCTGCATAGAATTTAATACAATCAAATCTGCATTCTTCTTAACTAATTTTTCCTTTGCATACTCAGTTTCATTATTTGTCTCAAGCGCAAAGCCTACCAAAATCTGGCCACTCTTTTTCCTTTCACCTATTGCTTTTAATATATCTCTCGTTTTTATGAGATCCAAACTAAGGCCTGCTTCATGCTTCTTAATTTTTTGTGTGGCTTGTTTTACTGGAGTATAGTCGGCAACGGCAGCAGCCATAATTGTCAAATCTGTAATATCAAATCGATTCTCAACAGCTTCATACATTTCTAAGGCTGTAGTGACTTTAATAATACTAATTCTACTATTGTTCACTGTTTCTTTTGTAGGTCCCAATATTAACGTAACTTCTGCTCCTCTATTGCATAATTCATTAGCAATTGCAATGCCCATTTTTCCTGATGAATGGTTCCCGATAAATCTAACCGGATCAATAGGTTCATAAGTTGGTCCTGCAGTTACCAGTACTTTTTTCCCTTGTAACTCATTTGCGACAGAAAAATGCTCTTTTATAAATTCAAGAATTTGTTCCGGCTCAGCCATTCTGCCTTCTCCATGCAAGCCACTGGCCAACGCTCCGTTTCCAACAGGAATTATACTATTACCAAATGATTTGAGTCGTTGTAGATTTTCTTTAGTACTTGAGTGTTTCCACATATCTTCATCCATAGCCGGGGCTACTGCAACCGGGCATGTAGCAGATAAATAAACAGCCAATAAAAGATTGTCACAAATTCCCTGAGCCATTTTAGCAAGCGTATTACAACTTAGCGGCGCTATCACAAACAGATCGGCCCAACGTCCCAGCATGACATGGTTACTCCAGCTTTGCTCATCAAACAGTTCTGTTAAAACCGGGTTTTTACTGAGTGTAGATAAAGTAAGTGGTGTTATAAAATCTTTTGCTGCTGGTGTCATGATTACTTTTACTTCGGCACCTTCCTGAAGCAGCAGCCTTAAGAGAAATACAGATTTATAAGCAGCTATGCTACCAGTTATTCCCAATATTATTTTTTTCCCCTTCAACATTATTTCAAAAATACATATAAAAACAAATGCGGTTAGTATTCACCAACCGCATAAATTTATTGTTTAAATATTCTTAACTAAAGAGGTCATTATCCGCTTTGCGGAAATATACCTTGTCATCCAAAAACTCCTGAGTAGCCAATAATGCCGGATTTGGCATTCTTTCATATGCTCTTGAGATTTCAATTTGCTCTTTATTTTCATGAATTTCTTCCAGACTATCGGTATGACTGGCAAATTCTTCTAATTTGTTGTGCAATTCTTCCTTTAATGAAACATTTATCTGATTAGCTCTTTTGCCAATGATGGAAATTGATTCATACAGATTCCCCGTCTTGGCTTTAATATCATCCAAATTTCGGGTTTCTACATTATTGGTAATGCCTACACTAAGGTGTCGTCTTAATTTGCTCATTGCTTAACTTTTTAATATTGTTAGTTGATAATTTCAGATATTCTTGTGCTTCTCCTTTTAGCTTACTTTCCGGAAACTGATCGGAAAACTCATTACATTCTGTAATGACTTGTTCATATCTTTCTACCTGCTTTTCTTCTATACTAAGGCCGGCATATTTAAAATATGATTTAATAACCATTAGTTTATATTCATCCGCCTTCTGCGATTCAGGGAAGCTATTGAGCAGAGATGTAAAGGCTACGCCAGCAGCTCTAAACTGTCCCATATCATAATACAGTAATGCACTTTTAAAATCCTTTACTTCCAGCTTTGCCCGGCATTCATCAATTATTTTATTTGCATCAGGTATTCTTGAAGAACCCGGATGTGTATTGATAAAAACTTGCATAGTACCAATTGCTTTAATAGTCTGTGTTTGGTCAAGTTCAGGCTTGGGCGATTGTTTATAAAAACTGTAAGCTCTCATGTAATCCATCTCCTCCGACTTTTTGCTTGAGGGAAATGTCTCCATAAAACTCTTAAAAAGATTTTCCGCATTCATATAATCTCCCATATTATAGGCACAGTAAGCGTACTTATAATAAATATCTTCAAAGGCTGCTCTGTCTGTTTTATAATATGGAAATATATCTTCATAAACCTGTTGGGCCTTGATATACTTTTTTGTTACAAAAAACTGTTCAGCCATTCTGCGTTTATATTCATAATCATGGCTTTTAAGTATTCTGGCAAGGCTTTTTTTCCCTGAATTTCGTTGTGTAGCTTTCTTACTGCTGCCACAACCGGCTAATGCTGCAAAAAGTATAAAGATCCAGACTGATTTCATAAAGGAGTGCAAAGTTAACTGATAATAGCAAATTTTAAGTAAAAAATTAGAGCATCCAAAAGCTTTGCGTTAAGGTTATTGTAAAGGATTTCGGAAAAAATATTGCAAAAAAAACCTCCCGGAATCCGGGAGGTTTATATACTAAATTGAGTTTATTAATTTTTCTTCATCAAATTTGGATGAGGAGGGTCAACTCTGCTTGGTCTGTCATCGCCTTCAGCCGCTACTTGAAGGTCAACATTATCGCAGTTTTCGTTATCCTGACCAGAAACGAATACAAAACGATCCTGACTGATACCTTCTTTATCAACCATATAATTGATAACCGCATTTACACGATCCCAGCTTAGTTGTTGTTTTTTCTTATCAGAAGCGCAATAACCAACAACTACTACACGACAACCTGGACTGTTACGCATTTTAGATGCTACAGTTGAAAGAGCTGCTTTTGTGTCATCGCTCAGCTTAACAGAACCTGATTTGAAAGATAGAGTAGGCAACTCGCCTAAAGAAGTAGCGCATGAGCTGCCACCTGTACCACAAGGTTTAGTACAAAGGTTGCACTTTTCAGGGTCTGGGCAAGGAACTGGGCAGCTACCTTTACCATCTGCATCAACAGGTTGGCAATAAGTAGGCGTGATAAGCTCTTTATCCTTACAATCAGGTACACCGTCACCATCAGTATCTTTAGTAACGCCATGTGAGTCAACAGGACAGCCTTCGGGAGTTTGTTCCTGGTCAAACTGATCTGTTACACCATCATTATCAGAATCCGGTAATACTGGTTTGGGCAGGCGCATTAAACGAGGATTGCGAATTTCGCTATACGCATAGTCCAAAGGATTCATCCACCAAAGTGGCTCAACTGCTTTTGAACCTAGGTTGATATTCAAACCAACACTCAACATGTTATATGAATCAAAATCACGAGTTAGCACAGCATCACCCCAAGCATGCTCTTGCCAACGCTGACCATCTAATAAGTCATCTTTGATAAATGTCCAACGATCTTCAATAGCCAGATTAATTCTGTTTTTCTTGTCTAATTTAAAGGCGATACCCATACCCACTGTACCAGAAGGTTTGAAAGTATCTCCAAAAAGTTTTGGACGACGATCACCCTGATTTTCTGCGGGGGTCTCAAATGTTTTATCTAAAACATTATTTCTCATGTTCTTAAGAAATGATTTTCTGTTCTTGTAAGCAGATTCATTTATTGAATTAAAATCATATTTAGAAGCACCATCTAAGGCATTCACTTTTGTATCATAAATGCTTGCGCCTATACCTGCAATACCATAAATATTAAAGCCGGTTTTAGACTTATGAAAACGAATGTTATTCAAAGTAACTATACCTTCTAAACTAAGGTCTTGTACATTTGTTTTATAATTATAAAATACATGTTCAAATGGCGTAGAGGTTAATCCGGTTGCTGATGAAACGATGGTTCTTACACCACCTGCTCCTGTTACAGCAAGCGGAGCACTATAGCGTTGTGCAGGATTAGTTATGTTTACACCCCATGCTGGATTTTTAGCATAGTTTTCAGAAGCACGGAAATGATACCCTTTACCTATTCCATAAATGTACTCTAAACGAAGAGAGAATACATATCCGAATGCTTTTCTTATATGAATACCAAAACCAGGAGAAAGAAACTTGGCAGGAATATCGCCGGAAACCTGAAACAGACCTCCTTTAATACCAATTTCCCACTGATTACGTGGTTTTGCTGGAAAATTATAAGTACCCTGCAGAAACTCATTATGTTGTTTCATCCTGCCATCAGGAATTTGAGATGAGTCATAGGTGGTACCTATTTTAACTTGAGAAAACGAACTTATTGCAGTAAAACACGCCACTGCCATAAGTAATAAATACTTTTTGCTTGCCATAACTGTGGATTAAGATTTGAAAAACAATGTCCTAAAATGTCCTAAATAATACGCAAAAATAGAGATTGAGCATTAAAAACCAAATTTTTGTGAAATATATTTCCCCTTTGCCTATTATTTTTCAATGACTTAGTCAATTTAAGTATTCAATGTGCTGCTCATCAATAGATAAATATTTTGCCCGTAAATTGCCGGGCTTAGATGAAACTACCTACTAATTTAATAGAATCTGAACTGCAAATCTTTGAAAAAAGGTTTAAAGAAGCAGTAAAAAGCCAGGCTCCCTTGCTTGATCGCATCATGCGATATATAGTAAAAAGAAAGGGTAAGCAGATTCGCCCCATGTTTGTTTTACTTTCCGCAAAACTTTGTGGTTCTATAAATGACACTTCTTACCGAGCCGCATCAATGGTTGAAATTTTGCATACTGCAACACTGGTACATGATGATGTGGTGGACGACTCAATGGAACGAAGAGGCTTTTTCTCTACTTATGCTTTATGGAAAGCAAAAGCCAATGTGTTGATCGGTGATTATCTGCTCGCAAAAGGGTTGCTATTATCTCTCGAACAAAAAGATTATCAGATACTCCATATCCTATCAGATGCTGTACGTAAATTAAGTGAAGGTGAACTTTTGCAAATGCAAAAAGCGAGAACGCTAAACCTGAAAGAAGAAATTTATTATGAAATCATCAGAAATAAAACAGCCTCTTTACTGGCTTCTGCTTGTGCTGCCGGAGCATGGAGTAGCACAAAAGACGAAATCATTACAGAAAAAATGCGTGTTTTTGGAGAAACGACCGGAATGGCATTTCAAATCAAAGATGATTTATTTGACTATGCAAGTGAGCATATTGGAAAGCCAACCGGTAATGACATCAAAGAGAAAAAACTTACGCTACCCTTAATTTATACATTGAACAATACAGATGCCGCTACTCGAAGAAAAATTATTTACATCGTAAAAAACAATAATAATGATAAGGAAAAAGTAAAATGGGTGATTGACCAAGTAGAACAAGCAGGCGGTATTGCTTATGCAAAAGAAAAAATGAATGCATACAGAGATAAAGCAATTGAATTACTTAATCAATTTCCCGAAAATGAAATACGAAAGGGGCTGGAAGACATGGTACGATTTGTTACCGACCGTAAATATTAATTTTAATACAAAAAAGTTTTCTGAATATTTTTAAATGGAAAAAAGATGGAAAATAATCAATGCCGAAGATGAAAAAGTCAATGCATTACATCAATCACTACAGGTACACCCTTTGCTTTGCAAAATTTTAGTGCAGCGAAATATTGAAACCTATGAGCAAGCTAAAGATTTCTTCAGACCACAATTAACTTCATTACACAGCCCCTGGCTGATGAAGGATATGGATCTAGCCGTAGATAGAATTCAACTTGCCTTACATAAAAAAGAAAAAATTCTGGTTTTTGGCGACTACGATGTAGATGGCACTACTTCAGTTGCCTGTATGTTTCAGTTTCTAAACAAGATCCATACTGAACTTGATTTTTACATTCCACATCGATATAAAGAAGGATACGGCGTAAGTAAAGCAGGTATTGATTTTGCAAAAGAAAATGGCTTTACCCTCATCATCTCGTTGGATTGTGGCATTAAATCTGTTGAACTTATCAGCTATGCAAAAGATTTAGGAATTGATTTTGTTGTATGCGATAATCATCTGCCCGATGAAAAACTGCCACCTGCCATAGCAATATTAAATCCCAAACAAAAAGAATGCAACTATCCCTATAAAGAATTGTGTGGTTGTGGCGTAGGATTCAAACTGATATGTGCACTTACTGAACGTTTAAACTTACCAGCCGAAACTCCTTTTGAATATTTAGATTTACTCGCCACCGCTATTGCTGCCGATATAGTACCCATGACCGGCGAAAACAGAATTCTGGCCTTTCATGGATTGGTGAAGGCCAACAAAAACCCAAATCATGGTATTAAAGCACTAACAAAATTGAGCAGTCTGGCCGGAGAAATTCATATTACAAATCTTGTATTTATGATAGCACCGCGGGTGAATGCTGCAGGCAGAATGGATGATGCCAGAAAAGCCGTGCAAATGTTTATTGCATCTACGGAAGAAGAAGCACTCCACTTTGCCGAAATGCTACATACAGATAACACAGAAAGAAAGGAAGCTGATAAGGCGATTACAGAAGAAGCATTGGCAATGATTGAAGAAAATAAAATCTGGAAAAACAATAAATCAACCGTGGTTTACCAACCTCATTGGCATAAGGGTGTGGTAGGCATTGTGGCTTCCCGGCTCATTGAAACATACTTCAGGCCAACAATAGTTTTAACTAAATCAGGGAACTATGCTGCAGGGAGTGCCAGAAGCGTACCCAGTTTTAATTTGTATGAAGCCATACATAGCTGTCGCGAACATTTATTAGGATATGGTGGACATTTTGCAGCAGCGGGTATGACATTGGAGCTATCGCAAATTGATGCATTTAGAAATAAATTTGAGGAAGTAGTATCGGCAACCATTCTACCGGAGCAATTGATACCGGAGATTGTGATTGATTCCGAAATTCAATTTAGCGACATTAAACAATCTTTATACAATATTCTATGTCAGATGGAGCCTTTTGGCCCCGAAAATTTACGCCCTGTTTTCGTTGCCAGAAATGTAGTTGACACAGGTTGGAGCAAAATTGTAAAAGAAGAACATCTGCGTGTTTCATTAAAGCAAAATAATGCTGTACTTACAGGCATCGGATTTTGGATGGCTGACAAATATGAACTCCTGAAACAACAAAAACCCGTTGATGTAGTTTTTAAGATTGAAGAAAATGAATGGAACGAACAAAAATCATTGCAGTTGAAAATTATCGATCTCCGCATCTCTGCCATTTAACTTACAATCAATATTTTTGTCAACTCAACTTTAAAAGGATGAAGAAATTATTATTCGCTACTTTATTATTCCTCTGTATTGGTTACAATGACTTAAAAGCCCAAAGCAGTGTAAATACATTGGATGTTGTAAGCTGGAATGTAGAATTTTTTGGAGCACCTTCTAGTGGCCCCACAGATAAAGACTTGCAGGAAATAAATGTAAAAAAAGCATTGAGGTGGTTGAATGCTGACCTTTATGGCTTGGTTGAAGTTGTAGATACAATGCGCCTCAGACGAGTGGTTGATTCTCTTGGAAATACCGAATATGGTTTTTTTGTAGCACCCTACTGCAGCGGTAATACAACCGGCACCGGTGGCGCATGGACGAGTGGTCAGAAACAAGCATTTATTTATCGTAAATCTATTTTTTCAAATATTAATGTAAGAGGATTAATGCGGAACAGTAGTCCGGCATATACCAATTGGGCAAGTGGCCGCTTTCCTTATATGTTTTCTGCCACGGCTACTATCAATAGTGTAAGTAAAAGTGTAAACTTTATTGTACTGCATGGAAAAGCAGGAAGTACACAAGCTGATTATGACAAAAGATATGCAGCAGCTACAGAATTAAAAGACACTTTGGATGCACAGTTCAGCACCGAAAACGTTTATATCATTGGAGATTTTAATGATGCTTTGAATGCCAGTATTTATACAGGCGCCAATGTTACTTCTTATGATAATATCGTTAAAGACAGTACTGATGCAGACCATTACAAATCTATTACTTTACCATTGGGTGCATCCGGACAAACAACCATGATTAATTTTCCAAATGTTATTGATAATCATATCATCTCAAATGAAGTAGAACCATTTTATGTTCCGGGTTCTGCAAAAATTAAAAACGATGTAACATCCATTATTCCTGATTATGTAACTGCCCATAATACATCAGACCATTACCCGGTTTTTTCTCAATACAATTTATCCGGTGTGGTTACGGGTGTTACAAATGTTTCAGCAAATGAAATGGGTGTTGTAGTTTATCCAAATCCATTTAAAGAAAATATTTACATCAAAGCAACCAAAACGCTTACTAATGTAAATATGCAATTAATAAATATGCAGGGCCAGGTTATCCATAAAAAAGATTATAACCTGATACCAGCGGGTTCATTTACCAACCTTAGTTATCCTGCTTTACAAAGTGGTATTTATTTTTTACAAATGGAAACAAGACAGTATAAAACGGTAGTAAAACTCGTTGTATTGTAAAATTGAAACCCCTATTTTTGCTCCCCGATTGGGGGTTTAGCTCAGCTGGCTAGAGCGTTTGCATGGCATGCAAAAGGTCACCGGTTCGACTCCGGTAACCTCCACAAAAATTTCGGTTTTTTAAAAAAGTTCCCGCAATGGAACTTTTTTTGTGTTGACTGCCTCAACTTTGCATTATATAAAAAAGCATGGGCATATTAAAACAAATTTCTGAATACCTGTTTCTAAGAAAGAAAGACCCCAACAGACCCAAGAGTAAATGGATTGGTTATATGCATGGCATCAACCGTTTAAGCTTAATTATTTTTATAATTTGCCTGATTATTCTTGCAATAAAACTTTTAAGATAAAGTTGGGTTGGCTGATTTTTGCATTTACTGCTGATCAAGAAATTTCATAATGGAGCTTGCCGCTCGGGCAGATGCATTACCGTTGCTACTAAGTTTAGCTTTTAGGTTTGCATAATCTGCAAATACCTGATTTCTTTTTTCAGGATGATGTAAAATTAAATCAAGCTCTCTTTTAAGATTTTCAACCGTTAAGTCATTTTGTATCAGTTCTGTTACAACTGGCCTATCCATTATCAAATTAACCAAAGAAATAAATTTTACTTTGACTAATCGTTTTCCAATTTGATACGAGATAGCTGATCCCTTGTAACAAACTACCTGCGGCACATTTAATAGTGCAGTTTCCAATGTGGCAGTACCCGAAGTAACCAATGCCGCCACTGACTGACCCAATAATTCATAGGTGCGATTGGCTACATAAGAAACATTGGGATAAGGTTTCAGCATTTCATCATAAAAACTTTCATCAACCCCGGGAGCCTTTGCTACTATAAACTGATAATTTAAAAAAGACTGAGATACTTCCAACATGATTGGTAGCTTTTTCAATATTTCCTGTTTACGGCTTCCGGGAAGCAATGCAACAACAGGCATATCAGATAAAGCGATTTTTTCTGCCGATAAGTTTCTTTTTTCCAGTTCTTCAATTAATGGATGGCCTACATATTCTACATCCCAATTCCAATTGTTTTTAAAATATTCTTTTTCAAATGGCAAAATCACCAGCATCTTGTCAATACATTGTTTCATCAACTTCACACGACCCGATTTCCATGCCCATACCTGTGGTGATATATAGTAAACGATCTTAATATTTCGTTTTTTAGCCCATTCAGCTATGCGTAGATTGAAACCGGGGTAATCAATTAAAATCAATACATCGGGTATATGATTCAGAATATCTGCTTTGCAAAAATGGAGATTCCGGAAAATGGTTCTCAGGTTCATCAACACTTCTGCAAAACCCATAAAAGCCAATTCACGATAATGCTTCACCAACTCGCCACCTACTGCTTGCATGCTATCGCCACCCCAGCAACGAAATGAAGCATTTGCATCTAATTTTTTGATAGCCATCATGAGATTGCTTCCATGCAAATCGCCTGAGGCCTCACCTGCTATGATGTAATACTTCATTTATATGAAATAATTTAATGCTTATCTGGCTCGTTGCCCTTTTCCAGCACTATTATATAAAAAATAGTCGACCGAATATTTCCCAGGTCCACACAAGAATATTGTTAAATATGAAATGAGATATAAAAGTGGCATTTCCTTATTCGACAAGGGGTCGCTTCCATGTATTTTAAATACAATAACCAACATGGTAATGATAACCGGAATGGCTGCCAATCGGGTAAAAACACCCATGAATACCATTGCAGCACAAAAAAACTCCGCCAGCATGGCCATGGTCATAGAAACAGTAGGGCTTAAACCAAAAACTGAAGCAAATAGAATTTCATTTCCGGAGATCAGTTTCTGAAATTTTGGAAATCCATGTGTGATTAACAATGCTCCAACAGATAATCGCAATAGGAGCAAAGCAAAATCTCTAACGCTTTCTGAAGAATAGGGATTGAAAAATTTTTTCATATTTATACTTTTTGGTGAACTTAAAAAATGCAATTCAAAAAAGTTTACACGATTTTTAGTACCAAAATACCAATTCCATAAAGCAATGTCATAATAAAAATTCCTTTTGCCGTATCATCGCGGTGCGTATTAACATATAGGGTAAATAACACTACATTGGCCAACAGACTTAATGAACCCACAGAAGTGATCATCTTACTATCATTCATAAAATAGGAAAGAAAATCGCTAAAAGGATAGGAAGGGAATTTAATAAAGTAAACTGCTACCAGGCCTAATAATGGCCCCAGCAATCCTAAAATCAAACCCAATCGCAGGTTATCTTTATTTAAAATCATATTGAGGAGTTAAGGTTTATTTCCAGGTCTTTTCCAGTTTTGATTTTAGTGCGTAATTAGTCAAATCAAATTGCACCGGAACAATACTTACATATTGATGCGCCAATGCCCACACATCAGTGTCTTTGCCTTTATCAAAATTCACAAACTCACCTGTAAGCCAATAGTAATGGCGGCCGTGCGGGTCTTCTCTGTCAATAAAATCTTCCTCATATTTAGCATAGGCCTGCCGGCAAATTTTCATACCCTTTAATAATGATGCCGGCACTGCAGGTACATTTACATTTAGAACTGTGTGCTTATCAAGTTTGGATTGCAGCATCTTTTCTGTAATGATGCGGGCATATTTTCTTGCCCCTTCAAAATCTGCTTCTATACTGAAATCAAGCAAAGAAAAACCAACAGAAGGAATACTTTCTATGGCGGCCTCCATAGCGGCAGACATCGTGCCGGAATAAATAACATTTATACTATGATTGGCTCCATGATTAATGCCGCTAAGACAAATATCAGGTTTGCGATGTAATACTTTGTCCACTGCCAGTTTCACACAATCTACAGGCGTACCGGTGCAGCTCCATATTTCTACATTATCATCGGTACTTAAATGATGTAATCGTAGCGGCTGGCCAATTGTAATGGCGTGACCCATACCGGATTGTGGTTTATCCGGCGCTACCACAACTACTTTCCCCAAATCTTTTACTGCTTGCACGAGATTTTTAATACCCGGAGCCGTAACACCGTCATCATTAGTAACGAGAATAACAGGGGGTTCTTTTAAAACTTTGGACTTTGTATTTTTCTTAGTGGTGGTTTTCAATTTTTTTGCCATACGGTACAAAAATCTTTGTTTTTATCCGGCCTGCCAAACACAGTTATAAAAAAGATTTTGAAAAACCAAAATAATTAGTATTTTGCAGCTAATTAAATTAGTTAATATGTCAGTTGCCAATCAAAACATGAAGTATCTGCGCAAACTTCGCGGATGGACACAGGAAGAATTTGCACAAAAACTGGGAATCAAAAGGTCGCTGCTAGGCGCTTACGAAGAAGAAAGAGCCGATCCCCGTATTGATGTTTTGGAAATCGTTTGTAATATGTTCAAACTAACATTAGACGATGTATTGCGAAAAGATCTTAGCAACAATAAAGGAAATTATTTAGCACGACGAAGAGCAATGAAGATGGCTTCTGACAGACCTGAGATTGCATTTGTTCCCCTGAAAGCAGCAGCCGGATATTTAAACGGCTATGGCGACCCGGAATTTATTGATGAATTAAACACATTTACACTTCCCATGCTTACCGGCGGCAATTATCGG
>JAKIZK010000035.1 GCA_022708055.1 Bacteroidota bacterium
CCCGATCTGGCAACTCCTATTTCACAAATGAAAGAAGCGGTTGCTAAAAACGGATGGCCTGATAAATTAGAGGTTGCATTAATTGGTAGTTGTACCAACTCATCTTATGAAGACATAAGCCGGAGTGCTTCAATTGTAAAAGATGCGGTAAGCAAAGGTGTAAAAACAAAATCAGAATTCACCATCACACCGGGAAGTGAGCAGGTGCGATTTACAATTGAAAGAGATGGCTTCATCAATGAATTTGAAAATGCAGGTGGTGTAGTATTGGCCAATGCTTGTGGACCTTGTATTGGTCAGTGGGCAAGACATATAGATGATCCCAACAGAAAGAATACCATCATCACATCTTTCAACAGAAATTTTGCAAAACGCAATGATGGTCTGTCCAGCACACATGCTTTTGTAGCATCACCCGAAGTGGTAACTGCATTGGCAATGGCCGGAAGCATCAGTTTCAATCCTTTAAAAGATACATTAATCAACGATAAAGGAGAAGCAGTAATGCTGAAAGAGCCCACCGGATACGAATTGCCACCAAAAGGTTTTGCTGTGGAAGATGCAGGCTATCAGGCTCCTGCTGAAGATGGAAGTAAAGTGCAGGTAATCGTGGCGCCAGATTCAAAGCGCTTACAATTATTAGCGCCTTTCAAACTCTGGGAAGGAACAGACCTTAAAGGTTTAAAATTATTAATTAAGGCCAAAGGAAAATGTACAACGGATCACATCAGCATGGCAGGTCCCTGGCTCAAGTTCAGAGGTCATCTGGATAACATCAGCAACAACATGCTTATTGGCGCAATCAATTATTACAATGAAAAAACGGATACGGTAAAAAATCAACTTACCGGTGAGTATGGTGCGGTGCCGGCCACAGCCCGTGCCTATAAAGCAGCAGGCATTGGCAGCGTAGTTGTAGGCGATGAAAATTACGGTGAAGGATCATCCAGAGAGCATGCAGCCATGGAGCCACGTCATTTGGGCGTAAGAGCCATTTTAGTCAGAAGTTTTGCTCGCATACACGAAACAAATCTTAAAAAGCAAGGTATGCTGGCACTTACTTTTGATAATAAAGATGACTACGATAAAATTCAGGAAGATGATAGTATTGACATTATTGGTCTTACTTCATTTGCCCCAGGTGTACCGCTTACAGTTGTTTTGAATCATAAAGACGGAAGCACAGATAGCATTAAAGTAAATCACACTTACAATGAGCCACAAATTGAGTGGTTTAAGGCTGGTGGGGCATTGAATGTTATTCGTGCGGAGTTTTCTAAGAAATAAAAGTCTAAAAATCAATTACAAGCCCGAAGAGTTTAATAGCTTTTCGGGCTTTTTGTTTCAGTATATTTTATTAATAGAATTTGAATATAGATGTAATATCAAACACCTTTCGTGTCAATTCGTGTGTTTTCGTGGCAAAAAAATAATGCCACCAAGCCACAAAGGCTCAAAGGTTCACAAAGAATATTTTTCCTGTTTAGTGTTGACTTTCTTACTTGATTTCGTGATAAGCAAAAAAAATATCAACCACCTTCGTGCTAATTCGTGTGTTTTCGTGGCCAAAAAAAATAATGCCACCAAGACACCAAGACACAAAGGTTCACAAAGATTTTTATTCCTGTGTAGTGGAGACTTTCTTACTTAAATTCGGGATAAGCAAAAATAATATCAACCACCTTTCGTGTCATTTCGTGTGTTTTCGTGGCAAAAAAATAATGCCACCAAGCCACAAAGGCTCACAAAGAATTTTAATAGTATTTCTTCGTGTCAATTCGTGTGCATTCGTGGCAAAAAAAAATAATGCCACCAAGTCACGAAGACACAAAGGCTCCCAAAGATTCTTAATTGTATTTCTTCGTGTTAATTCGTGTGTTTTCGTGGCAAAAAAAAGACTACAATAGATAATGCGATATAAAATACAGCCATTATTCTTTCTTAAAATTCTCTTGCTTATCAAATATTGTTTTTTGACCAGGAGGAACTCTCATAAAATCTTTCATCCATCCCTTTGTTTATCTTAGAATAAAAAATTTCATGTACGTTTGTTATCATGCACAGGCTAAAACCCGAAGTAGATATTGTATTGGATATTCTGAAAATCGTTGCTGAAAAGCAACCGGGAAATCAATTTTCACAAAGCATATTAATGCAATACCAGGAACGTGGCGGGC
Organism: Bacteroidota bacterium; assembly: GCA_022708055.1. Classification (GTDB taxonomy): domain Bacteria; phylum Bacteroidota; class Bacteroidia; order Chitinophagales; family Chitinophagaceae; genus JJ008. Next base: position 2,178 of record JAKIZK010000035.1, read on the forward strand.
TGAGTAAAAAACAACTTGAAGGCTTGTATGGAAAAGCAAAACGAATTCCTGAAATTTCTCAAAATAAATTAGCCACACTGGAGGCAATCATTCTGAGAAAGCATGAAAAGCAAAAATCAGATCGGCCAGCCAATACACCATTATATCAAAAAGATGAGGGAGTCGTAGAGATGATAGAAAGTATTTTATCAAAAAGCCCTCAGCACAAAAGAGTATTATTCTTAAAATCAAAGGTTGATAGCAATAGCCCTTTATCGCCTGCAGAAGTTACAGAACTAAAGAAATTTCATAAATTGCTCAAATGAAAATCTGTCTGATGCTAATCGGCTTATTGCCGTTAATTGCTATTGCTCAAAACGAAAAGCAAATGAAAACAAGTATTGATTCTGTTTTTCAACATTATTTTAAAGATGACGAACCTGGTGCAGCTGTACTGTTAGTAAAAGATGGAAAAATTATTTATGAAAATGCTTTTGGACTTGCTGACATGCAGACAAAAGAGAAAATTACAACAAACACATTGTTTAATCTGGGTTCCATTAGTAAAACGGTAGTGGCTTATGGAATTTTAAAACTGGCATCAGAAAAAAAATTGTCTCTTGATGATCCCATTTTAAAATATTTTCCCGACTTCAAGAATAAAAAAATTGCAAAGCAGGTACGTATTATTCATTTACTGACACATACATCCGGCTTGCCCGATAGCAGAAAAGTAAACGAAGAACATGAGTTTTATCTGACTGCAAAAGATGAAGAAAATTTTGCACCGCTAAAACAAATACGAAAATTAGAATTTGCACCGGGAAGCAAATATCACTATTCCAACCCTGCCTTTAATGGTCTTGCTTTAATAATTGAAAAAGTTTCGGGTGTAAAATGGCAGCAATTTATCGCCGATAATATTTTTAAGCCTTCAGGCATGTTTACTTCTACAATTACGGATGGGCCACATCCGCAAACCGGCGTATCGCATGGATATGTAAGAAATAAAAGCAATGGATTTGATGAGCTTGACTATGGCGAAGAGCCCACCTTTGCTGCAGCCGGAAACGGCGGCGTATGGAGCAGTGTAATGGAAATGTGGCAATACGAAAAAGCAATACAAGAACATTTGTTTCTGAATAAGGAGTGGATAGATAAATCCAGAACAGCATTTCAGTTTTCAAATTGGAATGACAGTATTCCATCTCGGCTGGGTCTTAGCTGGTTTCTGACAAATGAAGCCGGTGAAAGAATGACAGGACACACCGGATCGCAGGGCGGCTTCATCAGCGATTATTGCTGGCTTCCCGACCAGCAACTCTTTTATGTATTGCTTTGCAATATTCCCAAGCCCATCAAAGAAATAAGAGCAAAACTTTTTGATTTACTTAAAATGAATAATTGGAAGACGGATTAAACAAAAATGAATTTATAAATCTATTCCAAAAATCTTTTTCTGACTGCCTCAGTGGGAATCATACAAGTTTCTTTTTTGCCAAACCATTTATATCTGTTTCGGGCTATACATTTATATACAGGCTGACTGATAAAGCGGGGAATAATAATAAAAGCATACAACATTTTTGCCGGCCAGTCTAAATAGCGACACACCCTGATGGCTGCACGGGCATAAGTATAGGATTTCCCTTTTTCAATAAATACAATTGTATCTGCATTGGGTGCTACCTGAAATTTTGATTTTAGTTGTGTTCCGGCTGCAGATTGCAAAGGGGCAAACAAAAGTTTTGCTTTTTTATCATTTCGAATTGCAAAGTTTACCATGCGATTGCAAAAATTGCAAACACCGTCAAATAGAAGTATTGGTTTGTCTGTATTCATCAAAAATAATAATGGCAGTTACAATCGAACTGCCATATTTGAGTAACTTAAATAATTTGTGTTATCCCATATTATGAAAAACCTTTTGAACATCATCGTCCTGTTCCAGTTTTTCAATCAGCTTACTTACATCGGCAGCTTGTTCGTCATTTACCGGAACTGTAACTGTCGGAATCCACTCCAGTTCAGCACTTATCGGTGTGATGCCTTTATCTTCCAGTGCCTTTTGCATATTTCCAAAATCGGTAAATGCGCTACGAACAATTAATAAATTTTCATCATTTTCGCCGGTGCCTTCTCCAAGCTCCTCAAGTCCAAAATCAATTAATTCAAGTTCAAGGTCTTCTGCATTCAATCCTTCAGGCTTTAATTTAAATACGCCCATTTTTTTAAACTGAAAAGCCACACTGCCGCTATTTCCCAATGCGCCACCTCCTTTATTAAAATGCGATTTTACATTGGCTACCGTACGTACATGGTTATCAGTTGCAGTTTCTACCAGTATCGCTACTCCGTGTGGTGCATATCCTTCATAAAGAATTTCATCATAATTCTCCATTTCCTTGCCCTGTGCCCTTTTGATAGCCGCTTCTACACGGTCTTTTGGCATATTTACTGCCTTGGCATTTTGGAAACAACGGCGAAGGGCAGGATTGGTTGCAGGATCTGGTCCGCCGGCTTTTACAGCAATTGCTATTTCTTTTCCAATGCGGGTAAACTGCTTAGCCATACGATCCCAGCGGGCAAACATGGTGGCTTTTCTTACTTCAAATATTCTTCCCATAAAAAAAACTAAGTTTTAAATCTTCGGAGGCTAATTACACTACAGGTATTATGCTCAGATGGAGCTGAACTTCCGGGCTGCAAATTTAAGGCAATGGATTAATGTAGAAAAGCAATTCAGTTTGCAAAATATCAATGAAGTTTTTGCTAATTAAAAGAACTTAAAATTTAATGTATAAAAAAACCCCGACAATAGCCGGGGCTTTTTAATATGATAAAGATGAATTATGAGGCTGACTCAGGCTTATTGAGTTTGCTGGCATACAAGCCTAAGTGTAAAACTGCAAAACCAATGGAGATGTACAACAACGTTTTATCGGTATCAAATCCGGCAACGTACTGATGCAAAAATCCTGCTACTACTAAGAGTAAAGCAAGCACAATGCCGGTGTATCGGGCTGTTTTCATTCCTTTTCTATTGTCAGTACCATTTCCTAAATGACTGTTTCGGGCACCATACACCAGATAAATATCCAGCCCAATGAGCATCCACACTAATAAACGAATCCAGGTATCCATTGGAAGGAACACCATCATAAATAAACAAACACCAATGCCCAGAATGGGTACTACCGGTACGAATGGTGTTTTAAATGCTCTGGGTAATTCCGGCATTTTTTTACGCATTACTAATATACCCACACATACAAGTATAAATGCGAATAGGGTACCAATGCTGGTCATTTCACCTACTACTCTGGCTGGTACAAAAGCTGCAAATGCACTTACAAATACCATAAACAACAGATTACTTTTAGCAGGTGTTTGTGTTTTTGGATTTACACTTGAAAATATTTTTGGAATCAATCCGTCTTTACTCATACTAAAGAATACACGGCTTTGTCCCATTAGCATTACTAATATAACCGAAGCATAACCGGCGAGTATAGCTACCACAATCGCTCTGTTGAGCCAGGGATAATCGGGTTGAATAACACCGGCAGCATCAGGTGTACCCATGTGCTCAATTGCTACGGCAACTGGTGCAATTCCATCTTTACCGGCAAATGTCGTGTAGCTGGTAACTCCTGTCATTACATGTGCAAAGAGGATATAAAGAATTGTACAAATTAATAGTGAACCTAAAATACCGATGGGCATATCTTTCTTTGGATTCTTAGCTTCCTGAGCTGCAGTACTTACTGCATCAAATCCAATATAAGCAAAGAATACAATGGCGGCAGCTCTTATGATACCACTAAAACCAAATGACCCAAAATTTCCGGTGTTATCAGGTATATAAGGATTGTAATTTGCCGTATTGATATATTTCCAGCCTAAGAAAATAAACACCAGTACAACAGAAACTTTTAAAGCTACTATGATGCTGTTTACAAATGCACTTTCTTTAGTTCCTTTTATCAGCAATAAGCTCATAAGTACAATAATAAAAACAGCGGGTAAATTGATAATGCCGCCATCCCAGGGGCCAGCGATTAACTCATTTGGCAAATGAATATCGAAACCCTCTAAAAATTTTACAAGATAGCGACTCCAACTAATGCCTACGGTGGCAGCACCTACCGCATATTCCAATACCAGGTCCCAGCCGATGATCCATGCAATAAATTCGCCCATGGTAGCATAAGAATATGTATATGCACTACCCGCAACGGGTATCATGGATGCAAACTCGGCATAGCAAAGACCGGCAAACAAGCAGCCCAATGCTGCAACTACAAATGAAAGAGTAATAGCAGGCCCTGCATGATTGGCAGCGGCCATACCCGTTATAGAAAATAATCCGGCACCAATGATGGCACCAATGCCTAAAGCAATCAGTCCTTTTGCACCCAGTGTTCTTTTTAATGTATGGCTTCCGGTTTCTGATGCTTCATTGAGTAGCACACTCATTGGCTTTTTTACAAATAAGCTCATGTGTTTGATTTTATTAAGTGTCTAAGTTAAGGGATGAAGATAAAATATTATAGATTTTGTGATTTGCGGCGCGATAAAGCTATGTAATACAATGGAATTCCTGCTAATACTATGGCCAATCCAATACCTGCATAAGTTGGTTTCATAATGATGAGAAACACACAGAAGGTAATGGCCAGAATTATATAAATGGCTGGTAATACAGGATATCCAAAAGCCTTATACGGCCTTTCAATATCAGGTCTTTTTTTACGAAGTATGAAAATCCCTGCAATCGTTAATGCATAAAACAAAACTACTACAAATGAAATCATATCCAGCAAATCTCCATAGCGACCACTGAGGCATAGCAAACAGGCTACAATACATTGCGCCCACATAGCCCACTCGGGTACAGCGTTTTTATTCAGCTCTCCGGTTTTTTTAAAAAATAATCCGTCTTTAGCCATTGTATAATATACACGGCCACCGGCAAGTATTAATCCATTATTACAACCAAATGTGGAAATCATAATTAATACGGCAATGATGTATGGCCCCAGATTGGCTCCAAACAAACTTTCGGCAGCTACTGCAGCTACCCTGTCGTTTTGCGCATGTGCAATACCTTGTAATGGCAGTACGTTTATATACATCAAATTGGCACATACATATATTATGGTTACAATCAATGTTCCGAAAAATAAAGCAAGACCAATATTCTTTTTCGGATTTTTTATTTCACCGGCAATAAATGTAACATTGTTCCATGCATCACTACTAAAAATAGAGCCTGCCATAGAAGCTGCGATGGCTCCAATTAATGCTGTTCCGCCAATTCCCAACCAGGATCCATCTTTTTGTAAATGTGTAGCTTCAAAACCTGTCTGCCAGTTTTCTGTCCAATAACTATGGTTGGCCAGCAGAAAACCCAACACGATCAATCCGAATAAAGCTAATAGCTTGGTAGTTGTAAATGTGGTTTGTATCAGTTTGCCACCTTTTATTCCTTTTGAATTAGTATAAGTAAGAAAGATAATAACAGCCATGGACAGTAATTGTGCAGCACTTATGGAAAATGAATAAGTTGCCTTTCCGGCTTCATTCACTCCTTTTTGTATTCCCCAAATGATATTATCTTCTCCCACAGCAGGTATCAGGTAGGCAGTATAACGAGCAAATGCAACACCCACAGCAGCAATGGTTGCGGTCTGTATTACGGCAAAAAAACTCCATCCATATAAAAATCCCGCAAGGGGATTAAAGGCTTCTTTTAAATATACATATTGACCACCGGCTTTGGGGTACATGCCACTCAACTCGCCATAACTTACTGCGGCTGTTATAGTCATAAATCCGGTTATCAGCCAAACGGCTATCAGCCATCCCGCACTGCCCACATTGCGGGTAATATCGGCACTTACTATAAAAATACCAGAGCCGATCATGGAGCCGGCAACCAACATGGTGGCATCTACTAATCCTAATGATTGCTTGAAACCGTTTTGTTGTTCAGCCATAAAATTATTGTTGAGGTTTGAATGTGGGAAAATACATAAATCAATTCAATACATTAATAAAGAATTATAAACGGATTAACCACATCAAATTTTCCATTTTGGGGCTAAACCTTTAGTTTTGAAAACTTACAAATTCACTATGAACCAACGAAAAGCAGGATGGATCGCATTAATCACTTTTACCATTGTTGCTGTATTGCATGTAGTGCAATATCAAAGTATGGCAAACCTAGGCGAACCGGTATTGGCCATGTCACGCTGGGTTTTGCTTGCCGCACTCGTAGTTTTTGCCTTTTATAAAAAATCGCTTACTACTTGGATTCTGGTGGCTATGGCTATAGGCGTTGTTATTGGAGTGGAGTTTCCGGCCGATAAGAATCCAAAATCATTTGACTCGCAGGATTTAAAATTTCTCAGCACTATCTTTTTAAGACTGGTAAAGACGATTGTTGCCCCACTTTTATTTGCCACACTGGTGGTGGGTATTGCCAGTCATGCCAATTTGAAACAGGTAGGCCGCATGGGTTGGAAATCGCTTGTGTATTTTGAAGTGGTTACCACTATTGCGCTTATCATTGGACTTACCGCCATCAATATTTCCGGTGCAGGAAAAGGGATAGAAGTGCCACAAGAACTTTTGAAAGATTTACCAAAATCGCCTGAAAGGGTTTTACAATCTAAGGTGATTACCGTATTGGATAGTGCAGGCGTAGCTGTGCCCGAAGGCCTTCTGAATAAGTTACCTGATACACCACCCAAAAGCTGGCAGGATCATATCATTGATATTTTTCCTGAAAATATTATCAAATCAGTTTATGAAGGCAATGTATTACCCATCGTATTCTTTAGTGTAATTTTTGGAATCTCATTAGCATTGCTCAGCGAAAAAAAGAAGAAACCACTGCTTGAGTTTTCGGAGAGCCTGGCCGAAACGATGTTTAGGTTTACGAATATCATCATGTATTTTGCTCCATTTGGAGTGGGTGCAGCCATTGCGGTTACTGTGGGTCATTTGGGAGTAGATGTATTAAAGAATCTTGCTTTATTATTGGTAACACTTTATGTGGCTTTATTTGTTTTTATCATTTGTGTTTTATTGCCTATTGCTTTATGGGTTGCAAAAATTCCGGTGAAAAAATTTATTCAGGCAATCCGGGAGCCCGTGTCTATTGCATTTGCTACCACCAGTTCCGATTCTGCTTTGCCAAAGGCACTGGAGAATATGGAAAAATTTGGTGTGCCTCGCAAAATTGTATCATTCGTTATTCCTACCGGTTATACATTTAATTTAGATGGTACCACTTTATACCTTTCACTGGCTTCCGTTTTTGTAGCACAGGCATCGGGTATTCATCTGTCGTTTGGCGAACAGTTGATGATTGGCCTTACGCTGATGCTATCCAGCAAAGGAGTAGCCGCAGTACCACGAGCTTCATTAGTTATATTAATTGCCACGGCTGCTACTTTTCATTTTCCACTTTGGCCCATTATGGCTATTTATGGAATAGATGAATTGATGGACATGGCCCGCACTTCTGTAAATGTTATGGGAAATACATTGGCCAGTTGTGTTATTGCCCGCTGGGAAAATGAATTTGATGATGAAAAAGCATTAGCCTTTGATGAAAAGAAAGCAGATGCTATTGTTGATAATAATGATTAATAATTCGTACTATGGATTTGTTTTTTTTGTTAGATGCTTTTACCTGGACTGATTTGCTGCAGCCTCAATGGTATGTTGAAAACGGCGGGCTATGGTTATTACTGTTTGTCGTTTTTGCAGAAACAGGTTTGTTTGTTGGATTTTTTCTCCCCGGCGATTCTTTGTTGTTTGTTGCAGGCATTTATGCGCATGAGATTAAAACAAAAGCCGGTGAACTAAAACCGGGCCTGGGCAATCAGGTACTGGAGTGGTTTGGTTTTCATTATCCCAATTATTCTTATTGGTTTGATTTATTAATTTTAGTTGGACTGATTTCATTGTGTGGTATTATTGGAAACACAGTTGGCTACTGGACAGGGCGCAAAGTGGGCCCTGCTATGTACAACTGGAAAGATCGTTTTTTATTTAAGAAACGTTATCTGCAACAGGCAAAAGAGTTTTTTGAAAAGCATGGAGGGCTTGCAGTAATCGGCGCAAGATTTCTTCCCTTTATCCGCACATTTGCTCCTATCGTCGCCGGTATTGTGCAAATGGATCGCAAAAAATTTCATTTCTTTAATATTGTAGGTTGCCTTGCCTGGGTTACTACCATGGTGCTGGGTGGTTTCTTTTTACAAAAATGGATTCTAAATCAATTTGGCTTCGATTTAAAAGAGCATCTTGAAATTATAGTACTTGGAATTGTATTGGTTACTACGGCTCCTGTTCTTATCAAAATGTTTTCATCAAGAAAAAAGAAAGCAACACCTCCTGTTGATAATACATCTGCCTGATTTATGAAAAAACAATACGGCATATTTTCTATTCCGGTTATTGTAGCTGCGCTGGGATATTTTGTTGATATCTATGATTTACTTTTATTCAGCATCACTCGTATTGAAAGCCTTCGGTCTTTTGGACTGTCACCCGAGCAAATCACCATAGAAGGAGAAAGTATTTTGATATGGCAAATGGCCGGTTTGATGATAGGCGGTATTGTTTGGGGCATGATGGGGGATAAGAAAGGAAGGCTGAGTGTACTTTTTGGCTCCATCATTTTATACTCATTGGCCAATATTGCCAATGGGTTTGTTCAAAATACGGAACAGATTAGACTCATTCGTTTTATTGCAGGCCTTGGACTCGCCGGCGAGCTGGGTGCCGGTATTACCTTGGTATCAGAGTTGGTTGTAAAAGAAAAAAGGGGCATTGCAACTTCATTGGTAGCCGGACTGGGACTTACGGGAGCTGTTGCTGCATTTATTATCAAAGAAAACTTTGAATGGCGTACTTGTTATTTTATTGGTGGTGGTATGGGCTTACTGCTGCTGGCGCTTCGCTTATCGGTTTTTGAATCAGGTATGTTTCATGAAGTAAGGCAAATGGATGTAAAGCGAGGAAATATTTGGATGTTGTTTAATAACAGAGATCGATTGAAGCGATATGTATTGAGTATATTGATTGGCTTGCCTACCTGGTTTGTAATAGGTGTTTTGGTTTCTTTCTCCAGTGAGTTTGGAAAATGGATGAATATTAAAGAGAAAATAGATCCGGGCAGGGCCATTATGTATGCCTATTCAGCTATTGCTATTGGCGATATTTTTATTGGTTTTGTGAGCCAATGGCTGCGCAGCAGAAAAAAAGCCTTGTATCTTTTCTATGTAATTACCGGTATTTTCATTTTGCTCTTTTTTACAATATTATGGAATGGGACAGCCGAAAGAATGTATTGGATATGTGCAGGTCTGGGTTTTGGTACCGGCTTTTGGGCCATCTTTATTACTATGGGAGCCGAGCAGTTTGGCACCAATCTGAGAGCTACTGCTGCTACCACCATTCCGAATATGGTAAGAGGTATGCTGGCCGTTTTTATTTTGCCTTTATTTCAAATGCTAAGAAGTGTAACAGATTATTATACCGGGGGTTGGCTTGCTGCTGTTATTATCATGGTGATAACGGTTGTAGCAGCGCTGTTTCTTGAAGAAACTTTTAATAAAGACCTGAACTTTGTAGAAAGATAGTTGTGGCCAAATTTTTAATCATACGATTTTCTTCAATTGGTGATATTGTACTCACTACACCGGTTATTCGCTGCCTGAAGCAGCAGGTGTCTGATGCAACAGTTCATTTTTTGGTTAAAGAGGATTTTAAATCAGTAGTAACACACAATCCATACATTGATAAAGTTATGCTGCTAGCGCATAGTTGGGAGTTGATGATTGAAGAACTTCGTGCAGAAAACTATGATTACATTATTGACCTGCATCACAACGTAAAATCATTACGCGTTAAAAAAGCATTGAAGAAAAAGTCATTTTCTTTTTATAAGCTTAATATTCAGAAATATTTTCTAACTGCTTTTAAAATAAATCTGCTGCCTGGGCAACATATTGTTGACCGTTATTTAAAAACGGTTGAAAGTTTTGGCGTAAAGAATGATGGACAAGGGCTTGATTATTTTATTGCAAAAGAAGAAGAAGCCAGTTGGAAAGATATACCGGCGGCTCATCATGCCGGTTATATAGCCTGCGTTATCGGAGCTGCACATGGCACCAAGAAATGGCCAATACATAAATGGAAAGAATTTTGTATGCAAATGAAACACCCATTGATTTTGCTGGGAGGGCCTGAAGATAAAGTTGCAGGTGATGAAATAGCCTCGGCAGATGATATAAAAATTTATAACGCCTGTGGCAAATTTAAACTCAACGAAAGTGCCGACCTGGTAAGAAAAGCAAAACTGGTGATAACACATGATACCGGGCTTATGCATATTGCCGCTGCATTTAAAAAGCCTATCATTTCTCTATGGGGAAACACTGTTCCTGCATTTGGTATGACGCCTTATTTTGGCCATGCCATGGTTAAAGATGTAATACTTGAAGTTAAGAAACTTTGGTGCAGGCCTTGCAGCAAAATTGGTTATAAAAAATGCCCATTGGGTCATTTTAAATGTATGGAAAAAATAGAACCTGCTGCGGTAGTAGCCAGGGCAGAGAAGAATGTTTAAGGCGTTCGTTTTTTTAATCTATACCCAGTTCTTTCTTCAATCTTTCCTGATCAAATGCGCTGTGAAGCTTGTAAGATTTTATCAGCGAATCTGCTTTTTCCTTTTCGCCGTCTTCTCGGTATGTAAGAATCAATTCCAGTATGCCATCTTCAAAATCCGGAAAATTATTGACAAATGAAACCAAGTATTTTTTTGCATTAGTATTATCCTTCTTTAAGTTGCTGATGAGGTATCTGTAATAATCCAGAAATGGATCTTTGTTGATCATTTCATCCAGTTTGTTTACCGACTCAAAAGCTTTATCATATTCTTTTTTGATAATATAGCCATCAATTAATATCAGGTGCATGTTGGGTTCATTTGGGAAACGCAGCTGATAATCATCAATGGCTGCGCTATATGCTGCATCATCATTTAAGCCCGATGTTATCATGATAAGCATCAAAGACAATGATTTTAATTTTTGTATTTTTTCAGGAAGGCTTCTAAAATCTCTTAATGCACCCTGATAATCTCCCGTTCTCATCTTTTGTCTCATTTGGGGCACTATGGAGAGCCAATTGTCCTCATCACTTACCTGACCACTTTGCATTAATGATTGCATTTGGTTGTACAGCGTACTCAATGTTTCTGATAGTAATTCGCCACTGGTATAAACATATATATCATCAATCTTTACTTCTTTATCATGCTTGCCCAGTTCAAGGTCATGATAATTTAAACTGCCCTGATCGTATAGTCTGAAAATTAAATGCTGTATCTTGTCTTTTTCGTATTGTTTTACAAGTTGATATGTGCCGTTTTTGGTTATAGAATTAATGAGTTGTGTGCCAATTTTCATTTTGTCGGTTAAACCTTTTTTAAAAGCGCTGGCATCTTTTCCATTATCAATTAATCCAATTTTTTTTAGAAACGCTTCTTTGTCAATTGCATCGTCAAAAAATGTTGCATCTTTTTTCTCAATGGAACTTTGCAATTGTTTTGCAAAATCTTTTGCTTCGCTATTGGTTACCGTTTCGAATGGGGCATTTGCTGCCTCGTTGTTTTTTGTTTTACAGAATAAAAGAATTAAACTTATAAATGCAAAGTAAAACAAGCGTTGTCTGCCAATGGTATTCGGTTTCATGGTTTTATATTTGATGTGAAATTCATTGAAAAATGAAAGATAATCCTTCTTAAAATGCGATCCCTGATATTTGCAAATTTAATTTTGCTGAATTTCTTTTCAGCCTTTGCCCAATCTGTAAATATGATTGATAGTATAATCGTTTATGACGATATAAAAATCTCTATTGATAAGCCCATAATTTCAAACAAAGCGAATAGGACTTGTATTATTTTCTACGCACTGCCCAATGGAAATACAACTGCAATGACGATGGGTAAGAAAATGCAATCGGGCGATGACTGGCATTTTGATATACAGCATATTCAAGCACAAACGGCCTTTATCAGAGCATCTGATCCGCATACGGAATATGTAGTCTGTTATCTGGAAAATAGCTTGAAAAGCTGGCCGGCCTGGAAAAGCAAACATTTGGATTACAAAAAGATTTATGTTCAAATAATTGATTCCATTTATCATTCATATCCGGCAAAAGTAAAATCGGTTTATCTAAACGGGCATAGCGGCGGTGGTAGTTTTATTTTTGGTTTTCTGGATGGGGTAGAAAATATTCCGGCTTATGTTAAACGCATCAGTTTTCTGGATAGCGATTATGGATATGCGAAAAGCTTCTATAGTAAATTTAAAAAATGGTTGCGCAACGTAAAGAAATCTTGTTTGAATGTATTTGCATATAACGACAGTATCGCATTATATAATGGCAAAAGAATTGTTTCTGATACCGGAGGTACCTGGGTGCGCAGTCATCTTTTTTTAAACGACCTAAAGAATGATTTTAAGTTTAATGAAACCATATCCGATTCTATAGTGATGTATAAAGGCTTTCGCCGGCGTATTCAGTTTTTCTTCAAGCCTAATTACAATCGTGGAATTTATCACACACAACAAGTGGAGTTGAATGGTTTTATTCATTCAATATTTTGTGGCACCCGCTTCGATTCAAGGGGTTATCAATACTATGGCAGCAGGGCTTACACAAAATTTATTGAATAAATGATTCAGAGATCGTAAGTAAATCCCGTTGCAAAATTGTAAACTGTTTTGGGTGCAGTGCCGGCCGGAGCTTTATCGTGCAAATAATTCCATTTTACACTCAACGAAAAATGTGGTGTGGCTTTTACTTTAAAACTAATTTGGTTTAATATTCTGAAGTCGTTGAACTGGCTCAACCTGGGTTGAAAATAGGTTGTACTTATCATTTCCAGATAATCTTTTGGAAGCCATGTAAAGGAAATATAGCTGCTGTTTCGGACATCACTATGTCTTACTATTGGAATCGTTGCCTCTTTTTCCCGCTCATACATAAACAGTATAGCTGCATAGAGCCGGAAGGTTGGCAATTTCATAAGTTTGAACCGAGGGCCGGTTCCTGCCAATATTCTGGAATCAATTTGTGTAATATCATTATTTTGAAATTGACCAAAGAATTCCCAACGCAGCCATTCATTTACTTTTTTATTGTAGCGCAGATGTGCCATACCATCAGATACAAATCGGCTTTTTGCAACTTTAAGAAAATTTAAATTTCCCAATATCATCCATATACCTTGATCATTGCTGGTTTTATATTGTATATGTGCATCGGCATAAGCACCAAAAATTTGTGATGTGTTTTTTGTAATACTGAAGGCTGCTCCAAAACTGCCCATCCATCCCACTGTATCGGATTGCATACGGGCACTTTCAACATTTATGATTTGTGATCTTGCATTTAGTTTCGTCATCAGTACAATGACAAACAGGATGATTCTGAATTTCATGAGTTTTGGTTTATGTGTAAATCTATTGATTTATTTCACTTAATTCAAGCCATCGCATTTCTTTTTCATCCAATTGTTGATTCAGCTCGCCCATTCGTAGCGAAAGTTTTTGTAATTCTTCAAAAGGAACCGTGCCGCTATTGAGTATTTCAGTAATCATTTCTTTTTCTTTGGAAAGCTCGGGTATCTCTTTTTCTAACTGTTCAAACTCTCTTTTTTCTTTATATGTAAACTGCCTTTTGCTAGTTCCGTCGTTCAAATTTTGTTCGGTCAGCGATGGGGAAGTGGTGGTCGTTTCTACTTTTGGCTGATTAACTTCTTTTTTTAACTCCTCCGCTCGGTATTGCGAATAATTGCCTGGAAAATCACGAATGATACCTTCTCCTTCAAAAACAAAAAGGTGGTCGACCAGGCGATCCATAAAATAGCGGTCGTGCGATACAATTAATACGCAACCCGGAAATTCGCTTAAAAAATTTTCCAATACTCCTAATGTAGGTAGATCAAGATCATTGGTAGGCTCATCCAAAACCAAAAAATTTGGATTTCGGAATAATATAGAAAGCAAATGCAATCTTCTTTTTTCACCACCGCTTAATTTGCTTACGTAGGTGTATTGTTTGTCGTCATCAAATAAGAATAGCTGTAAAAACTGTGAAGCGCTTAAGGTGCCACCGGATGCAAGCGGAAAGTTTTCGGCCATTGATTTTACATATTCAATCACCCGCATATCTTCTTTAAGCAAAAGCCCTTGTTGCGAATAATTGCCAAAAAGCACTGTGTCGCCAATATTTATTTTACCACTATCTGCTTGCTCAATTCCCTGAAGTATGTTGATAAAAGTAGATTTGCCTACACCATTTTTTCCTACGATACCAATGCGTTCTCCTTTTTTAAAAGTATAGTCAAATCCTTTCAGTATAACTTTATCTCCATAGCTTTTGTAAACTTTTTTGAGTTCAATTACTTTACCGCCCAAGCGGTTCATTTTCATTTGCAATTGCAGTTGCTCATCTTCAATTTTTTGTTTTGCCCTTTTTTCTACTTCATAAAAATTGTCTTGCCGGCTTTTGCTTTTGGTAGTGCGGGCACGGGGCTGTTTGCGCATCCATTCCAGTTCGCGGCGATAGAGATTTCTGGCTTTTTCAATACTGGCAGTTTCGCTTTCTATGCGGGCAGCTTTTTTTTCAAGATAGTTGGCATAGTCTCCTTTATGAAAATAAAGATTACTGTCTTCCATTTCCCAAATTTCATTGCAGGTGGCGTCTAAAAAATAGCGGTCGTGTGTCACTAACAGTAATGTTACATTTTCTTTATCAAGATAATGTTCCAGCCATTCTACCATGGTTACATCAAGATGGTTGGTCGGCTCATCCATGATCAACAATACATGTTTATGTTCAAAGCCAATGTCAATCAGCGTTTTTGCAAGCGCAACTCTTTTTCGCTGGCCGCCACTTAGTGTATTTACGGTTTGTTGAAGCTGATGAATATTTAATCTGCTCAACACTTGCTTCACTTTTGCATCAAAATCCCAGGCACCCAGTTCATCCATCTTAATGATACATGCATTCAGTTGCTCAACATCACCCGCTTCGCTGATGGATTCATATTCCTTAATTGCATTGATTATAGGATGATTGTGGACGAAAATATTTTCTAAGACTGTTTTAGTTTCTTCAAAAACCGGTTCCTGTTCAAACAAAACCACATCTACATCTTTTTGAATCCACAGCTTGCCATCGTCGGGAATTTCTTTGCCTGCCAGCATGCGCAGCAGGGTCGATTTGCCGGTTCCATTTCTGGCAACCAATGCAATTTTATCGCCTTCTTCAATATGAAATGAAATATTGGAAAACAAAGGCTGAATGCCGTAGCTTTTGGTAAGCCCTGCTGCTGATACATAATGCATGTGGCAAAGATAATTTAACGACTGGCAAAATGGATAAGTGAACAAAGAATGATCGTAATGACAATGATAACTATGATCGAATATTGCTGGTATTTGTGTTTTTGGGAACTGTGGGTTTGTTGCTTTTCTATTAGATGCAATGCCTGATTGTCCTTGGTTGCCAATAGCCGAAGCCTGTTCAATACTTCTTCCATAAATATTTTTGGCAATGGGTGAGCAGCACGCAATAAGGCTTTTATAATCTCTAAATTGGCCGTTGTGTCATTAAAATCTTTGAGTTTTTCAATCGTGTCTATTGATAATAGATCAAGAATATAATCTTTAAGACCGCCACTATCCATTCTAAACACATCAATACCTGCCACATGTCTTTCCAGTTCAAGGGATTGTTGCAATACCAAAAAAGGAGTGGTTTCGGATTGCATTTTTCTTTTGCCTAAACTTTGGTTGTACCAGCGCTGTTGCAGATAATATTCTTTTTTGGACGGGTTAGTTAATATCTCATAAGCTTCTTTTATTTCGGAAAAATGGATTTGAGCTTCAGCATCATTATTATGCTTATCAGGATGATATTGCAAGGCCAGCATTCTGTATGCCTTTTTTATTTCGGCTTGCGATGCAGAAGGTTTAATATTAAGTATTCCGTAATAGTCTTTGAGATACATGGGGGCTGCCTTGCTTATTTGTGTGGCCAAAAATAGGTGGAATGAAATTTAATTAACGAATATTACTTGAAAGCTACTTGAATATTTTTTTAGTCATTGTTTATCAGTCTTTTCCCACAATTAAAATAGTTTTTCTAAGTGAAATGTAAATAGAATGTAAACTGTGTTGATGTATGAGCTAATAAGACTTGATAAGGCTTACCTTTGGCCTCCAAAAAAAATATTTATTATGAAACTAAGATTTTTTCTTCCTGCAATTGCATTGATAGTTGTTGCTGCTTGTAATAGTACTTCCGATAAAAAGGACAATAAAACTGATAGTACAGCTACAACACAAAGCCATGATTCCATGAATCACAATATGAATCACACGGGCATCACTGTGCCTGCATTGCCCGGTATTCCCATGGGAGCCAAAGTGTTTTTTAAGAATTTGAAAGATGGGCAGACTATTACTTTACCATATAAAATAGAAATGGGTTCCGAAGTGATGAAAGTTGATACGGCCGGTGGACCTGTAACAGAAGGATCGGGCCATCATCATTTATTAATTGATGCAGAAGATTTCTTAGAAGCCGGAACCGTAGTTCCTACGGATTCTGCACATGTTCATTTTGGAAAAGGACAAACCTCGTATGAGTTGAAGGGATTAAAACCCGGAAAGCATAAATTGGTTTTGCAAATGGCAGATGCCTTGCATAGATCTTATGGACAAGGGTTGACTGCTGTTGTAAATATTACTGTAAAATAGGAACTAAGGAAAAATCAGTTTAGTTTATTCGCTCTTTTTCTATATCTGTGCTGAAGGTAGTTTAACTTTCAGCACTTTTTTTTTGAATTGAATCCTCAATCAATACTTTTTTTGCTGGGCATTGTTGTGTGGCAATGTTTCGTGGCAATGTTGCGAGGCAATGTTGCGTGTCTTCACGCAACATAAAGTAAATTTTTATTCTTATTGTCAACTAAATTTTGTTTTGGCAAATAATCGTAAAGCGGTAAGCCCCGACACGATTACAGTGGTATAGAAAAAAATTCGTATTGCTGGCTTATCTTCTTTGTACATCATTAATAATGTGGAGCAAATAAGCATCAGCCCCAGAATAAATACAAAGCCAAGCCGGTTGATACCCTGCCTCATTGCTTTATTTGTGTAGCTGTCTTCGCGCAGATTGATTTCATGTTTAATAACGCCACGTTTCAAACTGCTCATGACTTCTTTTACATCTCGCGGAAATTTGTCAACGAAGTAAATATAATCTTCCGCCGCACCTGATAATTTATTAAAAATGGATTGCCAGGTAAATTGTTCTTTTATTTTATCAATAGCAAATGGTTTGATCATATCTGCCAGCGAAATTTCTGCTTCCAGGCTTTCGCCAAATTTTTGAATCGTAGCAATCGTTTTTATCAGCATAAAAAGATTGGATGGTACGTTTAAATCATATTTGATAATTGTTTTTATGGTTTCTGTCATCAGGTGCGACATATCTACCTGCTCATACGATAAATAACTATATCGTTTTATGGTTTCGCCGATTTCAAATTCCAAATCTTCAAAATGCTTAAAATAAGTAACATCGCATAGCGCCAGTACGGCTTTGGTAATTTTTCTGTTATCCTTTTTGGCAAAGCCCATCATAAAATTGATAAGCGCCTGAATTTGTCTGGGCTTTAAAGTGGCCGCCATGCCATGATCCAGCAGTACAATCTGGTTATCATCTCTAATAAAAATATTTCCCGGATGCGGATCGGCATGAAAGAAACCGTGTTTCAAAATCATTTTGAGAATGATGTTGGTTCCATTCTCAGCTACTTTTTGAGTGCTGAAGCCGGCCTGTCGAAGTGCTTCGGGCTCATCAGGCCGGATGCCCCGAACATACTCCATGATGAGCAATTTGGGAGAAGTGTATTGAGAAATAACACGGGGAATATAGCAGGTTTCATCGTCCTTGAACATGACAGCAAAGCGTTTCATATTGCTGGCCTCAATGGTATAGTCCAGCTCTTTCATAATATTGTCTCCAAAATCCTCCACAAAGCCTACCACGTTGAAATGAGCCAGACCGGGATAAGATTTGATAGCCCGCTTCGCTAATATCTTCATCAATACCAGATCCAGTTTTATTTTTTCTCTGATATTGGGTCGTTGCACTTTTACCACTACTTCTTCGCCGGTAAGCAATACACCTTTGTACACCTGGCCTATGGAGGCTGATGCCATGTGTTTGTTGTCTAATTGGGAAAAAACATTTTTAATCGGATCGCCCAGTTCTTGCTCTATGATGTTGTGGGCGATGTTGTCGTCAAATGGCCGAGCTGATGCTTGTAGTTTTTTTAATTCTTCTCTCAGCCTTTCAGAGGCGAGGTCGGGTCGGTCGGCAAGTATTTGCCCAAATTTTATATACGTTGGTCCCAGATCTTCTATTATCATTCTTATCCGCTGAGGCCGGGTCGTCAGGTTTTTACCTTTTGGATCAAATATGCGGCGAAACCAACTGTTGTAAAACCAGTTTTTGGTGAAATGCTTACTGAAAATCCAAATGATAGTCAGGAAACGAAATGTGTTTCTAATATTGCTTTGTACCCTAAAGATCCACATAGTTGCAGGTTGATGGTTTGGTTTATCAGGGTATGAATATAAAAAAAATCACCGGGTTATGGTGTGCCCGGTGAAATGTTATTTATTTTGAAGTAAATCAGGCTTCTGCTTGCATATAAGATGCTACCGGCTCGCAGGTGCAAATCAGGTTTCGGTCGCCATGTGTATTATTTACTCTGGCTACCGAAGGCCAAAATTTATTGAGCGTAACATAATAAAGCGGAAATGCAGCTTCTTTTCTTGAGTATGGATGTGTCCATTCGTCAGCAGTTACTTCATGCTGCGTATGGGGTGCATTTTTTAATGGATTATCTTTTTTATCTGCGTTACCATCTTCAATGCTTTTTATTTCTTCACGAATAGAAAGTAAGGCATCGCAAAAACGATCCAGTTCTG
>JAKIZK010000036.1:0-20445 GCA_022708055.1 Bacteroidota bacterium
AACACCCAAATTACAAGATTGGAAACAGGCAGGCATCAACCGCTTGAGTATTGGCGTTCAGAGTTTTTTTGAAGAGGATTTGCAGTGGATGAACAGGGCACACCATGCAAGGCAGGCGCTTGATAGTTTAATGCTGGCATTACCATATTTCAATAATCTTACGGTTGATCTTATTTATGGACTTCCCGGCATGAGCCATGAAAAATGGCAACAGAATGTAGAAACCGTATTGGCATTAAAAATTCCGCATCTCTCCTGCTATGCGCTTACGGTGGAACCCAAAACACCGCTTGATAAACTAATAAAACAACATCGTGCTGAAGATATAAGCCCGGATAAACAGGCCGAACAGTTTTTGCTACTGATGCAATGGCTGGAAGCTGCCGGTTACGAGCATTATGAAATTTCAAACTTTGCAAAACCCGGTATGCGCAGCCGGCACAACACATCATATTGGCAGGGGAAAAAATATTTGGGACTGGGGCCATCGGCACATTCATATAATGGAAATGAAAGGCAATGGAATATTGCAAACAATCAGCAATACATTGCAGCCATGCAACAGCAAAAAATTATAGCAGAAAAAGAAATACTCACTTACACACAAAAGCTGAATGAATACATAATGACTGCGCTGCGTACAATGGAAGGAATAGATTTAGATGTACTTTCCCTTCAGTTTGAAATACCTGCGGATTCATTTCTGAAAAGAATGGATAAATACATGCAATCAAACAAAGTTGTACGGAAAGAAAATTTTCTTCAATTAACCCGTGAAGGGAAACTGCTGGCTGATGGTATTGCTGCCGATCTATTTTACTTATCAGCCCAATAGGCGAAAATGATATTCAACAAACATCCAACAGCTACCAAAAAAGTAAGGATAAAAGAAAACCATTTTATGGGATGCGGTTTGGTGCTGCCCTCTTTGCGTCCTTCCTGCCATTTATTAAAGTCAATTACATTTAGTACGATTTGCACAATGGCAGCTATCATAAACACAATCTGAAAAAACTTAATCATAGCATATAACCTTTTATAAAGTGAAGATAAAGTTTTTGTGAATATTTAGTAAATCATAAAATTCAAGGAGTTTATTTATGGAATAATTTATTCCTTATTAAGAACGAAAGTATTTCAACCTAAATCAGTGTTTCTTCAATATACTTAAACCCATCTGCCGGAGGCAACTGCTCCCATAATATTTGATAAATGGTGGCGGCAATTGGAATAGCGGCTTTTACTTGTTCATTTACTAAAAAAATACAGCGAGATGCATTGTAACCTTCGGCTACCATATTCATAGCGGTTTTTACTTCTGCTACCGAAAGACCTTGACCAATCATTTTGCCAAAACTCCTGTTGCGGCTGTGCAAAGAGTAGCAAGTAACCAGTAAATCGCCGAGATATACTGAAGCGGCATAATTGGGCATTTTGCGATGGGTAACCGGATCTTCAGCCTCATGCTCACCCACGGTAATATGTTGTGCGCCGAATTTTTTTAAAAACCCGGCCATTTCATCGGCAGCATTGGCAATATAGACGCTTAAAAAATTATCGCCATAGCCTAGTCCGCTGGCCATTCCTGCTCCCAGTGCAAAAATGTTTTTCATTACAGCGGCATATTGCACACCCAATATATCCTGATTGACAATGGTATTTATATAACTTGTTTTGAAATCCAGAGCAATTGCTTCTGCTTCCGTAATCTGAATACCAGAAATGGTGAGATAAGAGAGTTTTTCTTCGGCTACTTCCTCTGCATGGCAGGGCCCCAGCACTGCAAAATAATCCTCCAAAGCAAATTCAAATTCCTGCTTCAGATAATAATTGAGCAAAATATTTTTTTCGGGCAGTAAACCTTTAATGGCGGAAATAATTTTCTTGTTTTTAAAGTCATGAGGATTCAATCCGGCAATACTTTCTTCGGCATAGGCAGAGGGAATGGCCATTACAATTTTATCGGAAGCGGCTACCACATCTTTTACCTCAGTTGAAAGATGAAGCTTTGATGAATCAAATTTTACTGAGCTTAAATATCCCGGGTTGTTGCCTTGCTTTAGAATATGTTGTACAGCAGTGGCATTGCGCACCCACCAGTTTACCGTGTGTCCGTTATCTGTCAATATTTTGACCAGGGCTGTGGCCCAGCTACCACTTCCTACTACTCCATACATATTACAAATTGAAAATTCATTTTTATATTCTTACTATTGAAATAATTTATCTTTTGAAACCACTTTCACCTTCATACCATCTTTCAATGTTTTGCTGATGGCTGTATAAGGATCTGTCACCACAGTTTCGCCGGCTTTCAACCCCGATATGATTTCAATATAATTAATATCCTGAATACCTGACTGCACCACTCGTTTTTTTGCAGTGCCATCATCCTGTAAAACAAAAACCACTTCTTCCATCTCATTGCCCGAATCATCACGTTTCATACCTACGTTATCCTTTTTTTGATCATTTTCCTTTTTTTGATCCTCCAGATTCTTATCGCTGCCTTTTACTCTGGCACCTACTGCACCAATGGGCACCGACAATACATCGGCTTTTCGATTGGTTTTTATGTCGGCACTGGCATTCATACCCGGGCGAAAAGGAAATGCTTTGTCAGATAAATCACTATATGAACTTTTGTCTAAGCGGATTCTTACTTCATAGTTGGTAACATCATTTGAGGCAGAAAGTGTAGCTGCAGATTTTGTGCTACTTGCTATTTTCGTAACCACGCCTTTAAACTTGCGATTATTATAAGCATCCACTTCCACATCGGCCGAGTCGCCTATTTCAATTTTTACAATATCATTTTCACCCACATCTACTCTTACTTCCAGCACACTCATATCGGCAACGGTCATCATCTCCGTTCCTATATTAAAACTATTACCGGCCACTCTTTCACCTTTTTTAATATTAAGCGATGAAATGACACCATCCATAGGTGCAATAAGAATGGTGCGACTTAAATCTTTATTAGCCTTGGTCAATCCCACTTTTGAGCTTTGCACGCCGGCTTGCTGGCCTTTAATACCTTGCTGCGCTGCATTATAATTTGCTTCGGCTGTTTTTAAAGCGGTTTCATATTGCTCCAGCTCAGCTCTGGAAATTACTTTATCATCAAACAATTTTTTATTGCGGTTAAAGTTTTGTTGCGCTTGCTCCATACCGGCTTTTAATGATTCCAAAGCAGCTTTACTATTATTGACGCCGGCATTAGCCTGATTTACCTGCGATGCGGCTTCGTCTCTTTGTAGTGCATAGATGTCGGCATAAATTTTTGCCAGCACCTGTCCTTTCTTTACACTGTCTCCTTCTTCCACATTCAGTTCAGTAACCTCGCCGGAAATATCGGGACTGATTTTTACTTCCAGCTCCGGATATATTTTTCCACTGGCGTTTACTGATTCTACAATGGTACGTTGTACCACTGTATCGGTAGCTACTTTTAAATCCTTTTTACCACCACTCATCATTTTGGAAATGATAAAAACAGCAGCTAGTGTGCCGCCTAATAAAAGTGACCATTTTAATCCTTTACTCATATATATAATACCCGATTTTTGAAGCACAATATCCAAAACATGCAATACTGCATTTTACAAAAAATCATTTTTAAATGAATACCTTATTCAAAACTATTTAAAAAAATGGTTTATAGCTTCAATCCCTGTCCTTTATAGAATTCAAGCAGTTTTAGTTTAAATACATAATCGTACTCTGCATACAACAGCTGGCTTTTGGCTTGTTGCAAAGTGGTTTGCGTTGTTATCAAATCGTAGGTTGAAATTAATCCCACTTCATACCTTCTCACCGCATAATCATAAGCCAGTTGTGCACTGCTTACTGTTTTCTTATTGGCATGATATTTTTGAACCGCGGCCACCGCATCATAATAGGCTTTATAAATATCCTGTTTCAGCGTAAAACTGTTTTTCTCTTTTTCCAGTTCGGCCTGTTTTACATTTAGTTTAGACCGTTGCCAGTTTGTTTTCAATACACCACCATTGGCAATAGGAATGCTAACACCAATACCAATTGACTGTCGGAAATTCTGATTCAATTGA
This sequence comes from Bacteroidota bacterium, assembly GCA_022708055.1. Lineage (GTDB taxonomy): Bacteria > Bacteroidota > Bacteroidia > Chitinophagales > Chitinophagaceae > JJ008. The sequence continues at coordinate 4,074 of JAKIZK010000036.1, forward strand.
TTGAAGTAACCTATTTTTCCAAATTCATAACTATTGATAGGTGAATTGGGAAATACATTGTATTGCGTAGCGCCTATGGTTACGTTGCCAATGGGCAGGTTGAGCGGTGTAGCAGATTTTATTTCTTTTGCCCGGTTATTAAACCCTGTACCCAGACTTCCAAATAAAGAAATAGTAGGATACCTTTCTGCTTTTGCAATCTCCACTGACCTTAATGCAGCCTTTATATTTAACTCATCCATTTTTTGTTGTGGCATGTTGTTGATGGCTAATTGATACACGGCTTCTGGTTGCAGGTCGGCCAGATTTTCTACCGGTATTAAACTAACCGGAGGCGTTACAATATCAAAAGGCTGGCCTGCATCCAGATTCAACAAGGATTTCATTTGCAATAAAAATTGCTGAGCCGAAGTTTGTGCGGCAATCAAATTAGAACTATCTGCCGACAAGGCTGCTTCCAGATTTACTGCATTTAGTTCGGGCAATTTACCGGCAGCTACCTGTTTGCGGGTGCTTTCTAATTGTGATTGGGTTTGTTCAATTTTTGATTTTGCCAGATTTTCCTGTTCTCTTGCCAGCAATATTTGTAAATAAGCCACTGCAATATTTAATGCAAAATCATTTTTGGCTTTTTCCACACCTTCTGTTGCTGCTTGTACATTAAAATCACGCATGGCAATTGTATTCTTTTTAGAAAACCAGTTAAACAAATCCACACTTGCCTGCAATGAATAATTATTGTTGAAATAACCGATGGTAGTAAGATCAAAAGAAGTAGGATCTTGATTGCGGCCGGCACTGTAGCCCAGATTGGTATTGAAATTTGCTGTTGGCCGTTGCGATGATTTGCTTTGTTCCCAATCTAATTTGGTTAAGTCTTTTTGCAAAATGCTTTGTCTGATGCTTATATTATTTGCCCAGGCATAATCTACGCATTTTTTTAGATCCCATTTTTCGGAGGACTGAGAAAAAGTGATCGTTGATATAAAAAGTAAAGCTATAAGGCCAATGCTGCGAAGTATCATATTGCAAAAATAGAGAGGATGAAGCAGTGTTTTGAGAAAAAATAAACTTTGCTGTAACTAATGTTTGGCATATTTATTCTTAATCAGAAATCCAAACTATGAAAATCAAGTTACACTATTAAAATTATGATAAACTAGTCCCAAATTTCCCCAAAACTCACATCAGCAATACAGTCTTCAATAATAAAACTGTATTTGAAATCCTTCCCTTGTTGCATCAATTGATATTTATCGTCGCTAAGTGCATATACTTCCACTTCTTTTTTATCGGGATCTATGATCAGATAATATGGAATGTGTTGTGATTCGTAAATGGCATACTTGGTATGTCTGTCTTTTAAGGCCGTAGCCGGCGAAAGTACTTCAGCTACCAATGTCGGCGGAAAGTCAAGATATTTTTTAATTATTGGTTTACATACAATCAGAATATCCGGTTGCAATATCATATCATCCGCAACCAAATAATCAACCGGTTGTGAGACCTGGCATTTTTTACAGTTCTTTAATTGTGCTCTAAATTCTGAATGTAGATTCCCTGCCACTATTTGATGGCCGGGTACAGGAGCCGGGCTCATCGCATGTGGAACGCCATCAATAACTTCCCATTTTCCTTCCCATTGTACATAATCTGCATAAGTATAATGGGGCAATATTTTGATTGCATTACTCATCACTTACGAAGTTACAAAATAAAATAATGTGCTTAAATTCCATTCAATGCCTGTTCCAGATCCTTTATCAAATAATCCGCATCTTCCAATCCGCAGTACAGTCTTACATATCGATGTTCTATGTTGCCGGGATTAAAATCCTTTTCGCTGATGCCCGCACATTTGGGAATGATCAGGCTTTCGTGTCCACCCCAGCTTACTGCCATCATGATATGCTGAAGCGATTCACAAAATTTTACGATCTCATCTTTTAGCTTTACATCAATTGCAAATGTGATAAGTCCGCAAGCACCTTTCATTTGCCGGCGGGCAAGTTCGTATTGCGGAAATGTATCATCAAATGGAAACAAAAATGAAGAAATTTTTGGGTGCTGCTTTATAAAACCAACTACTTCATTTGTCGTTTTTGTTATTCTTTCTAATCTTAAGGGCAAGGTTCTCAATCCTCTTATCATCAGCCAAGCATTAAAAGGCTGCATACCACTGCCAATATTGAGGTATTCGCTGTCAAATATTTTTTTCATCATAGCATGACTGCCGCACAGTACACCGCCCAGTGTATCGCTATGTCCGCCAATGTACTTAGTGGCCGTTTGCATGGTGATGTCAATTCCCATTTCGATTGGCTTTTGATAGAGCGGTGTACAGTAGCTGTTATCAATCAAAGTAGTAATGCCTTTTGATTTTGCAAATTGTGCTACTTCTTCTATGGGTTGCAGTGCATAGTTCCAGCTATTGGGCGATTCCAAATAATAAAATGTTGTATTGGGCATTGTAGCGGCCTGCCATTCTTCAATAGTTTTTCCATCAATATAAGTTGTACTTACATTGAAGCGGGGCAATATCACATCAAACATTCGCTGTACCCAGGTGTAGGGTGCTCTTACAGAAACAATATGATCACCGGATTTTATATTGGCAAAGATGCCGGCAAATATTGCTGCAGCGCCATTATTGAAAACGAGACAGTCTTCCGCTCCATCCAGTGCTGCCAGTTTTTTTCGAAGTATATCAATAGTAGGGTTGACACCGCGGCTGTACAGGTAGCCTTTCATTTCATCTTCAAAGGCTTTGCCCAAATCAGCCACTTTGCGAAAAGCAAAATTGCTGGTTTGCATAATGGGCGGTGCAATGGCGTTGAAGTACAGTTCACGATCTTCTCCCAGTTCATTTATAATTTTTGAAAGTTCCATGTCAGTTATTTGATTCAGTATTTCCTTTTGGCTTTATTAAAAAATACAGCAATGTAAATCCAACCAGCACGGCTGTTCCCGTAAGTGCAATGCCGGGTGTAGCGCTGATGATGCTGGCACACACAAATACATAGGCAGCAATAAAAACAATGGGTTGCAGCGGGAAAAATTTCATTTTATAAATGCCGGTTCCATTCAGATGTTTGGTTCGTTTGCGCAACATAAAAATAGTGGCAGCCGATGTGGCCATTCCAAATGAATCTAAGAAAATAGAGAAACTCAAAATCTTTTCAAATGTATCGGCAAAAAATAATACGATGACACAAACTGCTGCAAATATGGTAAGTGAGACTACCATTACACCTTTTTGCTCATTTTGCTTTCTGAAAATTTTTGGGAAAACTCCATCCTCACTCATGGCAAACATAACCCGCGGGTTACTGAGCAAAGAGACATTGACATAGGCCAATACACTTAAAAAGAGAAGACCCGAAAAAATATTTGCACCCTGCAAGCCAAACATCTTTTCTACCACTACAGAAGCAATTTCACCTGTAGTTTTCATATTTTCAAAACCCACAATTTTATAATAAGCCACATTTACGGTTAAGTATAAAATGATAATAACAGCAATGCCTATAAAAATGGCTTTGGGAATATTTTTACTTGCCTGATTTACTTCGCTGCCAAAATTGATAGTTTGCTGATAACCGCCATAAGTAAAAGAAACTGCTATCAGGCAGAGACCAAAAGATTGTATCCAGTTTTGCCAGCCGATATTTTCATTTGCCACAGTTGCGGCTGAAGTACTTTCAAATGCAGGCACAAAAAACAAAGCACTGATGAGTAACAGAATCATGCTAATTTTAATCAGCATAAGTACTGATTGTGTTTTGGCACTGAGTTTTAACCCCATCATATTTACTCCGTAAAAAATAAAAATGGCCGACATGGCAATCATCACTTTCACCATATTGCCGGCATCGGGCCCCCAAAAAACCTTACTGATATAACCCGCACCAATCAATGCCACGCCTGATACGGAAGCCGCATTGGAAATAAGAATGCTCGCATTTAATGCAAATGCAATGGATGGATGATACGCATAGGAAAACACACGATAATAACCCCCGGTAACGGGATATCGGGAGCCAATTTCTGCATATGTAAGTGCACCACATAAGGCAATAATTCCGCCGGCTACCCAGGCTGCAAAATAAATGGTGGGATTGAGTGCGGCACCGGCTGCATCTTTGGCGGTGCGAAAAATACCCATACCAATTACCAGGCCTATAACGATCATCGTAAAATCAAAAAGGCCGAGTTTGTTTTTTTGCGTCATGGGCTGAAGATACAAAGAAAGCGATTGCATTAATCTGCCGGAGTGGGGCAACCCAACTTATCCTGTACGCCAAATCGAAATACAAAACCAATGGCTGTAATAAAATAATGATCTCCTTTGTGCGGGTTTACCGATTTGCTGAAGCCATCCAAATAATCGGTAAAAGGAAAATGATAAGACAGTTCGCCGGTGAGTGCCAGCCTGTGCGAAAGGTTGTATCGAATACCTGCACCGGCCGGTATAGTAAACTTAAGTTTGGTCAGTTTCTTTTGTTCATCGGTAGCCAGACGGGCAGGAATATCAGACCCATCGCCAAAATAAGCCGAATCAAATTTGCTGCCATCGGGCTTTAAATTAAAATAGCTGAGGGTACCTCCTGCAAACAGATATGGCGACAAATCTCTTCTGTCGGAGTTGTTGGTTCCAAAAACATTCCAAACTAACTGAGGCGAAACTTCAACAACAGGCGAGCGGAAGCTAAATGCCCGGTGACTTCGATATTCGGGTTGTTTATATTTTGCTTCATCGCCCTTTATACTTCCGGCAATGATTTGTAATCGTAATGCCATAGAAGGGGTAAAGATTTTTGATGCGGATAAAACGAATCCCGGTTTCATCGTTTTAAAAGATCCAATGGCTTCAGGTGTAAGATCACCCTGATAAGTAAAAGCGGCAATGGCAGCTCCTAACTCAAAAGTTCCGGTCTTTTTTTGTGCAGCTACCCATACTGATTGAGTAAGTAATACAAAAATCAAAATTTGTTTTATCTGCATCTTTATTTTTTTACAAATGAATTATTGTTCAGCAATATGACTACGGCTTTACCAATGTTGCGTGAAGACACGCAACTTTGCGTAGACACGCAACATTGCATAGATGCGACATCTTATGTTGCGTGAAACACGCAACATTGCATAAGTGTTTATAAAAAATGGTGGGGCTTGTACTTACTTCAACGTAACAATTGCGAAAAAATTATTAATCAAAAATGAATTTAACAGTTAATGACCTGCATTTTGTGTCATAAATATTTTCGTTAGAATAAATTTGCTGCCCTACATTTGCAGCGATTTGGTTTTATCCCTTTGCGGGATGATTAAATGGGAATCCCGTGAAATCCGGGAGCTATCCCCGTAGCTGTAAAGCCGCTTCGGTCTGTTTATAAAACAGAAAGAAGCCATTTCAAAAAAAACCACTGTTGCAAAACGGGAAGGTGAAATAAGGCTGAGCCAGAAGACCTGCCAATTCAATCAACATTTATTTTGCTTTCGGGTGAAAAGCTGAAATGTAAAAGTCAACCGACATTTATATTTCTATCTCTTTTTTATTCCTGAAAGCAGTCACACAAAAAACTCATTGTAAAATGAAAAAACATTTTTTTGTGCTGGCTGCCGTTATCATCAGCAACCAGCTCATCGCACAAGACACGGCTCGCCTGCAATTGGATGAGGTAGTAGTAACAGCCAACAAGTATGAACAAAAACAAAGCACAACGGGTAAGGTGCTCAACATCATCAGTCGTCAGCAATTAGAAAGAAGCGGCGGAAAAACATTGAGCGAAGTATTGAATACATTGCCGGGGCTAACCATGATAGGTGCTAATAATGTATTAGGCACCAATCAAAACATCAGCATTCGCGGTGCATCAGCTGGCAATGTGCTTTTGCTAATAGATGGCATACCTGTAAACGATCCATCGGCCATTACCAATTATTACGATTTGAATTTTATAAACATTGACCAGGTAGAACGCATTGAAGTATTAAAAGGTGGCCAGTCAACTTTATACGGTTCCGATGCGGTAGCCGGCGTAATCAACGTAATTTTAAAAAAAGCAGATAAAAAAATTACAGTATTTGGAGGCGTAACCGGTGGCAGTTACAATACTTTAAAAGAGTCCATTGGGTTTGGCGGTCAGCAAAAAAACACCCATTTTTCAATCAACTATACACATCAAAGCAGTGATGGGTTTTCGGCAGCAACTGATAAAAATAAAGTTGGTGGATTTGACAATGACGGATTTAAGCAGCATGCCCTCAATGGAAGATTTGGATTTAGTCCTGCAAAAAATTTGAAAATAAATTTTACCGGCACCTATAACAATTATTTTGCCGATTTAGATGCTGCTGCATTTACTGATGAAAAAGATTACACTGTAAAAAACGACAACAAGCAATTGGGCACTTCAGCCGTTTACACACTTAAAAAAACGACGATACATTTGAACTATAATTTCAATCATGTTATCAGAAGGTATAACGATGACTCACTATATCAAAGCAGCCCTTATTCCAAATTTGCCCGCAGTAGCTATACCGGTCGCATACATTTTGCCGAGTTGTATGGTAATTGGAAAATAAACAATTTTGAGTTATTGATTGGCGCCGATTACAGATGGAATAACACAGACCAATGGTATTGGTCCACCGGCGCATTTGGCCCTTATGCACCACCTGCATTGCATGCCGAGATGAAGCAGGTAAGCCCATACTTAACACTTGCCTATAACCAGGATAATGGTTTTGGTGCAGAAATAGGTGGCCGTTATAATGATCATTCTGTTTATGGCAATAATGTGTCTTTCAACTTTAATCCTTTCTTTGTAATAAAAGACAAGGCCAAATTGTTTGCCAATATTTATTCTGCATTTAAAACACCTACGCTATACCAGTTGTATGATCAAAGTATTGGCAATAGCAGTTTGACCCCCGAAAAGAGTACAGTTGCGGAAGCGGGTGTAGAATTTCTTTCCTTGAAAAAGCTTAATGCGAGGGTTGTAGGTTTTTACCGTCAAGCTAAAGATGCAATTCTTTACACATTCAATCCATCCACCTTTGCGGGTAAATATCTGAATGCAAGTAAGCAAACTAATTATGGTATTGAATTAGAAGGAGGATTTGCGCATAAAAAAGTAAGCATTACGGCTAACTATACATATACCAATGGAAAAACGACAGCCGCATTTGATGGCACCGGCGCTCCACTATCAAAAGACACTACTTACTATAATTTATACCGCATTCCCAAACATACGATCCATATAGATTTTGGTGTACAGGCTACACCAACCATTTATTGCAGTATAAAATCTCGTTCGGCAAGCAAGCGTGAAGAATATGTATATGGTGCAGCTGCAGAAACATTAAAAGCCTATGTAGTATTTGATGTTTATGGAGAATATAAAATGGGAAAAGAAACCAGATTGTTTCTGGAAATAAATAATATAGCCGGAAATAAATATGTAGATATATTGGGCTACAACACTCGTGGGTTCAATTTCAACACAGGTATCAATTTCCGATTGTAAATGAATAAACATGAAACCAAAACCTGCCCCCGCTGCGGGGCGGGTTTTATTTGCAAACCGGGCAATATTACACAGTGTCAGTGTTTTACAACTTCATTATCGGTGGAGCAAAAAGCTTATTTACAGCTTCGGTATGCCGATTGTCTTTGTAAAAAATGTTTAGAGCATCTTTCTGTAGAAATCAATTACTTTAAAGAGAAATATATCTTCCGATAAGTATTTTTGCAGAAACCAACAGCCATGCATTTTGATGTTCAGGAGTTTCTCACCTTAACCTTTACGCTATTTGCGGTAATTGATATTGTAGGCTCAATTCCTATGCTCATTTCCATTAAGCAAAAAATGGGTGGATTAAATTCCTGGAAAGTAACACTCATTTCCGGCGGGCTGATGGTGTTGTTCTTTTTTCTGGGTAAGCCATTTTTAGATTTGCTGGGTGTGGATGTAAAATCATTTGCCGTAGCCGGCTCCATTGTTATTTTTATTCTGGGTTTGGAAATGATTCTGGGTATTGAGTTTTTCAAACCGGATAAAGGTGCACCATCGGGAACAGTAGTTCCTATTGCTTTCCCACTCATAGCCGGAAGCGGAACATTAACCACCATCATGTCGCTGAAAGCAACTTTTGAAAGCGCCAATAAAAACGAGTACATGATTCTTTTTGCCATTCTGATCAATCTGGTGTTTATCTATCTAGTACTTCGCTCATTAAATTTAATAGAAAGGGGGCTGGGCAAGGCCGGTTTATTGGCAGTAAGAAAATTTTTTGGTGTAATTTTGCTGGCTATTGCCGTTAAGATTTTTGCATCCAATGCAAGCGGTCTTATTAAGTGATAAGCTCTTTTTGGCCTCGTAGTACAATGGATAGTATAAGAGTTTCCGAAGCTCCAGATCCAGGTTCGATTCCTGACGAGGCTACTTACTTTCAATTTCCTTCCAGCTCCATTCATGCTTTGTAATCAAGCATTTCAGATTAAAGATTTTTTATTTCGTCAATATTTTCTACCTTTCTTTCTTTAAAAAAATAAACCATGGCTACTGCAAACATCAAAACTTCAAAATTTTTGACTATCCCCTGGGGTCTTCTTTCTATCGTTTTGGTTTTAGTTCTCAACCTTACATTGAACGCCGGTTGGTTCAGCAAAAACTGGAGCTGGATTGCATTGGTGCTCATCATTCCGGCTGCTATACTTGAAAATTTTAAAGTGGGCTACTCCACTATGCGTATCATGTTTTTGAAAGTGGTGTTCTCTTTACTTTCATTTTTACTGGTGGGCATGGCTTTTGGTTCGGCGCTTACCAACTGGTACAATATAAAATTCGGTGCCGGAACACCCGTAAAATCCATTACACTCCCCTGGTATGTATTATTGGCATTAGTAGTGCTGTTATTGATTCAGGTAGCGCAACTATTTAGTATGCTGAAAGCAGTTAAGAGAGAGTTTATGCAGCTCGATCCCGATCAATAAATTATTTACGTTGCTTCCATGCTGCTTTTAAAAATGGAAGCGTAGGTAGTGAAGACAATATTTTTACTTCATCAGTGATAGAAGATTCATTATCCAAAAACCTCAACACCTGTTGGGGTTTATTTTTTTTAAACAACCGGGAAAAGATTTTTGCCCCCTGCTGTTTTTCTTTTTCTAAAATATACAAAAGTACGCTGTCGTAAAAATGAAAACGTCTGAAACCGGTAGGGCGTGGTATAAAAGGATTCTTCTTTTTTATTAAACTACTCACTAATCTTGCCGCATGTTTTTGAATAAACTGAAATGTATAACCACTGGAAGCCTTGGTTTGCCCACCTACAGTGCCCATATTGATGATGCGGCCCTGCACCGGAGTAAAAGCATGATTGGTCATAGGGATAACGCCTGTCTCTGCTTCAACAATTTTATAATTTCCTTTTGTTATGAATTGATGTATATAATTTTTCAATGCCGTTTCATATTCTTCAGATTCCAAAATACTTTTTGAAAACAATGTAAACTCAACCAAAGCCTTTCGCTCAGAAAAAGGCATGATGTACACAAAATTTGTTCCCCTTTCCTGTTTTATTCTAAAGTCCATTAGGGTTGCTTCCGTTGGATTAAAAACCGTTTCATCTGTTTCTATTACCCAACCTTTAAAATGCTGCAGCAGCATTATTTCTTTTTCTTTTAAAAGGGGTTTTTGAAAAAGAATGCTATTAAAAATATAATCTGCAACAAATGTTTCGCTTTCCGTTTTGGCAATCGCAGTTTGACCTTCATTTTGAACTGATGTAACAGCTGCATATTTGATTTCAAAATTCGGCTGTTGATGAATTAAGGCCAGACAATATTCATAAAAATCCTGAGCCCGTATCAGTTTGTACCGGTATGGAAGAAGGGAAAGCAATTTTTCCATCTCCTTACTTCTTATCCATACCCGGCTCCAGCTTTTATAAACAATACTTTGAAAAATTCCATTTTCATTTTCCCAGAAACACCAGGTACGATCATTTTGAATCTTGGGCGCTTTATCTATCAATAATATTTTCTTATCAGAAAATTTGCCCGACTGTATTAAATGCACAGCAAAACTCAAGCCTGCACATCCCATGCCCGTTATGATGAAATCGTATTTTGTAACTGAGTTCAGAATACAGAAATTGAATCTAAGAAAAAATTAATCCGCTTCGGGAGCATATTCTACCCGCTTTCCCGCCGCCATCAGTTGCTTGTCTTTCTTCACTTTGTTCCGGTATTTTTTTGCAACAAATAAAAATCCAAAACTTTCACCATCTTCCTTGTTCAAGTGTTTATGATGCATTTTGTGCGCCCACCTTATTGCCCGCACATAAGTATTATTGCTTCTTGTAAACCATTTGACCCGTTGATGAATAATAACATCGTGCACCAGAAAATAAGCAAAGCCATATAACATGACACCAAAGCCAATGGCCTGCAGCCACCAGATATGATCATAAGTACCAAAATATATCATCAAAAAACTGGGAACCGCAAAGATGAAAGCAAATAAATCATTTTTTTCAAACACACCCGGTCTTACCTGATGGTGATCTTTGTGCAGGTACCATAAGAAACCATGCATTACATATTTATGTGTGCACCAGGTGATGCCTTCCATAATTATCAGTGTACTTAATAAAATCAGTATGTAAAAAAAAACTTGCATGATGCTATCATTATCCAATCATTCTGAAACGGTTTTTTACGCCGGCTTTTAGTACAATCAGGGCTTTATAATAATCAGGAATTCGAATTCTCTTTTGCATGATGACTGACGGTTTTGTCCTTTTAATTTTTTTAAACAATGAATAGTAATACTTATACGCTACATATACGCCCAATCTGGCGCTTACTGGCAATTGTAAAATACCTTTATAGGCTTTATCAAAATCTTCCTGAATATCTGCTTCAATTATTTTTTTATCAACTTCAGAAAAGTGATGGAGATCGCATGCCGGAAAATAAACTCTTGACAAATTTTGAAAATCTGCTTTAGCATCTCTCAAAAAATTCACTTTCTGAAAAGCGGCTCCCAGTGCCTTAGCCGGAGCTTTCAATTGTTCAAATTTTGCATTATCTGCTTTGCAAAATATTTTCAAACACATCAACCCTACTACTTCGGCAGAGCCGAAAATATAGTCTTCATATTCTTCTTTATTGTACACTTTTTTGGTCAGATCCAATTCCATACTATGAAAAAACGCATCAATCAAACTGTGTTCAATGTCATATTCATTGACGGTAAGTTGAAAACTATGTAGTATGGGATTCAGGCTGATATGCTTTTCTATTGCATCGTAAGTTTCCAACTTGAACTGTTGCAACAATGCAGCTTTATCATGTTCATGAAAAGTATCAACAATTTCATCTGCAAATCTTACAAAGCCATAAATATTTCTGATAGGTGCACGAAGGTCTTTGTGCAGCAAACGAATAGCAGCCGAAAATGAAGAACTGTAACTCTCCGCTACGATCTTGCTGCACGATTCACTTACCTGATGAAATATTTCAATCATGGCCTGAAATTAGTTAATTCATTTGAAACTTTTTACTGCTTCACGAGCAGCCACTTCGCCGCTGATGAGGCAAGGCGGCACACCGGGGCCGGGCACGGTTAACTGTCCTGCAAAAAACAGATTTTTAATTTTTTTACTCCTGCATGAAGGTCGGAAAATGGCTGTTTGCATCAATGTATTGGCCATTCCATAAGCATTTCCTTTAAATGAATTGAAATCGCGGCTAAAATCACTTACGGAATATGATTTTTTAAAAATTACAGCATCATGAATGGTTTCACCTAAATGTTTTTCCATTCTGGAAAGAATGAGTTGAAAATATTTTTCACGCAGCGCTTCTGTATCGCCTACAAGTCCGGCAGCAACGGGAATTAAAAACACCATTGCCTCACACCCAGCCGGAGCAGCAGCCTCATCGGTTATGGAAGGAATGCTTACATAAAACAAAGGTTCTTCCGGCCATTGCGGGTTTTTATAAATTTCATTTCCATGTTTTTCAAATGAAGTATCAAAAAACAAGGAGTGATGAACTGCGTTTTTTAGTTTTTTGTTTAATCCCACATAATAAAGCAGGCACGAAGGTGCCATTGTTTTCTTATCCCAGTAAGCATCGGAATAGGAGCGAAATCTTTCAGGATAAAGTTTTGTATCGGTAAAATGATAATCGGCGCTGCTGATGACAAGTTCGGGTTCATATATATTTTTATCGGTAACTACTGTTTTCACTTTATGATCAAGTACAGTAGTTGATATTACTGTTTCGGAGAAATGAAACTGTACGCCCAGCTCACAAGCTAACTGATACAGGGCCTGCACCACCGAATACATGCCCCCCTTAGGATACCAGGTGCCGCCTTTTATATCTGCATAGTTCATCAAACTATACAGTGCAGGTGTATCCTGTGGCATAGCACCCAGAAACAAAACCGGAAATTCTAAAAGTTGACGAAGTTTGGGATGTTGAAAATGCTTTGCAATTTCTTTTCTGATGGATGAAAAAACCTGAAGCTTAAACACACCGCTGATGGTTTGCCAATCCAGAAATTCAAAAAATGAAAGCCCGGGCTTATACACCATTTTCTGCATGCCTACTTCATATTTATATGCTGCGGCTTTCAGGTATTTATCCAGTTTTGCTGCGCTGCCCGATTCAATTGATTCAAATAAATTTTTAAGTTGTTCATAAGAAGCCGGAATATCATTTACTCCATCATTCCAGTAAATACGGTACGATGGATCCAATCTTTCCAGTTGATAATAATCGGATACTTTTTTTCCAAACTGATTGAAAAATCTTTCAAACACATCGGGCATCCAATAAAAACTAGGGCCCCGGTCAAATGTAAAACCCGCTTCTTTTAACTGGCCGGCACGACCTCCGGGTGAAGTTTGCTTTTCAATAACGGTAACCTTCCATCCGGCCTTTGCCATAAATGATGCAGCAGCAAGTCCGGCAAAGCCACTACCAATAATAATTACAGATTTAGAATCCACAGAAAATTATAAAAGATGATTAGAGATTTTTCCGGTATCCAATAATTTTTGGAAAGCGGTGGCGGCATTGTAAGATTGTAATGCATCCAAATGTCGTCCCTGATGCAAGTCGGTTCCTACTAAATCATAATATCCTTTTTTGATAAGATGATGTGCCAGCTCCTGTGCCGATTTGCCATAATAACCGGAAAGAGAAAGTATGTTTAACTGAAACAAACAGCCAATGTCTTTTAGTTCTTCATAAAAATTTTTATTGCCTTCCAGATACAAATATCTTTCGGGGTGGGCAATGACGGGCTGATAACCCTGCATTTGCATTTCAAACAAAATATCTTTTAAACCATGTGGTGCCGAAGCAAGTGAGAATTCCGATAATACCCAATTGTCTTTTATCGTTAGCAGTTTTTCATTTCGTTGTAAAAGACCTTCAACATGATCGTCGAGAAAATATTCTGCTGCAGCATGTATTTCTATATCTATATTTTCTTCTTTCAGCCTATTGCGCAGCAAATCCAGTTTTTCATTTATGATGTCGGGAGTATTTTTATACATCTCCCACATGATGTGAGGTGTGGTTATCAATTTTCGAAATCCCAGTTTCATCATCGCTTTTATCAGCTGCACCGATTCATCGATGTTTCTGGCGCCATCATCAATGCCCGGAAGTAAATGTGAATGTATATCCACACCCACGTTTTTAAAAACATCAGCTGCTTTGCTATGATCTTTTGATTTCGAAAACAGTTTAAACATATTGTGAACCGAAAGTTTACTTAACGAAGTTAAGCCGAAATCATTAATCAATATTTCTCTTCGGTAATGACGGAAATACTTTGTGTACCAAATTGCTATTGGGGAAAACGATATACCAGGCAGTGAGAAACAATATCATAAAATCGGTATAAAAATTCCGGCGTTGCTGATACCATACCTCCAGTGCACCTTTGTAAGGCAAAATAATCGTACGATAGGTTTCTTGTGGCGGCAATTTGCTTTGGGTGATAATTAATTCTTCATCTCTAAAAACAATAGAGCCAATGCCCGTCAACCCCGGTATTACATTATAAACTTTTGATTTCAGATCGTCTGTATATCTGTCAAAGCCCACTTTCATTAACGGCCGGGGGCCTACGAATGACATATCGCCGGTGAGAATATTAATTAATTGTGGTAGCTCATTAATCTTACTTTGTCGCAACAATTTTCCCACTCGAGTAATCCTCGGATCACCTCTTTTGGTAATATCGCCATCGCCCATATTCGGGCTGTTTTTCAACATCGTAGCAAACTTCCAGATCTTGAAAATCTTATTCTTATAACCCACTCTGTCTTGCCTGTAAAAAACTTCGTGTTCTCCGGTTAGCAGTAATAAAATAATAACCGGAATTAATATTGGAGAAAGCAAAATAATTGCTAACAAGGAAAAAATAATATCAAAAAAACGTTTGATGTGTTTGTACATAATAATCCGGTATATTTAATTTATTGTCTTTATGTGTGGAAGAGATTGCCCTTTATCGCTTATCAGTTTTATTACTTTTCTACACAAGATTGCTTTAGTTGTAAACCTGTTTATACTATCCGGTAATAGTCTCAATCTGTCAATAGAATGTGAAGGCTTATTTTGTAAATTAGTATAATCCATATTATCTGAAAAAAAATCAATAGCCTCCGATACACGATGATTGTATCTTAAGGCCAAACTCGTTCCACCGGCTAAAGAAAAAGAGGCAACACTTTGAAAGGTTTGAATTTTACTGATAAGAGAATATATCTGAGGAGAAACTGACTTCACAAAATTATTTGACTTTAAACCTGAAAAATACAGGAACCTTATATTTCGTAGCTACTAAATGGCAAACTTCATTACTTATTAATTCTTTAGTCTTTTGCAAACTTTTTATAATTTGAGAAGGCGTGTAAAAAAATTCCAATCTTTTTATATCCGTTTCAAAAGTTTTCTTATTCGTCATATATAAAGCCAGTGGAATAATAAAATCATAATCCTGTACTACATCTAAATTATTAATGTCCACATCCCAAAAAAGATAATTTGGAAAAACTGACGTTATGTTTTTCTTTGGTGCCATTGATAAATAATAACAAATTCTCAATACAAAGCTACACAAAAGATTGAAGATAATTCTTCTTCGTACAGATCAAAAAATATCGAAAAAATACAGGTCTAAAATTAATAATCCTGACAAAATAAATAACACCACCCAGCAAATCATCTTATGTTATGCTATCCAATCGCCTCCCTTATCTCCTTTACCACTATCGCCAGTTCTTCATCGGTAATGCTGGTAGAGCTGGGAATGCTGAGGCAAGTGTTATAGATATAATCGGAATTGTCTTTATTGTTTATATAAATACATTCATTGTACATAGGCAACTTATTCATCGGCATCCAAAAACGGCGGCTGAGAATTTTATTTTCATTCAGATAGTCTAACAGTTGCTGCTGCTGCTCAGTTTGAATAGTAAACAACCAACCATTGGTATTTACTTCAGGTAGTTCTTTTTGAAAACGAATATCAGCCACGCCGGTCAGCTCCTTTTTATAAAAAGAAACAATTTCTTTTTTACGTTTTATAAATGAAGGCAACAATTCCATTTGTGCCACACCTATTGCCGCAAGTACATTCACCAGCCGGTAATTATAGCCTACTTCATCATGATAATATTCATCGGCACTTGCTTTCGCAGTAGTAGTTAAATGTTTGGCTTGCTTTGCCAGTGCTTCATCATTGGTAACAATCACTCCACCCCCTCCGGTTGAAATAATTTTATTTCCATTGAAACTAAAACAAGCCAATGGACTAAAGTTTCCGGCACTTATTCCTTTATAGGTGGTGCCCAGCGCTTCCGTTGCATCTTCTACAATCGGCAAAGGATATTTTTTAACAATAGCAAGAAACCTGTCCATATCGCACATATTGCCAAGTATATGCACAGGCATAATGGCTCCTATTCTTCTACCATCTTTTTTATAAATCAGATATCCGCCCAATTCATCAGTTTCATTCTCTAAAAACTCTTCAAGCAAGTCGAGATCCATCTGCCACATATCCGGATCGGCATCTATCAATATCGGTTCCGCTCCAAGATATTTTATGGAGTTCGCCGAAGCAACAAATGTGAGATTGGGCAGTATTACATAGTCATTTTGCTTTACACCACTCAATAATAAAGAAATGTGTAAAGCAGATGTGCCGTTTACAGCAGCCACACCATATTTTGCACCCGCAAATGCAGCTACCATATTTTCAAACTGCGTAACATAAGCACCTACGGATGAAATCCATCCCGTATCCAGACAGTCTTTTAC
>JAKIZK010000036.1:20455-20689 GCA_022708055.1 Bacteroidota bacterium
GCCCGCCATATTGGGCACGCTTAGCGGAATAAATTTTTCGTTACTCATATACCAATTTTCCTGATTCAAGATATTGATTGTACCAATCCACAGTCTTTTTCAATCCTTCCTTCCACATTATTTTAGGTTCGTAGCCCAGTTGTGTTCTTGCCTTCGTTATATCGGGGCAGCGGCGGCTTACCGATCCGGGATATGTGGGCGCATTTTCATATTCGCCTGTATAGCCCATCAATT
>JAKIZK010000037.1:0-298 GCA_022708055.1 Bacteroidota bacterium
TTTTCCATAAAATCTTCTTTTTCTATCAATACTTCACGGCTAAATTTTATTTTCCGGCTACCCGCATTTTCATCTTCAGGGTTGTTTTCAGCATCTAACCACTCCCCCGCTCCCGAATAATTTGTAATTACAATTTTCACGGGATCAAATACTACCATTCTTCTCCAGGCGATTTTATTCAGATGCTCTCTTACACAAAACTCAAGCAAGCCCACATCCACTATATTTTCTCTTTTTGCAATTCCAATACGATCACAAAACTCCCTGATACTTTCAGGCGTATATCCTCTTCTTCTCA
>JAKIZK010000037.1:308-19855 GCA_022708055.1 Bacteroidota bacterium
GGGATCGTCCCATCCGGTTACATGGCCCTCATTTACTAATTGTAAAAGTTTTCTTTTGCTGGTGATGGTATAATTAATATTTCTTCTTGCAAATTCGTATTGATGTGAAGGATAAATTTCCAGATGCCGGATCAGCCAATCATATAATTCACGATGGGGCACAAACTCGAGTGTACAAATTGAATGCGTGATATTTTCAATTGAATCACTTTGGCCATGTGCCATATCATACATTGGATAAATACACCATTTGCTTCCGGTACGATGGTGATGAGCATGTTTAATTCTGTAAAGAATAGGATCCCGCATCAGCATATTGATGTGTGCCATATCAATTTTTGCTCTTAAGGTTCTGCTTCCATCCGGGAATGCTCCGTCTTTCATTTTTTCAAATAACTCCAGATTTTCTGCAATGCTACGGTTTCTGTATTTACTATTACTGCCGGCTTCTGTCGGTGTGCCTTTCATAGCGGCTATTTCTTCGCTAGTGCTATCATCAACATAGGCCAAACCTTTATTTATTAATGTAACGGCATATTCATAAAGCTGATCAAAATAATCAGAAGCATACAATTCATGCTTCCAGGTAAAGCCAAGCCATTTAATATCCTCCTTTATACTTTCTACATATTCTGTTTCCTCAGTAACGGGATTTGTATCATCAAACCGAAGGTTGGTATAGCCTTGATATTTTTGAGTTAGTCCAAAGTTGAGACAAATACTTGATGCATGGCCAATATGCAAATAGCCATTGGGTTCGGGTGGAAAACGGGTAACGATTTGTTTATACTTACCCACCCTTAAATCTGCTTCAATTATTTCTTCCAAAAAATTGAGCTGTTCTTCATTTTTAATTTCTTCTGTCATAAGTGTGCGAAGTTAATTATTCAGGCTCCAGTCTCCATATTCTTTTGTTGCAATTTCATAATACCTGTTGACCTGTATCATAGTTTCACTACCGTGTGGAGTTTAGTTTTGACTCCTAAAAAAAATGTATGACCCCACACTTTTACAATGTAAATATTTCCTGGAGCCAAGATCGAAAAGGTATGATGTGCTCTCCCGAGTTAAACTTAAAAACAAATAACAATTGTGGTTGTATTGAAGTGGCTACACCGCCCGAATTTCCAAAGGGCATTGCCGGCATCTGGTCACCGGAGCATCTATATACAGCAGCAATAAGCAGCTGCCTGATGACCACATTTTTAGCAATTGCCGAAAATTTCAAATTGGATTTTTTATCTTTTCATTGCCAGGCAAAAGGAAAGCTTGATAAAGTGGATGGCAAATTTTTGATGACCGAAGTATTTCTGGAGCCAAAAATTGAAATTGCTAATGAAGCAGATAGGGAAAAAGCAGAAAAAGTTTTATTAAAGTCGGAAGCGGCTTGTCTTATTTCAAATTCAGTAAAGTCGGTAATAATTATGAATCCGGTAATTGAAGTAAAAGCATCAGCATAACTTACTCATCCGAATAGTTTTTGGTAAATCGCACTACTGCGCTTCCTGTAAAACCGGTAAGGGGTACCTTTGTTTTTTCTAAAGAAATTTCAATTGCAATAGTTTCATTAAACCGTTGATAAATAATATCAGCCACTTCCATTACAAAGGTTTCCAATAAATGACGAGGCTTTTTCATTTCTGTTTTTATAATATCAAACAACACGCCATAATCCAATGTATCATGTAGCGCAACAACTACCGGCAACTTCGGTTCATAGGTAACTTTTAGGTTTATAATAAAATCGTTTCCTGCATTTTGCTCTTCATGATACAGGCCATGAAAAGCATGAAACCGCAGGTTGTTAAGCGATATCGTTAATAATTCTTGCATTTTATTAATGTATTCCTTTTGCGCCCAGATAACGCTCTGCATCCAGCGCAGCCATACATCCACTTCCTGCAGCCGTTACAGCCTGACGGTAAATTTTATCTTGCACATCGCCCGCTGCGAAAACGCCCTCTACGTTGGTTTTAGAAGTGCCTGGAACGGTCTTAATATAGCCCGCATCGTCCATATCAATTACGCCTTTAAATATCTCGGAATTGGGCTGATGCCCAATAGCAACAAAAAATCCATTAACCGGAATCGTGTTCGTTTCATCGGTCTTGTTATTCTTTATTCTTACGCCTGTTACCGTCTTATCTCCCAGTATTTCATCAGTATCCGTATTCCAATACACTTTTATATTGGGTGTGTTTAAGACTCTTTCCTGCATTACTTTGCTGGCACGCATTGCATCTCTGCGTATTAGCATGTGAACGTTTGTACACAGCTTAGAAAGATAAAGTGCTTCTTCTGCAGCCGTATCACCTGCTCCTACAATGGCTACTTCTTTGCCACGAAAGAAAAAGCCATCACAAACCGCACAGGCACTTACGCCAAATCCGTTTAGTCGTTGTTCACTTTCAAGCCCCAGCCATTTTGCAGAAGCACCGGTTGCAATGATTACACTGTAAGCCTCTATCCAATCACCATCATCAATCTGTACTTTATATGGTTGTACTGTAAAATCAACTTTTGTTGCTAATCCAAAGCGAATATCGGCTCCCATTCTTTTGGCCTGCTTTTCAAAATCTACCATCATCTCCGGCCCCTGCACACCATCGGCATAGCCGGGATAATTTTCTACTTCTGTTGTAATGGTTAACTGCCCACCCGGCTGAATACCCTGATATAAAATCGGTTTTAGATTTGCTCTTGATGCATAAATTGCAGCAGTATATCCCGCCGGGCCTGAGCCAATAATGAGACAGTTTACTCTTTCCATTAATCCTGTTTTAAAATTTTTCAATTAAGGGTCAAATTTAATGCATATTCATTTGATGTATGGCAACATCAGTTACATATCAATCATACGCTATAGTAGAAATGCTAACGGGGAATGATGAGGGTTCTAAACTGAGAGGCATAACCCCCGAAATATCCTAATGCACCACCAGTAATATTATTTATCACCTTGGTAGGAGTAGCAAAAGGATTGCCAACTGATGCATAAGTATATTCCATAGTGCGCCAAAAATCATAAGTTGCTTTATCAATATTAGAAAGCTTGAGTATAACTGTATCTCCTTTTTCAAAAAAAGTATAGCCTTCTTCATGGCTTTCATTTCTGTTTACGCCTCTTTCTACCTGAATTTCATAGACGGTTCCATCAATTACCTGATCATCATACACCGAATTGAGGCCAGGATAAAACGGCTCATTATTCCGTTTTGTAAAATATCTTACATAATCGCCAAAACCGGGTGGATCAAATGCTTTAAGCATCACCATTACTTTTTCCGGCGCATTACCGGCCGGAGCATTTTTCCAATATATTGAATCTATACGACGGGTGATGCTGGGGATTTTTGTTGAAGCATTGTATTCTTTTCCTTCAGAAACAATTCGCAGGTTGTATTGTGTATTTAAACTACCATTAAAAGCAGTTGCCGGGCTTGCAGGATCGTTTGAGTAGTAATAAAAGCTGTAACCGCCCCCAACTGGAATGCTATACTCTTTTAATTTATGCGTTTGTATTCCGTTTGAAACATATACTTCAGCGTTGTGTACAAACCCTGAAGCTAACAGTCCTAAATCAATAGAAGAAAAATAATTCATGCTTTTTGATAGATACACAATGGGAGGTTGCCCGTTTTCTATAGTAGCTTCTACAACCAATTTGGGAGGAGCATTTTCTAAATCAAAATGAACAGCTTTTTCGCAGCCGGAAAGCATTAATCCTGTAAATAAGAAAATTCCGATAATCTTTATCATATCAAAACAAAATTACATGCTATTTGATTTTCCTGAAATAAAGAAAAAAAAATCCCGTTCTTTTTTGAGAACGGGATATGGTTACTAATCCATCAATAATTACATTAACCCAAATAGGCTTTTAAAGCGCTGCTATATCTTGCTTTTTGAAGACGCTTAATAGCTCTTTCCTTAATCTGACGAATACGTTCTTTTGTAAGATCATACTTTTGTCCGATTTGCTCAATCGTAGTGCCTTGTTCGCCATCTAGTCCGAAATAAGCATTTACGATTTCTGCTTCCCGAGGTGATAATGATTTTAATACACGACGGATTTCGTTGCGAAGTGAATCTTTCATAACATCATCATCGGTATCATCGCTGCCTTCCAGCAGATCGCCCATGGCTACATCCTCTGCTTCATGCACGGGAGCATCCAGCGAAGTGTGGCGGGTGTTACTTTGAAAGATGTTGTTGATTTCTGTTTCGCTCATCTCCAGCAGTTCTGCTAGTTCTTCGGTAGATGGTTCTCTTTCATGTTCTTGTTCAAAAGCCATGTAAGCCTTGTTGGCTTTGTTGTAAGTGCCAATTTTGTTTTGAGGCAAGCGGACTAATCTGCCCTGCTCTGCCAACGCCTGCAGGATGGACTGGCGAATCCACCAAACGGCGTAAGAAATAAATTTGAAACCTTTGGTTTCATCAAAGCGTTGTGCCGCTTTAATCAATCCGAGGTTGCCCTCGTTAATCAAATCACTAAGTGATAAACCCTGATGTTGGTATTGCTTAGCCACAGATACTACGAAACGAAGGTTAGCCTGAACCAGTTTGTCAAGTGCCCTTTGAGAATCTACCGGATTCCTGTTAAACATTTTGATTCGCTGGGCAAGTGTGGTTTCTTCCTCGGGCGTAATCATTGGAATTTTAGAAATCTCCTGAAGGTACTTTTCTACCGCCTGGCTGTCTCTGTTCGTAATCTGGGTAGCAATTTTTAGCTGCCTCATAGTGCTTGAGTGTTACTTTTAAAAAACGTAATTAAGAGTTGGTTTTTTAAAGGAAAGTTGCAAAGGGTAAGTTAATTACTGCGACCGTCCAAGTCTGTCTGCAAAAATAAGTTTTAATTTTTGCTTCTCATAGCGTTTCAATTAAAATATTATTCCAACTTATCCACGCAATCGGTTTCGGTTGTGCAAAACACATATTTGCACGTGTAAAATTTAATACAAACTGAAATAGTTGTACACAGAAACTAATTTGAAGACAACTTGACCTTTGATTTATTCCGGTTTCTTAAATAAACCCAAAGTGCGGCTCCTGTAATAAAAAGTAACGTAGAAATGACTTCGGCCTGTGTGGGTTTAAATCCAAAAATATCCAAACGGGTGTTTACCCTAATTTTCTCAATAAAAAATCTTTCTAAACCATTCAGCATCAGGTAAAGTGCAAATAAAGTTCCGGGTGTTTTCAGTTTTTTTCTAAAATACCAAAGCACAAAAAACAAAATGATACAAGCCACTATTTCGTATAAAGGTGTAGGAAATACACCTTCAGGTAGTACAAAGCGGTATTTATCAGTTTCGCCTGCTATTTCCACACCCTCTCTCGCCACATTGTGTGGGTAGGTATAGCTCCACATCCAATCGGGTAGCCAACTAATGGGTTTTTTCAATTTATTTACAATGCCCCAATCGCCATCGCCCGAAACCTGACATCCTATTCTGCCTATTCCATAAGCCAACATCAGTGCAGGTGCAGCCGCATCGTTGAGATGCCAAAAACCAATTTTATATTTTCGGGCATACCACCAAATAGCAAGTGCTGCGCAAATAAGCCCACCATAAAAAGTTAATCCTTCGGCCGAAAATAAACTACCCATGGGATCCTGAATAAAACTATCCCAGGTTTCAAATGCATTAAAAATTTTGGCGCCTACTAATCCAAAAATGAGGGCGATAATGGTTATTTCTCCTACCCTGTCGTGCGGCCAAATCCTGATTTTTCTTTTTTCAGGTTTTGCCAGTTTTTGTTTGTTTTTTTCCCACCATTTGATGCCGGCAAATAATAAACCAAGGCCAATACCTGCTGGCCAACTACCGATGGTGGAAAAAATAAATGCCTGAGGATCTTCAGTAGCGGCATTGTCCATTATAAAAAGAGCCAGAATTTTGTAACCGAGTAAAAAACCCAGCAGAAAATTTAATCCTAACTCAATCGTCGTAGCCGGTCTGCCAACCATTATTTCCATTTCAGTGTACTGCAACAAACTCTGGCTTGACTTTCTTTTAAGTTCACGAGTCAATACAATAGCTGCAGCTATAAAAGCTAATGCCACAAAAAATCCAAATGAATTTACATACCTGAGAAATGGCCACTCAACTCCAAACAGGTCTTTAAAGGCGTAAAAGAGATTAGGATACATGAAACGGTAGTTGGTTAAAAGCGAATATACGCAGGAAACACGGGAGTTTAAATAACAAAAGTCCGGAGCATCAGACAATAAAATCTAAAGACTCCGGACGTATTCAAAAAAAAAGATTAATTGCAGTGCTCATCAAATGCACCTATCAGATTTTGAGCTATCATCTGCGCAGTTCTACCTTCTATTTGATGTCTTTCTACAAAATGCACCAACTGTCCATCTTTAAATAAAGCAATGGATGGTGAAGATGGAGGAAATGGCATCATGTGCTGACGCAAAGCTTTTACTGCATCATAGTCAAAGCCTGCAAAACTGGTGGTTAAATAATTCGGCTTTTTTACAGCATTGGCAACGGCCATCAATACACCCGGACGGGCTGTGCCGGCAGAACAGCCGCAAACTGAATTGATCATTACCAGCGTAGTGCCGCCTTTTCCCAATTGAGCTTCTACTTCTTCTGTTGTCAACAATTCATTGAAACCATTTTCGGTAAGCTCTTCTTTCATGGGTATTACAATCTCTTCTGGATACATGTTAATTTGTTTTTAATATGAACTGCAAAAATAACCAAAAGCAGATTCAGAATCATTCTCTTCAGCATTACAGCCAAAACTGTCAGTAGATTTTCCTTTATTCGGAAATATTGACTTACAAGGAAATTGAAAACTGACATATCTGACATATAAAATCTCATTGGAACAGGATTTGAAAAATCATTTCTACAAAACAATCAAAACAAAAAAAATAAGAATATGACAAACTTTAAATTCAACAACACTCCTTTTGAAGGCACATTAAACAATTTGGTTGACAACTTATTTGCAGAGCTTCCTGTTTTGTTTAAACAAGATTTTAACCAAACAGGTATGCAAGGTTTTGTTCCGGTCAACGTCAAAGAAACAGCGGACAGTTACATTTTGGATATTGTAGCTCCCGGTTTTGAAAAGACGGATTTTAAAATTAACCTGGATCAAAATCTGTTGACCATATCGGCAGAAAAAAGCAAAGCGGAAAAAGAAACAACAGACAAGCAAATCCGGAATGAATACAAATTCCGTTCTTTTAAGAGATCTTTCACAATAGACGAAAAAACAGATGCAACGAAAATAGAAGCATCTTACATCAATGGTGTGTTGACGTTAAACCTTCCTAAGAAAGTGGAAGTCAAACAAGCGGCAACAACGATAACTATAAAATAAGAAATTCAAATTTTTCTCATAAGCAGTTGGTTTTGGTTTACACCCTCCGTTTCTACGGAGGGTTTTCTTTTTAAACAATGAACATGGAACAAGGAATGATGAACATTGAACAAGGAATGATGAAGGTATGGCCGTTTTGCGCATTGAACAGGGAATGAAAGCAGATAAGCCAAAACAGTGCATTTTAACAGCCAACAGAATATAAACCTTTAAAAAACATTTCATGAATATAACCCTATTCAACTAATCAACCAATAAACTCTTCAATCAATCAATCCCCTTCCCGCTCCAATTCCAACCTCCCACCCTAATCAATCCCACAGCCTGTTTTCCTTCTGGTATCAATTAAATATTGAATTTTCCATTCTCCTTTCAATCTCACCAGTTGAAATGAGTTGACCCCGCAATGACTGAATTTTCCTTTATAAAAAAACCGGTAGGGCGTCCAGGCAATGGCTAAAGGGCCATCTGCTTTTACCGTGCCTGTCCACTCGTTGTTCCCGTCAAAACTTATTTGCTCATCCAACGAGTTTGGTTCTGCTTTACTCACTTGTTCTATAAATGCAGCGGCATCCTCCGATTTTACAATCGTATTTCCATCATTATCTCTTGCAATTGTTTGAAATATAACCTGCTCAACAAATACACTTTGCAGCATCAAACCATCGCTCTGCTTCATGGCTTTAAACATTTTCATAATAACTGTTTTTACTGAGTCGGCTGTTGATTGAGCTATTGAAGAAGCAGTAATAGACAATGATGTTAAGAGAATGAAAAAGTATTTCATACAAATCAATTTTAAGAGAATGTGGCAAATGAATTGAATAATATACCGTTGATAACAGTATTACTAAAGATAAAACGTATAGCCATGCAAATAACAAGATTAGTACAGGCGGTAATCCTGATGCTGATTGTAGCTATGGCAGCCGGTTGTGCCGCAGGTAAAGAGTACACCCGCAAAGTCTTTGCTTCCAGAGATTCAATTGAAGTAGTTGATTCGTCAAAACTTACCATCCGATTTTTGGAACTGGAAAGCCTTGAAGCAAAAGACGAGGGCTGGGTATCAACAGATATTATAATGGGCAGAGATACGGGCAGCAAAACAGCAGCCCTTGATAATCTGGCAAAAATATTTCCTGCAAAAAAAGATACCAGTAATGCAATTGTAAATATTTCAACCAACGACACTACCGTTGTTGCAAAAAATAATTCAATAGAAACAAAAGTGGTAGATTCAAATATCAACCGGAGTATCGTTGTTGGCGATACCAGAAACAAACGTACCCGTTCAGACAAATAGCATTAAGAAAATTCTGAATATATCTTATTTGTATCCCAAAATCTTCAGCATACTTTGAGCTGTTTGTTGCTTGGCGTAAACCCAATCGGTCAGCTTTCCGTTTTTATCATACCCAACAATTACATGCTTGGGCGATGGTATCAGACAATGTTTGATGCCGCCATATCCGCTGATCTGATCCTGATAGGCACCAGTATGAAAGAACCCAACATATAAAGGCTCCTTATCACCATCAGTTTTAGGAAGAAAAACTTCGTTGATATGTTCTTCTGAGTCGTAATAATCGTGACTATCGCAAGTAATGCCTCCCAAAACCACACGCTGATAATCGACATCCCATTTATTTACGGGTAGCATCAAAAATTTTTCGCCAATGCCCCAAGTATCGGGCAAAGTGGTGATGAAGGATGAATCAATCATATACCAGGTTTCCCTGTCATTTTGAACTTTTTCAGAAATGACGCTGTAGATATGAGCCATGCTTTCGCCCACAGTATAGCTGCCAAACTCAGTAAAGATATTGGGCATGGGCACTTTTGCTTTCTTACAAGCAACTTTTACGTTTTTGATAATTTCATTAATCATAAACTGGTAATCATAATCAAAACCCAACGAATGTTTGATGGGGAATCCACCACCGATATTAATAGAATCCAACTCGGGACAAATCTTTTTTAGTTGACAATACAGGTTGATTACTTTATTCAATTCACTCCAATAGTAAATATCATCTTTAATGCCTTTGTTCAAAAAAATATGCAGCATTTTTAGCTGAAACTTACTTTCATATCCTTCTATCCGGTCAACATAAAATTCCAGAATGTCTTTCGCCCTGATACCCAGTCTTGAAGTATAAAATGGGAAATTGGGCTCTTCCTCTGCCGCTACTCTAATACCCAACTTAAATGGTACTTTTACCGAAGTAGCATATTCCTTTAATTCCTCTTTATTATCCAAAACGGGAATAACATTTTGCCAACCATCATTCAACAAGCCGGCTATGCGTCTTGTATATCCTTTTTGCTTGAAACCATTGCAAATGATATGAATGTCCTTCGTAACTTTCTTTTTGGCATACAGTTTTTTTATGATTTCTATATCGTAAGCATAGGAAGTTTCCAGATTTATGTCGTGCTTTAATGCCTCTTCTACTACAAAACTGAAATGAGAGCTTTTGGTACAATAGCAATAAAAATATTTGCCCTCATATTTATTTCTTTTAAATGCATTGGCAAACATTTGTTTTGCCTTTTTTATCTGCATACCAATTTTGGGCAGGTAAGTTAGCTTTAACGGTGTACCGTGTTTGGCAATCAAAGATTTTAAATCAAGCCCGTTGAAATGCAGATAACCATCTTTTACATCAATCCCTTCCTGAGGGAAATTAAAAGTTTGCTTTACAAGATCTAAATAAGAGTTGGACATTCTTTTCGCTAATAAGGAGTCAGTAATTTTTTAACGGCACAAATGTAAAAGATTACAGAAATTATACACCAAAAAATTTGACGTAAACCGAAACGACCAAATACGGGAATTTGACTGTAAATTAGCGGCTGCAACCCATCGTATATGCAAATAGCACAGCAAATTATTTTTGTACTCATCAGCGCAGTCGCCATCTGGCTCTTTTCAAAGAAAGTAAAAGAGATTAGCAGAAATATAAAACTGGGAAGAGATGAGGACCTCAATGACCGGCCTTCGCAACGTTGGCGCAATGTATTATTGCTGGCTTTCGGACAAAAAAAAATGTTTAGGAATCCATTGGTAGCTGTTTTACACTTTTTTGTTTATGCCGGCTTTATCATCATCAATATTGAAGTACTTGAAATTATTCTGGATGGAGTTTTAGGCACACATCGCTTGTTTGCAAAACCATTGGGAGCACTTTATCTTTTTTTAATCAATTCATTTGAAGTATTGGCGTTGTTGGTGCTTTCTGCCTGTGCCATTTTTCTGGTAAGAAGAAATTTTATCAAACTCAGGCGCTTTGTAAGCAAAGATCTGAACGGCTGGCCTCGTAGCGATGCCAATTATATTTTGATAACGGAGATCGTGTTGATGTCGCTTTTTTTACTCATGAATGCGAGTGAGACTTTATTAATCAACCGAAGCGCAGGCATATCCGGTGAAGGTTTTATTATTTCAAAATTTTTGCACCCATTACTTTCAGGCGTCAGCAATCATGGGTTGGAGGTAATTGAAAGAGTTTGCTGGTGGTTACACATCGTTGGCATATTTGCTTTTCTCAATTATTTGCCCTATTCCAAACATCTGCATATTATTCTTGCTTTTCCCAATGCCTATTATGCCCGGTTGGAACCCATGGGAAAAATGGAAAATATGGAATCGGTACAAAAAGAAGTGCTGTATGCCATACAGCCCGAGCTTGCACCAACTGGTGAGCAGGCAAGTCCATTGAAATTTGGTGCAAAGGATGTACAGGATCTTAGCTGGAAAAACCTGATGGATGCTTATAGCTGTACTGAATGTGGCCGATGCTCGGCAGCTTGCCCTGCAAACCAAACAGGTAAACTGCTTTCGCCCCGTAAAATCATGATGGCCACCCGAGACCGGCTTGAAGCAGTAGGAAAAAACATAAATGCAAATGGCGAGTTCAAAGACGATGGCAAATCGCTGATGCATGATTATATAACAACCGAAGAGCTGAGAGCCTGCACTACCTGCAATGCCTGTGTACAGGAATGTCCGGTGAGCATCAGTCCGCTTGATATTATAGTACAACTCCGCCGCTATCTGGTAATGGAAGAAAGCAACTCGCCACAGGAGTGGACGGCCATGTTCAGCAACGTAGAAAATAATTTTGCCCCCTGGAAATTCAGTCCTGACGAAAGAGATAAATGGGCAGAAGAAATGCAATCGCAGTAAATTTTCTTTCGCCCAAAACGGGAATTATTGCCTATTGTAATTGCTCAAACAAAGAAAATCAAAGTGGGTTTCACTCAATTCATCTATTAAAAATGCATTGAGGCGAAGTTCATAGACCTATCATTTGATATTATTAAAACAACTAAAATAGTGTTGAAACAAATTCTCAAGTTTGGCTTTCCCATCATTCATTCGTACCTTGCAGCAAATTTCAGATTATCACTTTCTCAAGTGTCATATCATCTTTTTTAAAGCAGCACCTCGATTTACTCAATCACTAAGGGGTGAATAGTTTCGCTTTCCTGTAAACTGTTTTTTTTGCAGGAATATTTTCTTTCTTGCTATTCATTTTTTCAACTTCAAATCTTTGTCATGCAATCGCTTATTTCATCTACATCTCAATATTATTTTGACATAGAAGCACAATACGGCGCACACAATTATCATCCACTGCCGGTCGTACTAGCAAAAGGAAAAGGTGTGCATGTATGGGATGTGGATGGCAAACAATATTATGATTTTCTAAGTGGCTACTCTGCCGTCAATCAGGGGCATTGTCATCCACAGATCGTAGATGCGTTTATCGAGCAGGCTCAAAAACTTACACTTACCAGTCGTGCATTTTATAACGATGCATTGGGTGCTTACGAAAAATATATTACAACCCTTTTTGGTTACGATAAAGTATTGCCCATGAATACCGGCGTAGAAGCAGTGGAAACAGGTATTAAACTTTGTCGCAAATGGGCATATGAAGTAAAAGGTGTTCCGCAAGACAAAGCTGAAATAATCGTATGCGAAAAAAACTTTCATGGACGCACTTCCACTGTTATTTCTTTCAGCAGCGATCCTGATTCAAAAAATAATTTCGGGCCATATATGCCGGGTTTTACGGCCATTCCTTTTAATGATTTGAAAGCATTGGAAGCTGCATTGGAAAATAAAAACGTAACCGGATTTCTGGTAGAGCCCATTCAGGGTGAAGCAGGGGTGGTAGTTCCTGATGATGGATATCTGAAAAAAGCCAAGTCCATTTGTGAGAAACACAACGTACTGCTCATTGCCGATGAAATACAGACCGGCCTGTGCCGTACCGGAAAAATGCTGGCCTGCGATCATGAAAATGTAAAGCCTGATATTTTACTGCTGGGAAAAGCACTTAGTGGTGGTATGCTTCCGGTGAGTGCAGTGCTATGTAACGATGAGATAATGATGACCATAAAACCCGGTGAACATGGCAGTACCTATGGCGGCAATCCTTTGGCTTGCAAAACTGCAATTGCATCGCTTCAGGTTCTACAAGATGAAAATATGGCTGAAAATGCAGTCTTAATGGGCAATTTGTTGCGTTCGGAGCTGGAAAAATTAAATTCACCATTTATTAGTCAAGTAAGAGGTAAAGGATTATTAAATGCAATTGTTATCAATCATACAAACAAAGATGCTGCCTGGGAGCTTTGTATTAGAATGAAAGAAAACGGATTGCTGGCCAAGCCTACACATGGCGACAAAATCAGATTTGCTCCGCCATTAATCATTAAAAAAGAGGAGATGATAGAAGCTGTGGAAATTGTGGCAAAAAGTTTGGAAGAAATGAGTTAAGGGTTTAAAAAGGTATTATTGGGTTAAAAAGTTAATGGCGTTTAAGAAGTGCAAAAGATGATTTGTCATTGTACTATTTACCTAAAAGTATTTGCACAAAACTGCATTCTAATTTTTTTGAATGAAAGGACTATAACATCAACGAAAACACATATAATTTTCAAGCGGCATTATAACATCATCGTGCAGCTCCTTTTATTTTCACTTTAATATTCATATCTACTTTTTGTGACTGCTCGCTTACCGTCATTTTGATATTTGAATCTGCATTTACTACAAGGCCTGTACGACTGTCAACCACCAGCGTTCCCTCAACGGTTCCATTAGTCCCCATTGCACCTGCTTCAGATTCTATAATTGAATTTTCACTCAATGTCACCATTTCACCTTCTATGTCGGTTACTTTATACGTTGATTTATATTTACCTTTCATTTCGCCTGCATTCATTTCTGTAATCTTCTGCCAAGATTCGCCCACATTTACTTCTTTATTTGGAAAAATATATAAGACTCTTTCAAACTGACTTCTCATTTTATCTGCATTAAACTGCTCGTTAAACTGAGTCAATACATCCGCTTTTTCTTTTTCACCCAAACCAATGGAATCAAAAATATTTTTAGCCATATTATCAAAACCGGATACTTCCAACACTTTTCCTTCCGGATTTACTTTTATTGTAAATGTTTGTCCCTTGATTGTTCCAAAAATACTGTTCATCAATTTTGACGGGTCTTTTTCAGCGAATGCCTCTGAAATTGAAGGGGTAGGTTTATCAGTATCAATATCTACTTTAAAGATTCCGGCATCCATTTTCATAGAAAAGCGGTCAATTTTAGTTGTTACTGTTTTATTTTCACCTTCTTCTCCCGTTACATTCATTGAGTAATAATAATTGCCATCCATTTTAATAGACTGACCCCCGATTTCCTGATCCATACTCATGCTCATATCATAATCATAGGTTTTTCCCTTTTCAAAATTAAACTTCAGCATTTTTACGGAAGCTGATGTTTTTGTTGATTTGCAAGCAGGTAAAATGGCCAGAAAAAGAGCTAAAGGCAGCAAGCAGACTATATTTTTCATCTATAAAAATTTCGGAGCAAGATAATCATATTCTCTACGCTTTATTTCAATTGATTTATTTTCGCAGCAAAATTTACTTTATCAGTGCTGCCAAACACATATTCACCCTTTTTAAGAAAGACCTGCTGCTGGAGGCAAGACAGCAATATAGTTTCTTTGGCATTCTGCTTTACATAGGTTCAACCATTTTTGTTTTATACATGGCCATTAATCAACCTGAAACCAAGGTATGGAACGGGCTTTTCTGGGTATTACAACTTTTTATCTGCATCAATGCGGTAGCCAAAAGTTTTTTACAGGAAAGCAAGGGCAGAATGTTGTATTTCTATTCAGTAGCAAGTCCGGTGAATTTTGTATTAGCAAAACTCATATTCAACTCCTTGCTCATGTTATTGATGAGCCTGTTGAGCTTATTAATTTTTTCGGCCCTTTTGGGAAATGTAATTCCCAAACTGCTTCCTTTTATTGGCATTACTTTATTGGGCAGCCTTAGCTTGAGTCTGGTATTTACGTTTCTGGCCGCCATTGCAGCCAAAGCGCAGCAAAGTCCGGTGATAATGGCCATTCTTGGATTCCCGGTAATAATTGTACAACTGATGTTGTTGATGCGGTTATCCAATACCGCTTTTGCCCCCTTGCTCACTATTCCCATCAGTACTGTATTGCTATTAGCAGCAATGGATTTACTTGTGGTATTGCTGGCTATTATTCTTTTCCCTTTTTTGTGGAAAGATTAAAAATGAAAATATTTTCATTCATCCTATTTAAGCTATTACATTTTTTTTTGAAATATTAATGCCCTTTGCTATTAAATAATTCCCCTTAATTTTGCTTCGCTTTATCACACAGATTGTGGTAAACAACAGTTCCCCTTGACGGTTGAGAAAAACTATATGTATAAATCCTGGTGGAAGATAACCGGTGTCGTGCTGGTCATCTATACTTGTACGGCCGGTTTCCTTTTAGATGTGCCCCAGCTTCCCGCTTTGGGCGAAACAATACGAAATTTATATTTCCATGTATGTATGTGGTTTGCCATGATGATTTTATTCAGCATTTCTATGGTAAATGCAATACGATATTTGCGCACATTTGATTTAAAATATGATATCTACGCAAGGCAGTTTGCAGTAGTAGGTATCATTTTTGGAATATTGGGTTATGCTACCGGTGCCATTTGGATGTCTTTTACTTGGGCAGATCCCAATAATCCTACTTTTGATTCATTTAGTACTGTGGCTCGTGATCCAAAACTAATTGGCGCTGCTATAGCGCTGTTAGTTTATTTTGCTTATCTCGTATTGAGAGATTCGGTAAATGATATGGACAAACGAGCAAGAATCAGTTCGGTCTATAACATATTTGCTTATGCTATGTTATTTCCATCCATTTGGATCATTCCCCGATTGCTGCCCAGCCTGCACCCGGGTGGCGAAAATGGAAACCCCGCACTTGATACAAAAGATATTGATGGCAGTATGCGGATGGTATTTTATCCGGCTATTATCGGGTGGACGCTGATTGGTGTGTGGATTACAACGCTTAAAATAAGGATCAACCTGCTCAAAGAAAAAAAGCTTTCTTCATTATGAAAATAAAATCTATACTACTCCTTTTTCTATTCTGTTTTATATCCATAAACCTATTGGCGCAGGATGAAAATGGAGGAATGGCCAGCCTGATGCGCAGCAATGGAAGAATATATGTGGTGGTGGCTGTGGTTTTGCTGATTTTAGCAGGTCTTATTTTATATCTCGTAAGATTGGATAAAAAAATAAGTAAGCTTGAAAAAGACAATTGATATCGATTGCTGAATTATCTTTTCTATCTTTTAAAAATGATTGCTTAATATAAAAATTGAACCATGTCAGTTAAGAATTACAGTTTTTTTGGCGCTGTTGAACGTAGTTTCAATAAGGCCGCAAAATTTACCAAATGGGATAAAGGAATTTTGGAACAAATCAAAGAATGTAATGCCGTTTATCAAATGCGTTTTCCTGTAAAAAAAGATGATGGCACTATTGAAGTAATTGAAGCTTATCGTGTGCAACACTCGCACCACAAAACACCATGTAAAGGTGGTATTCGCTTTGCTGCGGAAGTAAATCAGGATGAAGTAATGGCACTGGCAGCCTTGATGACTTACAAATGCGCCATTGTAAATGTACCCTTTGGTGGAGGAAAAGGCGGTATTAAAATAAATCCAAGAGCTTATTCTGCCTATGAGTTAGAAAAAATTACCCGCCGTTATACAGCAGAATTGATAAAGAAAAAT
The DNA here is from genome assembly GCA_022708055.1 of Bacteroidota bacterium. GTDB lineage: Bacteria > Bacteroidota > Bacteroidia > Chitinophagales > Chitinophagaceae > JJ008. The sequence continues at coordinate 16,812 of JAKIZK010000037.1, forward strand.
TTTATAGGACCCGGTACTGATGTGCCTGCTCCTGATTATGGAACCGGAGAAAGAGAAATGGCATGGATAGTAGATACCTATACTGCAATGCATCCGGGCGAAATTGATGCGGCTGCCTGTGTAACCGGAAAGCCTGTAACGCAAGGTGGTGTAAGAGGCCGCAGAGAAGCTACTGGGCTTGGTGTATTCTTTGGCCTGCGAGAAGTGTGCAATATGCCTGATGTAATGGCAAAGCTGGGACTTACAACCGGCGTTGAAGGAAAACAAGTAATTGTTCAGGGTTTAGGAAATGTGGGCTATCATTCAGCAAAATTCTTTCAGGATGCAGGGGCAAAAATTGTGGCCCTTGCCGAATATGAAGGCGCTATCTGGAGTGCTGATGGATTGAATGTAGATGAGGTATTTAATCATAGAAAGTCAACCGGCTCTATTCTTAATTTTCCGGGTGCAAAAAACTTTGACAAAAGCACCGATGCTTTAGAAATGGAGTGTGATATTCTGATTCCGGCCGCATTGGAAAATGTAATAGATGGTGATAATGCACCAAGAATAAAAGCAAAAATGATAGGCGAAGCTGCAAACGGGCCATTGACACCCGAGGCAGATGAAGTATTTGCAAAAAAAGGAATATTGGTAGTACCCGATATGTACCTGAACGCCGGCGGTGTTACGGTTTCTTATTTTGAGTGGTTGAAAAATCTAAGCCATGTACGTTATGGCCGTCTTGAAAAACGCTTTACCGAAAATTTGAATACACATATTTTAGGCCAGATGGAATCCCTTACCGGCAAAAAAGTGGATAAGCATGAAAGAGAATTCATCATGCATGGACCTGATGAAGTAGATTTGGTTTATAGTGGACTAGAAGAAACTATGATAACCGCTACTAGAGAAATTATGGACTGCTGGAAAAACAATGCAGATATTCCGGATATGCGTACTGCTGCTTATGTGGTTGCAATAAATAAAGTAGGAAATTCTTATGCCGAACTTGGCATTTTCCCATAATTAAGATAGCACCAAAATCAATTGCTTACATACAGCCCCGTTGCAATTGCAACGGGGTTTGTTATTTCTTTAAAATCATTGTAACCAAACGAAAATTGAAACGTGTAATAGTATCCTATTACAATATAAAATGATTACACTAAAAAATGCAAATACTGAAATAAAGCGACTTATAATTCAGGTGTAAAATTGGGAAGGTTTTCTAACACGACTAGTTCATTAGCATTTTTTTCCCATCCATAAGTAATATTTCCATTGGTAATGATCAAAAAAGGAACGGACAAACCAATATGGTATCTTAATAATTGTGCTAACACATCTTCGCCTAATGGCACGCTACTCGCTTTACACTCAATCATCATCCAGGGCTGGTGTTGTTTATCATAAACCAAAATATCAAAACGTTTTTTAACTCTCCCAAACGAATTTCTTTTTCAACGGCAATTAATGAGGTAGGATAATTTTTTACGCTAATCAGATATTGAATAAAATTTTGCCTCACCCATTCTTCCGGAGTTAGTACAATCCATTTTTTGCGAATGGCGTCAAAAATATATTCGACTTCCTTTTCCGTTTTAATTCTAAAGTCCGGAGGCGGATATTTTATTTCAATCATCATTCAAAAGTAAATGATTAATTATCTCTTCAATATTTATTATTGTTTTTTACCAATCGGAATTCCCATATAATTGTTCATTCCTCCATTGTGTATATTATGAATGAAAAAATTCATGTACGTTTGTGTGTATGAAGACAAAAGAAGAAATAGTACAAAACTGGCTGCACCGATATACCGGTGAGCAAATTGAAAATTTTGGAGAATACATTTTGCTGACCAATTTCAGCAATTATGTAAAAATGTTTGCCGAATGGCATCAAGTACCTATTGTTGGTAAAGATCGACCTATGCAATGCGCTACGGCAGATAATATTACCATCATCAATTTTGGTATGGGCAGCCCCTCGGCAGCCACTGTTATGGATTTATTAAGCGCTATCAACCCCAAAGCGGTTTTGTTTTTAGGCAAATGTGGTGGCTTAAAAAAACGAAACAAAATCGGTGATCTTATATTACCTATTGCTGCCATCAAAGGTGAGGGAACCTCAAATGATTATTTTCCTGCAGAAGTACCGGCATTGCCCGCCTTTGCTTTACAAAAAGCTGTATCTACTACTATTCGTGATTATGGTGTGGACTACTGGACCGGCACCGTTTATACAACCAACCGCAGGGTGTGGGAGCATGACGAACCTTTTAAAGAATACTTACAAAAAGTAAGAGCCTATGCCATTGATATGGAAACAGCAACAATTTTTTCTGTTGGCTTTTTTAATAAAATACCAACAGGTGCCTTATTACTGGTAAGCGACTCGCCCATGATACCCGAAGGCGTAAAAACAGAAGAAAGCGACAAAGGCGTAACCGCTCATTTTGTAGAAAATCATATAAAAATTGGAATTGACTCATTGAAGCAGCTGATGAATGACGGATTAACCGTAAGACACCTCAAATTCTAAAAAATTATGAAGTTCAATTTTGCGATTATTCTTTTATCCGTTTTGGTATCGGCCAACAGTAATTGTAATCATAAAGAACAAACACTTAATACGAAATATAAAGGGCGACTTGAAGTATCCGGTATTTGTAGCAATATTACCATCAGCGTTATTGAAGGGAAAATTGATACTTCAAAAATTGTTACCCAATGGACTGATGAAACAACAGATAAAAATTACAGCCATGCTTTTAAACTCGGCAATCCTTGCAACTTTCCTGATACATTAAAAGCCGGCGATGAATTTTATTTTACAATAGATACAGCCAAGCAAGAAGATTGTGCCGTTTGTATGGCTTATTATCCTACTCCATCTAAATCGCTTAACATTAAAGTCTTGAATCAGTAATGCAGCCGCTGCTCAGCATCCAGAATTTATCGGTAGATTTTTTATCTTCTTCCGGAAATACAAATGCGGTAAAGCAAATTTCATTTGATATAAAGCGTAATGAAGTAGTAGCGCTGGTTGGCGAATCAGGT
>JAKIZK010000038.1 GCA_022708055.1 Bacteroidota bacterium
ATTGAGAACTTTCAAAACACTGAACCAGTTATCATTGAAGGTAACTCAGACATTACAATTGAACATATCTTTCCGCAAAATCCTGACCCAAAATGGAAAATTGAACTTGGTGCAGACGAATACAACTTTATTAAAGAGAACTATCTGAACACAATCGGGAATTTGACACTTTCAGGTAATAACGGAAAACTTGGTAATAAACCCTTTGCAGACAAACAAGTCATGAATGTTGACGGTAAAGAACAAGGCTATAAGTTCAGCAGACTTTGGCTAAGACAAAATGGGACAAAGAAGAAATTGAAATAAGAGCCAATCAAATTGCTGAGCGATTTTTGAAAATATGGGAAATACCTGACATCGAAGTTGAAGAGCAATCCAATAATGATGAAGTAAACATTTTTGACGCAGACGACCCCAAACATAAAAAATTAGAATATGCCACCTTCTTCAATCAGAAACTTGAAGTTACGCAAGTAGCAAAACTCTACATAGAAGTATTCAAGCAGCTATTCGATTTACAGCCAGAGACATTTTTTACATCCGAAATCGGCAATCGGATCAGCTTGACGAAAAACCCTGAAGCAGACGGACTAAGACAAGCAGTTCCAATAAGTGACACATATTTCATTGAAGCAAACATTGACAACCTGGGAAAGTTCGACAGAATAAAACAGGCTTTGACAATTTTTGGATTTGAAGACGAATTAATGATTAAGTATGCGGACTAAAACAGAAGGGCGAAGGCATAACATGCGTTTGGCGTCATGCGGGGTGAAGTGCTTAAATTCAAGTGCAGTTTTTCAAATCACCTTTTGTGCTTGGTTGACAGTTTTGTGCCCTGAAATCCCGCACGAACGCCAAGCCCAAAAACGTTGTATGCCATATTATCGGGCACTTTCTCTAATTTAACCAATCAATCTTTAATATCATGGCTGACATTTTAAACACAGGGACACACTACAATATAAAAGGGAAAATTTCAAACTATTATTACGAGGGCTTGCTGTTTAATAAAAATGACATCAAGACTGTGACCTTCCAAAATGGGAAACATATTATTGTTGACGTAGCTGAAACTACAGAGACCGAGATTACAAAGTTTCATAGCGTTACCACATTTGAGGGTGATAATGTGCCATTTGACACATTAGAAGGAGATAAATATTTTGTAATCGCAGATCTTGTTCGTTTCGGCAGAGTACTGACCGTTGATGATTTAAAAGGAAATTAAACATATAGTATATGAAACGAGTTGCCATCATTTTGATCGCTTTACTACTCCATTGTGCGACCTTGTTTTCTCAGACATTTTTTGATAATAGTGGAAAGCCGATTCTTTTTTACAATCAATCAAACAACACATTGTTTGACTATTCGGGAACTCCGCAATTTTACTTCAAGTTTGAGTCTGATAAGAAAATTCACGTTTATAATTTTTCTGGCCAGCATATCGCCTGGCTTTCAGAAGGAATATTAAGAGACCATGACGGAAGAATATTAGCAAGTAGAAATGGACGGATTGTGAACATAAACTACGCTATTGAACCAGTCAAGCCAGTAGAGAAAGTATTGCCGGTAAAGGCTGTTGAACAAATCCCACCAATTCAGCCCATATTTAGAAATGAATTTTCCCAGCAAGCATTCATGGCAATTAGTACTTCAGGGCAGACGACCTCTCCATATAGTCAAAACGATTACACATCAAGAGCGAACTTTCAACCTTATCAATTACCTGCAGACGACATTTTTAATGCTTTGAAGTCTCTAAATGACCGACATAATCGCCTGATTGCTCAAGGATACATTTATGATGCACGAACTGACAAGTATTACACTAAAGAGCAATTTGCTCCTATTGAGGCAAGCAGGCGAGCAATATCAAAATCATATTATGAACTTGTTCAGGAAGCACAGAACGCAAGTTCTAATTCAGTCACTTTTAAAAAGCCAAAAAGGAAAACACTCTATTGGGCATACATCGGAAATCCAGAATTCGGAGTTCACAGCGCAAAAATACTCGTTAAGAAAAGTGGAAAAATTAGAGGATTTTATTTCACACATCCACAATATGGCTATATGTTTTTTGGTGTTTGGGGCAAACCAAAAGTTACAGCACCATATCGCCAAGACGTTAGGTATATTGGGGACATATCCAAGTTTAGAAGAAAGGAAGTCGGGGCATTAGGTTCTGCCTTTACTGAAGGCGCAGTAAGTATTTTTTGGCACAGAGGAATAACAAAGGCTGAGAAATAAATACGGCATACAACATTCAGTTTTGCGTCAGCAGGGGGCGACGAATAAATCCTCATCTTAGTGCTACTATCAGCTACATATCCGGCTGACCGAACACAGATGAGCAACAGAATATGTTTTCAACTTTAGTATCTTTAATCGGCTGCAGTTCCGGGCTGGATTGCTATGGACTAAAAAAATTTATTTTCATTTTTTTTAAGCAACTTTAACCGAGTAATCCACATAGGGTGTTTGTTTATTCACAACTGCAACAACTCTTAATACCAGTTTATTCCGTATTGCGTTTAATGCACTCATTCCATTTTTACCTTCTGCTTTTTTTCGGTTAAAATAATTGCTGAATTCAGGGTAGTATTTAATTGCTGTAAGCGCACAGAGATGCAGCATTTTTTTTAGATCCTTATTAGCCATTTTATGTACTCTGTTTCTACCTTTTATGCTGATACCGCTGCTGTGCTCAAAGGGTACTACGCCTGCATAACTTGCCAGTTGTTTGCCGCTTATTTTTGAAGCAAAATTATTGGTGCAACAAATGATATATACTGCCGTAAGATGACCAATGCCGGGCACTGATTTTATCAACTCATAATTATGATAAATAGCGGCATCTTCTTTTATCATTTTAGTGATATATTCTTCTATCTTCAATATAGACTTTTTTAACCCTTCTATCGCAGCTTTATGCAGGCTTTCAAGCACCAACAACAATTGTTTATCCTCTGTGCATTGTATTTCTTTCAGATAATTTTTTGTGCTGTGCAACTGTGCCACCAGGCGGCTGCGGCTGGTCATTAAATCTTTTAGCTTCATAAATACAGGATTGAGTGCAGGCGTGGCTTTCAGCTCTTCTGCCTGTTTGCAGCAATAGAGACAAAGGCGTTTAGAATCTATTATATCACTCTTGCCCCGGGTAATACCCAGGCTCCACTTAATATGTGCCGCATTGCCTATATGCAATTGCAAATTGTGTGTGCTGCAAAAACGCCAGAGAAGCCGATGATACACCCCTGTGTTTTCTATCACCAGCAATGTATTGTTATCAAAGGAAACATGCTGTGCTGTAAGCCATTTTTTAAACAGTTTTAAACCCTGTGCAGTGTTGTCAAAACGCAGCGTAAGCATCGGTTGTTTTACGTGGTTGAGCTCTGAGAGAAGTGAGACATCAAACCAGGGTTTGGATACATCAATGCCGAGATAATTTTTCTTAGAAGTCTTCATTTTTTTTAATTTTAATTTTTAAAAAGAAACTAACCATTTTTGCCCCATCGTCTTAGTCCTTAATAATGGGTATAAAAACCCGAATTGCTATATAGACACTAAGGGAAAAAACCGGCAGCAGATTGTATCCAGCCATGGGTAATAAACCCTGACGTTGTATTAATGAGCTGCTGCCGGTGGTTAGGTTTATACACAATATAAATGTGAATCGTAAAAGAAAAAAAGAAGCAAAAAAAGAAAAGTAGTAATAATAATAGTATTTATATAAATTTGGAAACAAAGCTAAAGGACATTAAAAAATATCAGCACAGCAGCAAGCTCTGGCCGTTGTAAGCAACCCTGTGGACAGACTCTGCAAAGAATTACCAGTTTGTGGTATTGTCAGGGTGACACAGGCTAAATAACTTACAGCGAAATATGAGAAAAATATTATTTATCAATCTTAAAGGGAAAGACCCTCTAATTGACCAAACCTCAATCAAAAAACTATTTAAAAAATATACATCAACTTTTATGAAAAAAAACATATTAACTCTTTTAAGCTGTCTGACGATAGCTATTTTTATAAGCAGTTGTCAAAAAGAAATATCACTTAAGCATAGTGAAACAGAAAAAGCAATCACTAAAGCACCGATTGAACAACAGTATGCTTATGTTAGGGAAAATTTCAAAATAATTCTTAACGACCTTGCTCCACTTTTTAAAGACCCTCTTTTTATAGACTACCTGCGTGCAGAAGCGGCAAAGAAGTTTGATGGCGATTACAATGTCTTAATAAAAACAATCATTGAAAACCCTGTTTACAGGCAACGCATTAATTATAATAAAATTCAAGGTGATTTAAATGCGTTTAAAGGAATTGGTGGCACAGATTATGACCCACAAATTTATTTTCCATTCTTTGAACAACATCAACTTAAAAGAAAAAGTAACGCACAGAGGACAGCACTACTGGAGGATGAGGAAATAGTAATATATGATGGTGATGAATCAACATCTCCTGTACCCATATATGAATACGACGATATTTCCGATTCACTAATGGCTACTGGCGCATACGCTGATGCTGATTATGCAAACGAAAACGAATTACTTGTAATTTCTCTTAACGAAGCAGGACGACTTGCTAACCCGGAAGAGCCAGGTGGCACGGGTGGAACTGGGGGTACTGGTGGAACAGGAGGTACGCAATCAGTTGTTAACTTTAGAATTCAACAATTAACAATAAAAGATGGAAAAGAATCATGGCTAGGAGGAGCATCTGAAGTACATATTAAATCAAATGGCACAACATGGAGCCATATACTTGCTGGCAATACTTCCGGGCCTCTAGTCAGCATCCCGAATCTTCATTACAATGGACAAACAGAGTTAAAAGGACATTTAATTAAAAAAGTTCCCAGAAGTGATATTAACTGCGGATTCTGTGCTACATATACAGTTAATTTCCCTATGCATACTAACTGGGCAGTTGATAACTATTTTGTTGACCCCATCGTTTATACTTATGTAATATTTGAATATGATGCATGGCCTGCTGGGTCAAAAACATTGGCATCCAAAATCCCAAGTGCCCCCAATCCCAACAATCAGCTAGACGCAATGAATTTCAGGTCATCAAATACACCTTATGGTGGTATTCCTGGAAACGCCTACATTAATTATGCAATATATGGCAATGTATCTGGCCTTCCCTCCAACTATCAATATTTGTATTATGACGGCCATCATATTAATACAGAAAACATAGAATTCAATACAGTTAAATACTAGAAAACATGGTAGCCGCCAAGCAGCTACCATGTTACCTTTTCTATGAAACTACTAAACACATTGTTATTAATTTTTCTCTTTATCGAAAGCCACGGGCAACAACAAGAGAATAATAAAAATATTATTTTAATTTTCCTTGGAGCAAAAACAAGAATAACTCCCATTTATTTAAAACATGTTCCTGACGTTATTCATTTAGGGAATATTAATGCCCTTGAACAACCAGATAAACATTTATCTGGCCCCGGATTATTACTAAGTGAAAAAAGAAGATTGGGTCTAAAACATATCTTTTCATTGCATCAGGTGATTCGGTACGACTATATTTATCAGCGAATACCACTCGTGACTTTCCCGCCGGATAATTTTAAATATGAAATAAAGAAAAAAATTATTTTTGACATTTCCGGCGATATCACCAGAACCATTCCACTCAAGAATTCTTTTTTAAGTATTTCTGTAGGCGCAAGCATTTGTGGAATTAATTCAGGATATATTGAGACCGAAAGAGTTTATCAAACTCAAACGACCTACACTGATTATGAGAGGAAAAAGAATTTCATATTCCCCGCAATTACAGCAGGTGCTGGCTGGCAAAAAAGCAAATTTCTTGCTGAACTCAAATTTGGTTATTGCTGGAATAATCCGACATTATATGATACACCGTTCATTTTTCCAGAAATTAGTTTACAATACCAGTTATTTCAGTTGAAAAAAAAATAATATTATTCTTTGACAACACAAAGGGTATGCTTACAACAACGAGGCTTGCTGTCATGCCGGGGCGACCTGCATACAATCATCGTCCCGTTCGCTGCTCAGCCGCATATCGGGCTGACAGAACACATATCATCAAAAGAACTTAACTTCAACTTTAGAACGAATCCGGGCTTCTGTTCCGGCTGACCCAACACGGAATACCGGCACGAACAGCAAGCCCTGGCCGTTGTACGCTACTGATTAAACGCATTTTAAAAATTAGCTAATGAAAAGACCAATTCTATTATTACTGTTGCTGTTCATACAAGCAAAAATATTCGCCCAATCAGACAGTCTTGTTTTGAGAGATGTAACACCCGACAACACTGCACCTGCTGGCATGGCAGAATTGATTATTCCATCAGGGAACTCATTACTAGCCGGATTCATGTACCGAGCTAACGGTTCCCAAAAACATCCTACAATGCTGCTTTTGCATGGTCTGCCGGGAAACGAACGCAACCTTGACATTGCGCAGTTTGTTAGGAGTAAGGGCTGGAATGTTCTTTACTTTGACTATCGGGGATCATGGGGCAGCCAGGGAACATTTAGCTTCAAGAACTGTGTTGATGATGTAATTAATGTAGTGGAATTTTGCAAAAAGTATCAAGACTCTCTAAAAATTGACACTTCAAGGATTGTGTTGTTTGGACATAGTATGGGCGCTTGGGTCTGCATCAAAGCTCTTGAACAATTGCCAACAGTTAAGAAAGGGTTTGCGTTGTCAACATGGAATATCGGAACATATTATAATTCAATTTCGCCTAAAACAGGCCGTAATCTCTTCATGTTAAATACCACTCTTGAAGACTTGTATAATTCCGTTGACCAAAATAAAGTTTATTTCAACCTACTCAACGACAATTTTGAATCATTTAGAGGGAAGCATATTTTTATGATTGATGAGCACAAGTTCAACAGCCAATTAGCAGAAACTATTAAAAAGCCAAATCCGTCAACCTTTGAGTATTTAGTATGGCAAACAGACCATTCATTTACCAATAAAAGAGTTGCACTAATGAAAAGACTTGTGGAGTTTTTGAACCGGTAATCAGCGTACAACATGAACGCTACACAAACCTAACCAAATCTTACGGTTTTTGTGAACAGTAATTTGGTTGATATATAGTTCCGTTTTTTGTCAATGCAAAAATTTGTTTAAGCTGCAAATTCATTTCAGCTCAAATCTTTATTTATGGTTCCACATAACATGACTAATAAAATTAAGAAATGCCGCCAAGCTTATGCTCCCCTCCTCTATTTTTCCAAAAACTATTGATCAGCAACGAAAATAAAATAACCCCCAATGCCCCAATAGGATTGAGCCACAAAAAACCTAACTTCAAATGACCGGCTTTGGTAAGAAAGAAAATGAATAATACCAGCAACTCCGTTACAATGGCTGCTATAAAAACCACCGTACCATTTGTTATCTTTTTTAAAAGAAAAGCCACCAGAAAAACACCCAGTATCACTCCATAAAATAATGAGCCTAAAACGTTCACGGCTTCTATCAAACTATTTCCCAAATCATAAGCAAACATGGCTACCACAATGCAAAACACACCCCAGCCAAATGTGTACCATTTTGAAAGTCGGTATTCATACTCACTATCAGCGGGCTTTTTTGAAAATCGCTTATGAAAATCTATCATAGTACTGGATGCCAAAGAATTTAATGCAGCCGCAATGCTGCCCCAGGATGCCAGAAAAATTATGGCGATTAACAAACCCACTAATCCCGCCGGTAAATAATCTACTACAAAGCGAAGAAATATATAATTTGTATCTTTTGTATCCTCTCCGGGTATTGCCTTTTTGATTACATCTTTATACTGCTTGCGGGTTGCACCGGCGGCACTGTTTGCATCCTTTATTTTTTGCTCCAATGCCTTTACGGCTGCTGCATCTCCCGATTTTTTTTGCACCGTAAGCTCCTGCTGATAACCGGGTATTACAGAAAACTCATCTGCATATTTTTTTTCCAATTGAGTAAGTTCATCATGATAGGCTGTTTGATGCGCCCGGTCAGCCAGCGACTGATTGAAAAATATAGGTGCCCCTTTGAACTGATAAAATGCAAAAACCAAAACACCTATCAATAAAATTAGGAACTGCATCGGCACTTTTACAAAACCATTCATGATGAGGCCCAGCCTGCTTTCTTTTAAATTTTTTGCAGTGAGATAACGGCCTACCTGACTCTGATCGGTACCAAAATAAGACAGTGCCAAAAAGAAACCGCCAATGATACCGCTAAAAATATTGTATTGATCGCCCCAGTTAAATTTTCCATTGGTAAATCCGGTAGTGATGACATTTATTTTTCCTGCATTGCCACCCGATTGCAGTGCATCTACAAATGCCACACCGGTGGGCAACAGCTTCACCAGCATATATGCTGCTATAAACATGCCACTGAAAATAATAATGAGTTGCAACTGCTGAGTATAAGCAACGGCCCTGGCGCCTCCGCTGATGGTGTATATGATTAACAACCCGCCCATAAAAAGATTGGTCCAGTAAATATTCCAATCCAGTAAAGAAGATAATATAATAGAAGGCGCAAATACGCTGATGCCGGTTGACAATCCTCTTTGCAATAAAAACAGAAAGGAAGTTAATGATCTGGTTTTATTGTCAAACCTGTTTTCAAGATATTCATAAGCTGTATATACTTTCAGCTTGTTGAATATGGGAACAAAAAAAATACAGATAACGATCATGGCAATAGGCAGCCCAAAATAATATTGCACAAACCGCATCCCATCATCATAAGCCTGTCCGGGTGCGGTAAGAAATGTAATGGCACTGGCCTGTGTACCCATGATGCTTAATAAAATCAAACCCCAGTGCATACTGCGGTTTGATAGAAAATAACCATCCAGATTGTGTGTAGTGCGGCTGCGATAGAGTCCATAACCAATAATGCCCAGCAGGGTAACGATTAGCACTATCCAATCTATCTGACTCATTTAAAATGGCAATATGGGTTATTGAAATTTTTTTGTGAAAAAATAAAATAAAACAATCAGCCACAGCAATACCAGCAGCACCAATACGTACCAGCCTGTCCAGGATTTGAATAAAGGAGCCTTATCGTTTTCTTCTGTCTTCAATTCAAAAAAATAATACAACGAAAATTTTATTTCCTTGCTGATCGTAACCATCCGGTAAACACTATTACAATGCCCAATACCAGACCAATTAAAATACCAATTCTGATTTTTTTAATAGCCAGCCCCAATGCCAATCCCAACACAATCGCAAATATAAAAGACATCTCTCCTCTCCTGATATCAGGTTTTTTATTTGTTGCCATCAGAACGATTTCTTTTTGTTTAACGCAATGATATTGGCCAATAGCCGATAAGCACCCGGCACACCGGCAGGCAATTCTCTAAAGAATACAAGGCCTGTATAGGTAAACCATCCCCTGCCATACTTTGCTACCAGCAAACTGCCATCATCCGATTTTTCTCCTGCATCGGCCAAGCCAATCAATTTCTCAAATTTCCCTTCCGTATCCTTTGCATGATAAATACTTCTTTCCTGTATCCATCCATTAAAATCAGCTTCCGTTATTCTATTTGGAAAGTTAAACACCGGATGTTCGGGTTTTAAAAAATTGACAGTTGCATTTTCATCTGTTACTCTGGTGCGGGTAATATCAAATGGATAGGGACCCATTTTCGCCTTTACCGGACCAATCTGATTGCTGGTATTGTATTGCACTATCAGGTTGCCGCCATCCTTTACATATTGCATAAGCTTATCATAGTACTGGTTCATCCATTCGTGTGTGTTGTATGCCCTTACACCGGTGAGAATGGCATCATACTGCGACAAATTATTTTTACTCAACTCCTTTTCACTCAGCAGCGTTACATCATACCCCATTTGCATCAATGCCTCGGGCACCTTATCGCCTGCGCCGGTTATATATCCAATTTTCTGCCCATAGGTTTTTAAGTCTAATTTTTTGTTGGTAACAGCCGCTCTATTAAAATAAGTAATGTCGGGTATATGATCATACTTAATTTCTTTCATACCCACATGATAAACATCTTTTCTGCCATTGTTGGCATCTGCAGCAAAAAAGTATTGGTTATCCTCATTAGCATTTATGGAATAATTTATTGATACTATTTTATTTTTTTCTTCAAATAAAATTTCTTCTGTATCAAATTTTATTTTGAACTCGGCAGGATGCTCCACTCCGGCACCCAATAGTTTGGTTGTAAAATTTTTCTTCTTACCCGTTAGCGTGAGTACACCCTGCACATGATTATTATTCTTAGTCATCTTTATATTTTCATCAGGTGCTATCAGTACCGGAGGTATTACTACCAATGGCTGATACAATTCGCCATGCACCGGATCGGTGTACTTATATTTTACAGCTTTCTTGAAATGCAAAGGCAGGTCGTAAATTTTTATTTCAAAATCGGCAACATAAGCCGGATCTACATCAGGCTGACCTATTTTATTAGCGTCGGTTACATTGAAATATCCTTCCGCTTTTTGTTTGTCTAACCAATATGGCTGCGTGATGGGTTTTTTTGAAGGAACAAATAATGTTTTTGAAAAACTAAAGTTTTTATTTTTTGTGAGTTGTTGATTAAAAGTAGAATCAAACTCATCTACCGAAAGATTATTGAAAACCGCATCAGCACCCAATCGATTATTTAATGTAAAATTCATTTTTACCGAATCGGTTTGTACGGCAAAATGTTCTTGCGTTGTTGCATCTATAAATAATCCACTGCATTGAACAATCAATTCTTTTACTTCGTCCAGCTTTTTATTTCGCCAATAACTTTCGGGCATTGCACTGATTTGTTGATACAGTTGTGTCAGCGCTTTTACAGATTTTTCGGGATGCAAGAAATCAAATCCGGCGGAAAGGTTATCTATCATTGCAGCTATGCCATCACTTCCGGGCACCCGGTTCCAGCTAAGATCAACACCTTCCATCAAATCTTTTTCCGGAGTACTGCCTTGTGTGGCTTTAAAATATTCAAGCGACTCGCCACGTGAAGCGGGCACACCAAAACCCTGACTCTTGTGTTGGCTTCTGCTTGCTGCCGAAATTTCACCATAGCTTTTTCCTAGCAGCGGGCTGTATCCGCCTACATCTATCTTAAATTGATCAGGTCGGGTTGTATTAGTAGTACCGAAACTAAATGTATTCCAAAGCACTCTTTTTACCTGCCATATACTTACGCCGTTACTCAGTTGCTCGGGAAACCGGCCGGGGTCTGCTGCTGCACTAAATGCTTCATTGGCCAAAATTGCAGAAGCGGTATGATGACCATGTCCACCCTCACCTGTTGTAGGAAAGCGGGTGATGATAACATCCGGTTGAAATTTTCTAATGACCCACACCACATCACTCAGTATTTTTTCTTTATCCCATTTAGTAAAAGTTTCTTCGGGGCTTTTTGAATAACCAAAATCATAAGCCCTTGAAAAAAACTGCTCCCCTCCATCAATTCTTCTTGCTGCCAATAATTCTTGTGTTCGTATCAACCCCAAATCAACACCCTGCTCATCGCCAATCAGATTTTGCCCACCATCACCACGGGTGAGCGATAAATATCCGGTGCGATACAACTTGTCTTTTGATAAATAAGCAATCAATCGGGTATTTTCATCATCAGGATGTGCGGCAATGTATAGAATTGAACCTATAACATTCAGCTTTTTTATTGCCTGATACATTTCTGCAGAAGTCCAGCTTTGTGGCGCTTGCGCAAAACTTATTTTACTTAAAACTGTAATACAAAATAACGACAGGAATAAACGTGACATAAGCAAATTTATTCAGCGAATATAAGTGTAAATGATAGCTGTTAAAAACCATTCCTATAAAATAACAGTTCATTTTTCAAGTCCATCAATTACCTGTCATAAACAAGGCATTGCAAAACAACAATTTTCCATTTTCCCAAAAATTGCGGAATAAAATATTATCAGCCAGATAAATTATCTGACCACCTCCCAATGGTTGTGCGCCAAAAATCATTCCGTCTTTCAATTTGCTTTTTAAACTACTGCCCACAAAACCGGCTACCTGATTCTCTTTTTTAATCACGCCTACATTCCAGCCGCTTTTCAAAAACTCATACATTCTGCTATCCTGCTTCATAGTATAATAGTAATCGGGATATCCAAAAGCCAGCGGATGTGTGTTATCTAATTCCACTTTAAAAATAGTACCGGGCACAAAACTTTTTAACCCTTCTCTTTCCCTGTCTTCATACCGGTGCAATGAGCTATAAAAATTTTTATCTTCCGGCTTAGCGGCACTGTCTGCTCCCTTTTTTTCATGCAACCCCCAGTTCAATTTTGACAAACTGCCCACAGCCCCTTCAATTGCAATTAACCTGCCGCCATTGCTTATCCAGTCACGCAATTTATCCGCACCTGATTTTTCATCCAGAAAGGGATACCTGCCCGAGGTCATCACCAAAACATTGTAATCATCCCACTTTACATTTTCATAATCTGCAACATTAATAAGCGAAACAGGATATTTTATTTCATGATCAAAGAAATACCAGATTTCACCAAGGTTATTCGGGTTGACGCCTTCACCTGCGAGCACCGCTACTTTAGGGGCTTTAATTACTTTTACTTTTTCACTGCCAAAATCAAATCCCTTGTCCACCATTCCGGTGCTAACAGTGTTTGCTTCCACTTTGTTTTCATTTACCACTTTGGTCAATACTTCATGCAACTTATTGCCAAATTTTTCATTGCCGTGCTTCAAAAGAATTAATGATCCTTTTTCAAATTTTTTGCCGCCCGACTCAAAAGCTGTTTCGGAAAAACGAACTCTTACACCTTGTTGCAGCAAACTGCTTAATGCCGTTGCACTGCGTACTCCCTGCCAGGGCAATACATATCCGTAAGCATCGGGCAAACTACTAAATACAAATTTGCGGTCATCAGCCTGCCCATATTCAAGCCGGTTTTTAGATGCATAAGCATCCAATCCAAACACATACGGCAACGACCAGGCCGTTATATCGTAAGTGGCTGAATCTACCAATTGAGTTTTGGGTTCAAACAATACTTTGACCATTGAACTATGTGGTTGCTGTGCGGGTATAATGATATCATTGTTGTTGCCGCCAAATAATTCCTCTTTACCTGAAAAATAATGATAGCCCGTCATCATACCTCGGGTAGAGCCTGAAACAACTTCATACCGGATGTCGTTTTTATTCAATAAACCCTTCAATGCATCTATTCTTTGCTTTGCAGTCTCGCTATATTTTATCAAATAAGATTTATACTCCCCCACTCCTGTACTTACTGCATCATTAAAATATTTTCTAAACTCTTTGACAAGCCTGCTTGCATTTTGCGAAGCAGTTTCTATGGTACTTAATGAGGTAGCAAAATGATGCGTTGCCCTGTCAAGCAGCGTAAGGGTATCGTCTTCATTATTGATAACAGCAGTGCCGCTAGTGCTGTGGCCGGCCTGTTCGTACGTCATACCGATTGCGCCATTGTAAGTAGGGTAAGTATCGCCATAAGATGGATAGAGCAGGTCAAAATATTCTTTGGTAAAATATAACCAACCATTGGCATCAAAATATTTTGCATTATTCTTCCCAACCGTTTCTTGAAATTCTCTTTGCCATTTTGTTATCACCTCATGATAAGGTTGCGCAGCCGGAGCAAAATAATAAGGACTGTTGATACCCTGCTCATGAAAATCAACATGCACCTGTGGCAGCCATTCCTGATAAACTTTTATACGCTGCCGGCTTTCTATCTGTGTTTGCCAGGCCCAGTCGCGGTTCAGGTCAAAATAATAGTGATTGATTCTCCCTCCCGGCCAGGGTTCATTATGTTCTCTGGTTTCAGGCAACGCATTGGACTTTGTGCCCACCATCCCATTATACCAGTTTACGTATCGGTCACGGCCATCAGGATTTACACAAGGATCAATAATTACAACCGTATTCTTCAACCATTCTTTTGTTTTTGTATTTGCAGGATCAGCCAATGCCCACAAAGTCATCATCGCAGCTTCAGATGAGGAAGCTTCATTGCCATGAACATTATAACTTAGCCACACAATAGCCGGAGCATATTGCTCATCGGGCATTCTTTTATCTTTTGCCGTGTTTGCCAGCCGCATATTATTCATTCTGATTTCGTCCAATACAGCGGTATTTTCTTTTGAAGAAATAAATGCCAACAGCAACGGACGTCCTTCATTTGTTTCTCCATAGTTTTCCAGCTTTACATTTGTTGATGACTGCGCTGCTACGTGCTCAAAATAGCTGACAATTTTCCAATGTGGCGTGTATCGAGTACCTATTTTGTAGCCCAGAAAAGCCTCAGGCGATTTCAACTGTGCATTTATAAAAAATACATTGAACAAGCAGATAACAAACAAGATTCCTTTCTTTCTCATAAAATAAATTGAAGCGGCAAATTACGTAATCCCGAGAGTCAATAACGCACAATTATATTAATGGCGATCAATGATTCACAAGAAATTATTTACCTTTCATAAGAAAATCAAATTAATGAGAAAGTATTATCCATTTTATTGCCTGGCGGCGCTACTTTTTTTCTCCTGCAATGCTACTAAGCAAGCTACACAGCAATCCATAAATATCAATCCTTACCAATATTCCGGTAATAAAAAAATTGTTGCGAGTAATGGTGCAGTAGTTTCGGCTCATCCACTGGCAAGCAAAGTAGGTGTAGAAATATTGAAACAAGGTGGCAATGCTGTTGATGCTGCTATTGCCACGCAACTGGCACTTGCCGTAGTTTATCCCAATGCAGGCAACCTGGGTGGTGGAGGTTTTCTTGTTGCCCGCTTGAGCAATGGTCAGCTCAAAGCGATTGATTATCGTGAAATGGCTCCAAGCAGTGCACACCGCGATATGTATTTGAATAAAAACGGAGATCCGCTTTTTGAAAAAAGCCAGGAAGGACATTTATCAAGCGGTGTACCCGGTACCGTGGCAGGCTTGTTTGCGTCTTACGCATACGCCAAACTTCCATTTGAAAAACTCATACAACCGGCAATTGATCTTGCTGAAAAAGGATTTTGTATAACTGAAAGAGAAGCCAGATCGTTTAACAGCTTACAGACGGCACTTATTAAATACAATACCGTAATGCCTGCTTTTGTAAAAACAGAATGGAAAAAAGGCGATACATTAATTCAAATTGATTTAGCAAATACTTTAAAACGCATTCGTGATCATGGACAAGCCGGATTTTATGAAGGAGAAACAGCCAGATTGATTGTAGCAGAAATGAAAAGAGGAAACGGGATCATCACGTTGGAAGATTTAAAAAATTATAAAGCAAAAGAAAGAGTGCCTCATAGCTTTAACTATAAAGAATATAAAATTATTGGCATGCCCATGCCCAGCAGTGGCGGACTTTTATTAAACCAAATGATGAAGATGATTGAAGACCGCAATATTGGTAGCATGGGTTTTCTTTCTCCGCAATCCATACAATTAATGACAGAAGTTGAACGTAGAGCATTTGCCGACCGTGCCCGCTATATGGGTGATGCTGATTTTTATAAAGTGCCCGTTGCAGAACTGATTAGCGATTCCTATCTGAAATCAAGAATGCAAAGTTACAATACCAACAAAGCTACACCCAGCAGCGAAATACTTCCGGGAAAAATAGCCGGATACGAAAGCGAAGAAACTACACATCTGAGTGTTTTGGATAAAGACGGAAATGCAGTGGCAGTTACTACCACATTAAACGATTCGTATGGCAGCAAAACCGTAGTAGGTGGTGCAGGATTTTTTTTAAATGATGAAATGGATGACTTCAGCATCAAACCAGGCATGCCAAACATGTATGGCGCAGTAGGTGGCGAGGCCAATGCCATTTACCCGGGAAAAAGAATGTTGAGTTCCATGACACCCACCATTGTTTTAAAAGACAACTATCCTTATCTCGTTGTAGGTACACCGGGTGGCACTACTATTCCTACATCTGTATTTCAAACCTTAGTTGACATACTCGAGTTTAATATGAGCACAGAGGACGCAGTGTGGAAAGCAAAATTTCATCATCAATGGCTGCCCGATGAAATAAGTATAGAAAGAGCCATACCCGAAACAACCAGAGAAGCACTTCGAAAAATGGGTTATACTTTAAAAGAAAGAGGCCCCATTGGAAGAACAGAAGTAATAAAAATGCTGCCCGGTAAAAAAATGGAGGCGGTGGCAGATGTAAGAGGCGATGATTCGGCGGAAGGCTATTAAAGTTTATCAGACATTAAAAAAAACACAAATGAATGTAGGTACCGAATATTTACAAACCGTCATCAGAAGATTCAAATATTATAAAGATCAGGGAGATAAAGTATTTGAGCAACTAGCAGATAAAGATTTTCATTTTGAGGCTAATGCTTCATCAAACAGTATTGCGGTTATCATTCAACATCTTTCCGGAAATATGCAAAGCCGTTTCACCAATTTTCTAACTGAAGATGGTGAAAAAGAATGGCGACAAAGAGATGCTGAGTTTGAAAATCAACATTACAACCGTGCACAATTAATGGAATTATGGGAAAAGGGATGGACTTGTCTGCTGCAAACATTACAAGCCTTACAACCCGATGAATTATTAAAAACCGTTTACATACGCAAGGAGCCACTGAGTGCAATAGATGCCATCAACCGGCAACTGGCCCATTATCCATTGCACATCGGTCAGCTATTATTCATTGGAAAGCTAATTAAAAATGAAAACTGGAAATCGCTTTCTATTGCAAAAGGAAAATCTAAAGAGTATAATGATGGTGGAGAAATAAAAGACCCTGCCAAAAAATTCTGAAATAATATAATCCTTGCACAGCTCAATTACATTATTTACTTTTATCGCTTATTCAAGCCACAAATGAAAAAAGCTATTTACATCATTTTATTCTTCCTTTTAACAGGCAAACTCAACGCACAAGTTGAATGGGGAATTTTTGCAGGGCCACAGATAACAGCTGCCAGATACACCATTTTAAATGAGAAACAAAAACAAGATCCGAAATATGGATTTCATGCCGGCGTAAGTTTAAAAATACCTTTTGAAAATAAACTCTTTTTTTCGCCGGAGGTTTTTTATAGTTGGAAAGGCTACAAGGTAACTTTTACGCAGTTTGTTTATCCGCCCGGCCCTAAGGCTAAAAATAACAATACAACGATACATACTTTTGAGCTTGCTGCTTTACTACAATATGATTTTGGAAAAACACCGGGGCACTTTTATCTAAAAGCAGGTCCTTCTATTGATATTCAGTTATTCGGAAAAGAAAAATTTGATACTACGGGCGGTACTGTTGATCGTAAAATGAAGTTTGCTACTGATGGCGACTATGGATATTTTGGTGGTAATTTATTATTACAACTTGGCTATGAAACCAAATCAGGCGTTTTCATTTCGGCACAATACACACACGGCGCTGCCAGCATTAATAATGAAGACGGTGGACCCAAAATCAGACACCGGGTCTATGGCCTTACAATCGGAAAATTTCTGAATCGCAAGAAAATAGTAATCGACACCAAAAATTTAGAATAATAAGACCATTCCAAATTTGAATTTCATAAATAATTTAACAGAAGCGTTTCCGCTAATTTTACCGGCATCATCTTCAAACGCATGATTGCTACTTATATCACATTCCTGCCTCTTACCCATTCAATTTTATAATTTGTTTAAACGGTTTTGGTATTGAATTTGTCCATAGGGTGCGATTAATTACTTTTACACGCAAATAACTGAGGCTGAAGAGATTTAAAAAAATATTACTCTGGTTTATTGGCTCATTGCTTTTTCTGCTTTTGGCTGCCTGGATTTTTATACAAACTCCTTTTGGTCAAAATTGGATTGCCCGTCAGGTTACAAACAAACTATCTAAAAACCTGCACACCAAAGTATCTGTAAAACATGTTGATTTTTCGCTGTTCAACCGCATGCGCCTGGAAGGTTTGATGATTGAAGACCGGCAGGGCGATACAATATTATATGCCGGCGATGCAAAAGTCAGAATTACGGACTGGTTCTTTTTCAAAAAAAATGTTACGCTAAAATATATTGGGCTGGAAAATGCATTAGTTAAATTTCAACGAACGGATTCCGTTTGGCGACAACAATTTTTATTTGATTATTTGGGTGGTTCTAATACATCAAACAAAAACAGTGCAAAAGGAGGCATGCAATTGAACCTGAAAAAGGTGGAGTTAAAGAATATTACATTTCTGAAAAAAGATGCCTGGCTGGGAAATGATATGACCATCCGCATGGGCAGCCTGAGCTTAGATGCAAATGAAATTAACCTTGCAAACAAAAAGGCTGACATCAGCGAATTGTTGGTTGACCAGCCATTTGTAATGATTTATAATTACAACAAATCAAAGCCACCTTCAACAGAATCAAAAACCCTATCACCAAAAATAATTGACACTTTACTACAATGGAATCGTGGTGGCTGGTGGGTACATCTTGATAAACTGAAACTTACCAATGGTGTTTTCAAAAACGAAAAACAATCAAGCCAGCCTCCACTTGCTCATTTTGATGGAAGGCATATTGAATTCAATAATATAAATACCGAGCTTACCAATGTCATCTGGAACAAAGACACGATAACCGCTTCTCTTTTGCTAAACACAAAAGAACGTAGCGGACTGGAAGTAAAGCAGATGAAGGCCGATGCAAAGTTTACACCACAAGAAATGGCATTCGATAATCTTGACATAGAAACCAATCGAAGCACCATCCGGAATTTTTTTAGAATGAGCTATAAAGAGATGGATGATCTTGACGATTTTTTACACGCAGTAAAATTGCAGGGAAACTTTGAATCCTCACAAATCAACAGCGACGATATTGCTTTTTTTGCTCCCGCATTAAAACAATGGAAAAAAGTTTTTCAACTATCCGGCAATGTGCAAGGCACCATTGATGCCCTCAAAGGAAGTAATATGAATGTAAAAACCGGAATAAGCACTATATTATCGGGCGACATAAGCCTAACCGGTTTGCCCGACATAAATGAAACTTTTATTTACCTTAAAGCAAATGAACTGCACACAACATATGGCGATGCACTTTCAGTCATTCCGGCATTGCGACGTATATCAAACCCCGATTTCAGAAAACTTCAATACTTAAATTTTAAAGGAAACTTTACCGGCTTTATAAGAGACTTTGTAACGTTTGGTACGATTCAAACAAATCTGGGCACCTTACACACCGATTTAAATATGAAATTTCCGGGAGGTAAAGAACCTGTTTATTCAGGCACCATTGCATCAAAAAATTTCAACCTGGGTGCATTGCTCGAAAACAAACAACTGGGAGCCACATCATTCAACTTAAAAGTATTGGGCAGTGGTTTTAGTACCCAAAAAAGAAACACAAACATAGATGGTAACATCGG
>JAKIZK010000039.1 GCA_022708055.1 Bacteroidota bacterium
AATGCAGGCAATAGAAAACCTTACAGAAGGTTTAACCGTCCAAATCAAAACAAAAGGAAAAATTAATTGTAATTTTAGACGATGCAGATTAAAGTTCATAGACCTGTTGCTATCCTGATCTTGCTTAACATAATTGGCGGGATATTTTGCTCTTTATATGCACAACCTACATCTTTGCCTGCGGTTTCTAAATCGGCTGTTTTAAAAATTGAAAATAAAGCCGTAAAAGACACATCGGATGAAGGAGTATTGATTGTAACTGCTGACTCTGTTGAAACAATCCCCACAACAATCAATCCACTACAACCACCTGAAATACCTGCCGGAAAATACCAACGGGCTAACAAACTTTATTATAAAATGATTGATTCATTGGTAAGAGTGATTTCTGAATTTCCATTACGGGATTCGGCCGGTCTTACTTATGCAGCAGAGTGGGTAGGCACACCCAATATGGGTTTGCGCCGACCCAATTATGTCATCATACACCACACAGCTACCAATGGATTGAATGAAGTATTACAGGAATTTACTGCGCCGGGCGGCCGCGAAGCAAGCTCTCATTATGTTATTAATAAAGATGGCAAAGTATATCACATGCTGAACGATTTGCTGCGTTCTCATCATGCAGGCGATAGCAAATGGGGCAATTCAACCGATCTCAATTCTTCCAGCATTGGTATTGAAATTGTAAATAACGGAAGAGAAGCATATACCAAAGAACAAATTACCAGTCTGCTGATTCTATTGGAAAGACTTAAAATTCAATACAAAATTCCTGTAGCCAATTTTATTGGTCATGGCGATATTGCCCCCACAAGAAAAGCTGATCCCAGCGCCAAATTTCCCTGGAAAGAATTAAGTGAAAACGGTTTTGGAAACTGGTATGGCGATACCACCAATGTTGAAATACCACAAAATTTTGATTACCTGATGGGACTTCGCATTATCGGTTACGATGTTTCTTATCCTGCTTCAGCAGTTGCTGCATTTAAACGCCATTTTATGAACGACAATTCCGGCGGTGGCATGAATGCCACGGTACGCAAAATGATTTATTTGATGCATAAAAAATATCTATAACATTTTTTGTCTGAAAATGGGTTATGAAATTTTGAATAAAATTTCTCTCCCTTTATCATTCCTTGTTCATTATTTGTTATTCATTATTTTTTTCCTTTCATCAATCCTTGTTCAATATTCGTTATTCATTATTTTTTCTTTCTACCTTTATTTTTCCAATTCCTGTTATTTGATTTGTTTGCATCAACATAAAAATTAATTTCAAATGAATAGAACTGTGTTACTTTCTGTAATAGCAATTACCATACTCATTGTGGCGGGCTGTAAGCAATCGAAATATGCAGCTACCAATAAAATTTATAAGGAGCAGGCAAAAGCTTTTGCAAAAGTTTTAGAGGCTTATCCATTACATGATTCTGCCGGACTTTCTTATGCATCCGATTGGGTAGGCACTACCAATTTTACAATGCGTCGCCCCAATTATGTCATCATACATCATACTGCACAAAACAGTTGCGAGCAAACGCTGAAAACTTTTACTGTAAAAGGTCAACGGGAAGTAAGTGCCCATTATGTTATATGTAAAGATGGCACCGTGCATCACATGCTCAATGACTTACTGCGTGCCCACCATGCAGGTGTGAGCAAGTGGGGCAATGCGACTGATATTAACTCTGCCAGCGTTGGCATTGAGCTTGATAATAATGGATTTGAAACTTTCACAGAAGCACAGTTAAATAGTTTGATATTATTATTGCAACGATTAAAAAATGCATACAATATTCCGGCGGCAAACTTCATTGGCCATGGCGATATTGCACCTACCCGTAAAAATGACCCCAACTGGCGATTTCCCTGGAAGCAATTCAGCGAAAAAGGTTTTGGTTTGTGGTGGAGCGACACAACTGCTGTGCAAGTACCAGCACATTTTGATTATTTATCGGCCTTGCGAATTGTAGGATATGATATCAGAGATACGAGTGCGGCCATTCAAAGCTTTAAACGACATTTTTTACAAGACACTACAAAAAGGATGACGCCTGCTGCAGATAAAATTCTTTTTAGCCTGTATAAAAAATATCAGTAAAGCAAATAAGGCTTCATAACGATCTCCCATTGACGACAGTCCCAGAACTTTTCATAAAAGAAATTGCCTGACTTTAACTTTTCAAAACTATTTCGAACTCCGGTCAATCTGTCCAGGTGGTTTGCTCCGGTTGGATTTGCTACCGTTGGATACAGTCTTTCTTTACAATCAACGGGATAAAGGCTTATCAGCAGTTGCAAAATCTGCAAGCCTGATGCAACAGGTGTAAATTTTTCCGAATCAGTAACTGTCAAGTGAATCCCCTTACATGCTATTTGAGTATAAAGCCCGGAAGCAGGAATAAATTTTATGGGAGCACTTTGTACTCCTTCAAGGTTTAAAGAAGTGAAAGCATCGTGTAGCTCATTTTCATATATCCATGGTGCACCCAGTATTTTAAAAGGGGTGGCTGTGCCTCTGCCTTCATTTATAGTAATGCCTTCCAGAAAACCCAAACCTGAGTAAAGTAAAATAGTTTCAGCATCAGTAAGCGCCGGAGAAGGTGCAATAAAATTTTTGTTCATCAAATCCGGTTTTTCCGCCCGCCTCCAGTTGGCAGTTTTGATGATTTGTAAATCTGCATTTTTAATTTTCGTTGCTGCAAAATATTGCGCCAGTTCGCCCAGTGTGCAGCAATGCCTTACCGGAATATTCCACCTGCCAATAAACGAACTGCAGTTTGCTTCATCCAGCATGGGACCTTCGGCAAAGCTTAATTTTCCACCCGCAGGATTGGGTCTGTCCAAAACAATAAATTGTTTTTGATTTTCGGCCGCAGCTTCCATTGCATAGCTCAGTGTCCATAAATAAGTATAATATCTGCAACCCGCATCCGGAATATCGAAGAGCAGTGCATCCAGCTCTTTTAAGTCTTCGGCTGTGGGTTTTAATTTTTCGCCATAAAGACTGATCACGGGAAGACCTGTTACCTCGTCGGTAAAGTTTTTTTGAAAACTTCCGTCTTCCCCTTTTGCACTTAGCCCATGTTCCGGCGAAAATAAACGTACTACATTTATTCCTTTTTTTAGTAAAGCAAGCCTTGATGCTTCGTTTGTTGAAGTAGTAGCAGCATTATTAGTAATCAGTCCAAATTTCAGCTGTTTGTATTTTGCAGCTTGTTCCATAAAACGATCGACTCCATAAACGACTTGTTGCATGGAAGCAAAATAAGCTTATCTGCTGAATAATGTTTTTCAATTTCACTTTATCAATTGAAGTGTGGTTATCTTACTTCCGACAATTCATCCCAGCGGGTGGTATAGCGCTTGCTGATGAAGTTGCGCTGCATTTTCCAGTTTCGGGAAGTACCGCTGGCTGCAAATTTTAAAATATCATCCCGCTGACTGAAATTGATATTATCCATCATCTCCATTAGTTTGCGATTATAGTTTTTTGCAGGCGCAAAAAATAAATTTCCCTGAACCTGCAAGTCGGGCACAATGCCGCTAAGGATAACACCGGCTTTTTTATATTGTTTACCGGGCTGATAAAGTTGCTCAACCAGCACTACGGCAGCTTTTATCAACTCCTGAGTAAAAGAAGTGGCATAAGGCAGGGTTAGTTCTTTTCCATACATCGATCCACGAAAGTCGGTATCATTTTTTTCCTGTTTCGCTATTATAAACACACTGATAATGCCTGCTGCACTGCGCTGTCGCCTTAGTTTTTCTGCTGCTCTGGATGCGTAAGTGGCCACGGCTTCTTTGAGTGCATCGATACTGCTTACCGGGCCGCCAAACATACGGGTAGTGGCAATCATTTTTTTGGTTACCAATGGATCCTGCATTTCTTTTGAAATCATCCCCTTCAGTTCACGTATCAATCGCACACCTACCACACCGCCCAGATGGGTGCGGGCAAATTCTTCACTTAAGCTACGCAACTGCCAGGCATCAAAAATGCCCCACTGTTCTTTTAATTTTTGCGCATACCGGCGGCCTATGCCCCAAATGTCTTCTACCGCTGTTTGGCGCAATGCCTCTTTTATTTCTGCTTCGGTTTCCAGTACCATTACACAGTCGGTTTTTAGTTTATCTTTTTTTGAAAGCCGGTTTGCCAGCTTGGCCAATACACGGGTGGGGGCTGCACCTACCGATACTTTTATACCCGTCCATTTTTCTACTGTTTCTTTTACATTGCGGGCTGCCGTCCAAAGTGCAGTGGTAGAAAAATCATCCAGATCAACAAAGGCTTCATCAACGGAATATACTTCTACTTTATTTTCTCCCAGCGTCTGCCGCAGGGTTTCCATTACCCGCCAGCTCATATCGCCATAAAGATTGTAGTTGGATGAAAAAACGGTAACCTGATGTTTTTCTATAAGCGGACGAGCCATAAAGTAGGGATCGGCCATTTTGATGCCCAATAGTTTGGCTTCATCGCTTCGGGAAACAATGCAACCGTCATTATTACTAAGCACAATCACCGGCCGGCCATCTAATCGTGGTTGAAATGCCCGCTCGCAGGAGCAATAAAAATTATTACAGTCCACCAATGCTTTCATACGCCCATCGGATGTATTACATAAGTAATGACGCCCCACACGGCAAAGTCGCTGAACTCGGCCAGATTGATGTTTTTATACCGGCTGTTTTCGGCAATTAAAAAAGCGGAGGAAAAATTTTTATGAAAACGACGTACCAGTAACTCGCCATTGAGAATAGCTACAATCACCCGGCCGTTTACCAGCTTTACCGATCGATCTACAATTAAAGTATCACCATCAAAAATGCCGGCATCCTGCATGGCATCGCCTTTCATTCTAAAAAAGAAAGTAGCCGGCTTGTTGCGTACCAGCTGCTCGTTGAGGTCGATGCCACGTTCGGCATAGTCATCAGTGGCGGCTCCAAAGCCGGTGGCATTGGCCGTACTTACCTGCTGTTGTGTAAACTGCTTGGAGCCTTTGTAGGCAGCGCCATAAAATTCTTCCCCTTCCATAAAACAAATTTTAATAAGCTAAATTATTTAGTAATATTTTACTAAACAAATTTGCAAACTGTTTTTTTGGAAGGAAAAAAAATGGCCGGATAATGGGAGTAAAAAACGCCCCAAACCGGCCAAATAAGGTAGCTGTAAACCGGCAAGCAAGGGCTTTACCGGATTGAAGGAGTGGAATTATTCGCTTACAAACTCCAGCACCACCGTTTTATCCTGAAATAGTTTTAATTGATTGCCGCTGATTTCATAGCGGGTTACTTTTTCGAGCAAGCCAAAAAATGAATCTTCTATTGATTGCACATCGTGGCAAAACATTTTTGTTGAAAAAGTATTTGAGAAATTTACTGACTGCCCTTCAATTTTGGTTGTACTGCCAAATGAGTTGCAACTGCCATTTCCTCCGGCACTGTTTTTTTCTTTATCAAAACGGATAAAGGCATTGGTGTTTACATCTTGCAGTGCACCGTCCTTACTTATTTTCTTTAAAAGCCATTTGGTATTATACAAAGGAGTAGCAGCTTCATGCTGACTGTTTGATTTTGCCTGATTGGTGGTGCAGCAAGAACTAAATACCGACATAAAAAGGGTTGTAAATGCGATGAGTGATTTCATAATAGTAATTTTTTGTGTTACGGTCTTAAGATGCAGTTTGAGTTGTGGTTACACGACATTTTTTTCTGCATTGTATTAAAATCTTGTTAAGGAAATAAGTGCTACACTTTTACATAAATCTTCTTTTTATCCATCCACCAGCATATCAGCCACATAAATGTGATAACGCAAAGTGCATGAAGCAGCGAACCCAACCGTGGATCGCCGGGCAGGGTGGAGAATAAATTTTGATAAAGCCAGTTCCAGGGATTGGAGCCATCAGCAAAACGAATGAGGGCAAGCCCCTTGGGTAAAAAAGCGCTGAGTGCAAATACAAAGAGTGCGTTTTTGCCAAACACATTAAAAAATTTACTCAACCATCCTTTTACATTTTTAAATTCTATCAGATAAATCATTGTGGCAATTGTAATCATTGCCAGTCCGGTGGTGTAAACAACATAAGAACTGGTCCATATTTTTTTATTGATGGGAAAAACCATATCCCAACAAAAGCCGGTAAGTAATAGTGCTACACCGGCAACAAACAGGCCGCTAAGCATTTCATAATTCTTGCCCTTTTTTTGTATGTATTCACCCACCAGATAGCCAAATATGACTTGCACAATGGCAGGAAGTGTACTCATGATACCTTCGGGGTCGAAGGGGATGCCTTCGCCTTTGTACATGTGCGCCAGACCCAAGATACTTTTATCTACATCATTGCCAAACCAGCCGGTCATGCTCAACGGATCTGCCGGATTGCCCAATGTAAAGCAAAGCACCCAGTAGAGCAGTAATATAAGCAGACCGATGTAAAAAGCGGTTTTAGATTTTAAATAATAAATAAGTACCGATGCAAAAAAGTAGCAGATGGCAATTCTGGCCAATACACCCAGGATGCGTACTCCTTGCGGCATTCCTTTGCTGTCTATATAGGCCCAGGGTTTAAACACCAGACTACCATCAACCCATTTTACAAAAGGCCACCAGGTGAGAAAAAGGCCGATGAGAAAAATAAGTAATGAACGGGTGATTACTTTTTTCCAGAATGTAGCATCCCCTTTTTGCTGTAAACGGGGCATTACAAATGAAAGGGCATTACCCACTGCAAATAAAAAAAAGGGAAATACAAGATCGGTAGGTGTAAGCCCGTGCCAGGGTGCATGTTCCAGCGGCGGATAAATATGCCCCCAGCTGCCGGGATTGTTTACTAAAATCATGAGGCAAACAGTGGCACCACGGAAAACATCGAGGGAGTAAAATCGCTGATTCAAACTTTAAATTTTAGATTTAAATGTATGAAGAAGCCGGCAAGTGCCGCTATACATTTCTTTGAAAATGGAGTTCTCTGATTTATTAATTTGGTGATAATAAGAATTTCATTCGTAGAAATACCAGAAAACTTATCAACCATTGGTATTAATTCATTCAAAATCTGTCTATTTTATAGGTGTTCCACTCACATCAACGCATATATTTGCAGGCATATAAATAGCAATTCTTGAGAATATAAAATTATAAACTTAAGTAATTGATAATCAGCACTATAATTAAAAAATATGGGACTGAGGTGGCGAAGCCATGTAAAAAACCTGAATTACTTTGAGTAAAAAATGGATGGCCATATATACCCGCCCCCGGTGGGAAAAAAAAGTAAACAGCATTTTGCAGGAAAAGGGCTTTGAAAGCTATTGCCCATTAAATAAAGTGCGCCGGAAATGGAGCGACCGGATAAAAGTGGTGGAAGAGCCTTTATTTAAGTCTTATGTTTTTGTAAAAATTAGTGATAAAGAAAGGTCGGCGGTTCGTTTAATCAACGGAACTTTAAACTTTGTGTATTGGGATGGAAAGCCTGCCGTAATTAAGGATAGAGAAATTGTTACCATCAAGCGTTTTTTAGATGAGTATGAAAATGTGGAAGCAAGGCCCATGGAAATAAAGCTGCATCAGCGAGTGAGAATAACCAATGGAACTTTGATGGATCAGGAAGGAAAAGTAATTGACATCAGACATAAAAAAGTAAAAGTGGCAATAGACAGTCTTGGGTATATCTTAGTGGCCTTTATTGAAAGAAGTAAATTATCTTCGGCTCAAAGCCATTAAAACCAAACTGTATCAGGCTGCTATTCATCAAAACAGCATCAATGAAACGCATAACCATTCCGGCACTATTCATTTCTATGTTTATTTTTTCCTGTAGAACTACTAAACCTTCAGGAAATTATCTGGAAAATTATAAGGACACAACCGGCAAGAGTATTGTGCAATTACCGGAACTAAAAATTCAAAAAGGTGATTTGCTGGGCATACAGGTTTATAGTATCTCGACCGAACCAAAAGTTTACGAGATATATAACCTGCCTTGCGCCGTAGCTTCCTCTGCGGGTACTGTCAATACCTGTGGTTATCTGGTAGATGTACAGGGAAATATTACGCATCCGCGTTTGGGTGTAATACATGCAGCAGGACTAACAAAAGCTGAACTCACAACCGAAATAAAAAAGCAATTGACCACCCCAAAGGAATTATTAACTGACCCCACAGTAATAGTCAATTTCTTAAACTATAAAATCACCGTACTGGGCGAAGTGGCTCAGCCGGGTACGCTCAGTATTCCGGGTGAAAGAGTAACCATTTTAGAAGCAATCGGATTGGCCGGTGATATTACTGAGTTTGGGAAGAAGAATGATATAAAAATTGTAAGAGAATCCGACGGAATGAGAACGGTAGGTACTATCGATTTAACTTCCGATAAACTTTTTGAGTCACCTTATTTCAACCTGGCTCAAAACGATGTTATAATGGTGGATCCTAAAAAACAAAAAACCAAGAAAACAGAACAGGATGTTACGATTGCACGAATTGGTTTTATCATCAGCTTAATAACATCTGCTTCACTTATTTACAACAGCTTCAGAAGAAACTAAATAAACTGTAGCTGAATTACATTAATCTTTATCTGAATGGAAGAAATACAAAAAACCGGCAGAAGTGAACTCTGGAACATGAGTTTCCGGGATTTGTTTTACAAATACGTACGCTATCTTCCTTTGTTTATTTTGTCGGTAGCACTTTGCCTATTTGCCGCTTATGTGTATTTGCGCTACACAGTGCCTTTGTATAAGGTTGGCGGTTCAATGATTATTAAAAGTGAACAACCGGGAGGCGGAAGAAGCCAGGGGTTTGAAGAGCAATTTATTAATGACCGTGCCCAGAATATTCAAAGTGAAATTGAAATACTGAAATCGAAACCGCTGATGGCTAGGGTAGTAGATAGTCTGCATTTACAATTAAGTTATTATGCAATCGGAAAAATAAAAACAGTCAATGTTTATAAAACAAGACCATTTGATGTACAAATAATAAGTGTTGAAGATTCTTCAAGAAGTTTTGCCCTTAAAATAAATTTTGTAAGTGATAATGAGTTTAAAATAAATGGTGACGACCATACTTATCGATTGGGAGATACATACAAAAACAAAAACGGAACATTTATTATTAAAGGATTTCCTAATACACCCGCTTCAGGAGAGTTCAAAGTTTATTGGACTTCAACCGCAGCCGCCGCAGCAGGATATGCTGGTGCTTTACAAGTAACTCCTAAATCAGCAGGGACCGGTATTTTAAATATCAGCATGATTACAAATAACTCAGAATTGGGTGCCGATATTATAAATGAATTGATGGAAGAGTATGCGCTTTATACTATAGAACAAAAAAGAGAGGAATCGGAAAAAACCTTGGCGTTTATCAATAGCAGGCTTTTGGTTACCAGTGGCCAGTTGGATAGTATTCAACAAGCGGTTATTAATTATCGTAACAAGCATAACATTATTGACGGCGAAGCACAAACAGCACAGGGATTTAATAACCTGAGCGAGTTTGACAAAACCATTATTGAGCAAAGAACAGAACTTACAAAGGCAGAAATTGTAGAAAGTTATCTGAACGATAGAAAAAATGAGTTTAGTAAAGTACCCTCTACTTTATGGATAGACGAACCGGTATTTGCAAATCTGGTAGGAGAATACAATAAGGTACAAATTGAAAGACTGGCACTGATAAACTCCGGAGCCGGCAAAGACAATCCACTGGTACTGGAAAAAAATATTGCTGTAGAAAAGGGGAGAGAACGGGTTTTAGAAAGTTTGAAATCAACAAAGAAATTACTGAACGATATAATTGCTACTGCAACAAGTAAAAGCCAATCGAGCCAGCAACAATTGAAAGCGATGCCCGCTATTCAGAAGGATCTTGCAAAAATGGAAGAGAGTGCGATTTCAATTACAACTTTAAAAAACTATCTGGAACAGGAAAGAGAAAAAACAGCAATAAAAATTGCGTCTGCTACGGCTAATTCTACACCTACCGACAGGGCGGCACCTACATCTACACCCGTTAAACCTAATAGAAAAGCAATACAGATTCTTGCATTTTTGTTAGGGCTGGGCTTACCGGCATTATTTATATTCATCAGTGAAATTCTAAATGATAAAGTAAGCACACGTTTTGATATTGAAAAAATCACCAATACACCTATCGTTGGCGAAATAGGACATTCTTATTCAAACAATACTTTGGTTGTGAGCAAAACAACACGTAGTATGGTGGCAGAACAGTTTAGGATTATACGTTCCAATCTTCAATATATACTTGGTAAGGCCGAAAAATCAACCATACTCGTTACTTCTTCTTTTAGTGGCGAAGGAAAATCCTATGCTACTACCAACATGGGTGCTGTGCTTGCTTTGGCAGGAAAGAAAACCGTGATTTTGGAATTTGATATACGCAAACCAAAATTGATCTCAGGTTTAGGAATGCCCAAAGGTCCCGGTATTACAAATTTCCTTGTTGGGAAAGGAAATCTTGAAGATTTGATAAAGCCTGTGGCTGACAATGAAAATCTGTTTGTGCTAGGATGCGGCCCTGTGCCACCCAACCCTGCCGAATTGCTGCTCGATCCAAAAATGGATGAGTTATTTGAATGGCTTCAGGCTCGTTTTGATATAATATTGGTAGATACTGCTCCGGTAGGAATGGTGAGCGATGCAATGACGCTTTCGAAATATGCTCAATGTACTTTATACATGGTAAGACAGGGGCATACCTTTAAAAAACAAATTGCACTAATTGACGAATTCTATAGCAGCAATAAACTGCCCAAAATTTCAATCATCATTAATGATGTGAAAATAAAACCCGGTTATGGCTACTATGGTTATGGCCGCTATGGTTATGGACAGGGGTACGGCTATGGTAGTTATTATGAAGAAGAGACGCCACCGCATAATTTTTTTGAAAGAATACTTGCTGCTATTGGAAGCATCTTCCGCAAAAAGAAAAAAAATTAATCACCCCATTTTTTATTCATGCGTGTACTAGTTACAGGAGGCGCCGGATTCATTGGCTCTCACCTTGCCGCCCGATTGTTGCAGGATAATAGAGTGTCATCAGTAAGGGTGCTGGATAATCTGGCAACAGGCTCAATAGCGAATATGGCTGCTTTCAAATCAAATCCAGCTTTTGAGTTTATAGAAGGTGATATCAGAGATTATGAAACCTGCCTGGCGGCTTGTGATGGTATGGATTTAATTACTCATCAGGCAGCACTGGGTTCCGTACCCCGTTCCATCAACGATCCGCTTACAACCAATAATGTAAACATCACCGGCACTTTAAATATTTTTACAGCAGCAAAAGAGAAAAAAATAAAAAGAATAGTGTATGCTGCCAGTTCATCAACCTATGGCGACCATCCCGGATTGCCCAAGCAGGAAGATAAAATTGGTAAACCACTTTCGCCTTATGCCATTACCAAGTATGTAAATGAACTCTATGCACAGGTATATGCCAGTCTCTATGGCATGGAATTTATCGGACTTAGGTATTTTAATATTTTCGGTCCGCATCAAAATCCCAACGGCCCTTATGCTGCCGTCATTCCTTTATTTGCAGAAGCATTATTGAAAAATAAACCACCGGTAATCAATGGAGATGGTAGCCATAGCCGCGATTTTACTTATGTGGACAATGCAGTACAGGCCAATCTGCTTTCTCTTTTTACAGAGAATGAAAATGCGATAAATCAGATTTATAATATTGCCTGCGGACAGCAAACCTCTTTACAGCAGTTGTTTGAAATTTTGAAAACAGAAGCAGGCAGTACATTGAATGCCATACATGGCCCCGATAGAAAGGGAGATGTAAAACACAGCCTTGCTGATATTACTAAAGCAAAAGAATTATTAGGATACCATCCTGATATATCAGTAGCTAAAGGTCTTCAACTTACCTATCAGTGGTATAAAAAGCAAAGTATAAAGTGAAAAAAACGATTATCATCACCGGTGGTGCCGGTTTTATAGGCTCGCATGTAGCCCGGTTGTTTGTTACAAAATATGCTGACTATAATATCATCAACCTGGACGCCTTGACGTATGCAGGCAATCTTGAAAATCTGCGTGATATTGAAAGTGCATCTAATTATCATTTTGAAAAAGCAAATATTTTAGATACTGCGGCGCTGGAAAATATTTTTTTAAAATATTGCCCCGATGGTATCATTCATCTGGCTGCCGAAAGCCATGTAGATCGTTCCATACTTTCTCCGCTGGATTTTGTTTATACCAATGTAATAGGAACCGTAAACCTGCTGAACGCAGCAAAGACTTTATGGAAAAATAATTTTGAAGGCAAATTGTTTTATCACGTATCTACCGATGAAGTATATGGTGCACTGGGCGATACAGGTTTGTTTACCGAGCAAACAAAATATGACCCACATTCACCTTACAGCGCATCCAAGGCAGCCAGCGATCATTTTGTAAGAGCTTATCATGATACCTACGGGCTACCTGTTGTGCTCAGCAATTGCTCCAACAACTACGGGCCTTTCCATTTCCCCGAAAAATTAATCCCGCTTTTTATCAATAATATTATCAATAAAAAACCGCTGCCCGTTTATGGCGATGGGCTTTATACCCGCGACTGGCTTTTTGTTAAAGACCATGCTACGGCAATTGATCTGGTTTTTCATAAAGGGAAAACAGGTGGTACTTACAATATCGGCGGCTTCAACGAATGGAAAAACATTGACCTGGTAAAACTCTTGTGTAAACAAATGGATGAAAAACTGGGCAATGCACCCGGCACCAGCGATGTATTGATTACCTATGTAAAAGACCGGCCCGGCCACGATCGTCGTTATGCTATTGATGCAACCAAAATAAATAAAGAACTGGGCTGGAAACCAAGTGTAACCTTTGAAGAAGGACTTTCACAAACTATTGACTGGTATCTGCAAAATGAAGAATGGCTGAAACATGTAACAAGCGGTGCGTATCAGAGGTATTATGTGAAGATGTATGGAGGGTGAGGAGGGGAAGGTTGAGATTGAGACCGAGGAGAAGGCTGAGGTTGAGATTTAGGATATTGAGCAATGTTAGATATTTTTAATTCAAACTTTTTTACTTATGCCTTACAACAATTTTACTCAAATGCCGGTATGGCAACTTGCTTTAGAAATAGTGAAAGACGTTTATAAGCTTACAGATAAGCTTCCAAAAAGAGAAGACTACGATTAGTGCAGTCAATTGAGAGATGCTGCTATAAGTATTGCCGGAATTATTGCTGAAGGTTTTGGTCGTGGACATAAAAAAGACAAAATCAATTTTTATTACTATTCAAGAGGAAGTGCGTTTGAAGTTATGAGTCATTTATTTTGTGGCATAAAAGCAGGATATTTTTCAGAAAATGAAATTCAACCTATTTGTGACAAGTGCAATAATTGTGCTGAATCATTAAATAAAATAATTAAAACGCTTACAAACTCTAAACCTTAATCTTACACTCAACCTCAATCCCCCTCCCATGAAAGGCATCATACTCGCAGGCGGCTCCGGTACACGTTTGTACCCCATTACCAAGGCAATCAGTAAACAACTCATGCCCATTTATGATAAGCCGATGATTTATTATCCGCTTTCTATATTGATGATGGCAGGCATCAGCGAAATTTTAATCATTACTACTCCCGAGGATAATGCACAGTTTAAAAGATTGCTGGGCGATGGTGCTCAGTTGGGCTGCCGATTTGAATATGCGGTACAGGCAGTGCCTAATGGACTGGCACAAGCATTTGTTATAGGTGCCGATTTTATTGGCAATGATAAAGTGGCATTGATACTCGGCGATAATATTTTTCATGGAACGGGATTGGACAAGCAGTTGCAAACATTGAATGATGTTGAAGGCGGTTATGTTTTTGCCTACCGTGTTTCTGACCCTGAGCGGTATGGTGTGGTAGAGTTTGATGAAAATATGAAAGCCATTTCTATAGAAGAGAAACCTGTTCAGCCAAAATCAAACTATGCAGTACCGGGTTTATATTTTTACGACAATCAGGTGGTGCGTATTGCAAAAGAATTGAAACCATCCAAAAGAGGGGAATACGAAATAACGGATGTAAACAGAGAATACCTGCGGCTGGGTCAATTGAAAGTAGCCGTACTTGACAGAGGAACAGCCTGGCTCGACACCGGCACATTTGACTCACTAAGCGATGCCGGTGAATTTGTAAGGGTAATTGAAAAAAGACAGGGCACCAAAATCGGCTGTGTGGAAGAAGTAGCTTTCCGCAATGGATTTATCAATAAAGAACAGTTGCAAATACTGGCGGGTGAACTGGCAAAGAGCGGGTATGGAATTTATCTTCAGCAATTGTTAAACAATTCATGAGTTTTTTTGCGCACAACAGTGCAGTCATTGACGAAGGTTGTCAAATAGGTGACGGCACCAAAATCTGGCATTTCAGTCATTTAATGTCCGGTTGTATTATTGGTAATAATTGTAATATTGGACAAAATGTATTTATTGCATCTGGAGTAATATTGGGCAATAATGTAAAAGTGCAGAACAATGTTTCTGTGTATAAAGGAGTGGCTTGTGAAGACGATGTATTTCTGGGTCCTTCTATGGTGTTTACAAATGTAATCAATCCACGCAGTGCGGTTATTCGCAAAAATGAATTTCAAAAAACCTTAGTTAAAAAAGGAGCAACCATTGGTGCCAATGCCACGATTGTATGCGGCATTACGCTGGGCAGCTATTGTTTTATTGGTGCCGGTGCAGTTGTGAATAAAGATGTACCTGATTATGGATTGATAGTTGGAAATCCGGCCAGGCAAATAGGATGGATGAGTGAAAACGGACAACGCCTGCATTTTGATGAAAAAGGAGTAGCCGAGTGTTCTGAAACCGGCAAAAAATATAAATTGGAAAATAAAGTGGTGACTCCACTTTAACACGGATGAGCAGTAAAATAAAATTTGCAGTTGTAGGGTGCGGACATATTGGAAAACGTCATGCAGAAATGATTGACCGGAATGAAGACACCGAACTCACTGCTATTGTTGATATAAAAAGTAAAGAGGAATTGGATATTGAAAAATATCAGGTTCCTTTTTTTCATTCACTGGAGGCATTGCTCGAGGCAGATCTAAAACCTGATGTTATTAATATTGCCACACCCAATGGCTTGCATGCCTCTCAGGCAATTCTATGTCTGGATGCTGGAACACATGTGGTTATTGAAAAACCTTTTGCACTCAGTACAACAGCAGCATCGGCTGTCATTTCGAAATCGCAACAGGTAAAGAAGAATGTTTTTGTGGTGATGCAAAACAGGTACAGCCCTCCCGCCATCTGGTTAAAAGAAATATTGGAAAGTAAGAAGCTTGGAAAAATATTTTTGGTACAGGTCAATTGTTTTTGGAATCGTGATGAAAGATATTATAAACCTGACAGCTGGCATGGTACAAAAAATATGGATGGCGGAACACTGTTTACACAGTTCAGCCATTTTATTGATTTATTATATTGGTGTTTTGGAGATATCAAAAATATTCACACAAGATTTAATGATTTTAATCACAAAGGTCTTACTGACTTTGAAGACAGCGGTTTGGTTTATTTTGATTTTGTAAACAGTGGAATGGGTTCTTTGCATTACAGTACTGCTGTTTGGGATAAAAATATGGAGAGCAGTATTACCGTAATTGCTGAGCATGGAAGCCTGAAAATTGGCGGACAATATATGAATGAGGTGATTTATTGTCATATTAAAGATTATGAAATGCCCGCATTGCCTGCTACCAATCCTGTTAATGATTATGGCGCATATAAAGGAAGTGCAGCCAATCATCATTTTGTGATAGAAAATGTTGTCGATGTTTTAAAAAATAATCTTGACATCAGTACGCAACTGAATGAAAGCCTGAAAGTGGTGGATATCATTGAACGAATCTATGCACAGCGTTTGTAACTGCCTGTTCTTAACCTGATATAAATTACAGCTTCCTCTTTTTTTTAATAGAAAACAGCAATTGTCTTTAAGAAAAAATATTTTAGTCAACTACGGCAGCCAGGTAATTAATACAGGGTTGGCATTTATTTCTTCTGTATTTATCACCCGTTTGCTGGGTGCTGAAGGTAGAGGTGAATATTCTTTATTTACAAGCTCCCTTCAGTTGTTTGTTGTATGGTTGGGCTTTAGCTTGCCGGTAAGCATTATTTATTTTGTTGCCGGAGAAAAAATAAGCAAGGACAGAATTTTCTCTACCATGTTGCTGTTTTGTCTGCTTACCACTTTGCTGGTTATTTTGCTGCTTATTGTATTAAAATATACGGGAGGCTTATGGATTATATTTCCCGAAAGATTCAGAGGCATTAACTGGCAACTTTTTTTTGTTGCCCAGTTTTTTATAATGCAGCTCAACGGAATCATTATTGCTTATCTGAATGCTTTTAAAGTTTTTACTCCGCAGGCTAAGTTTGCTACCGTCATTGCATTTTTGAGTTTAGTTGTTTGGGTCTTGCTGTATTTTAAAATCATCAACCTGCCCTGGTCGGGTTTTCAGTTGGTGGTTTTTGTCAGCTTCATTTTATCCATCCCGCTTTGGTTGTTTGGTTTTTATCTGTTGCGGAAGAATAAGATTATTGTTTTTACAAAATCATTATTGAAAACGGAAGAGTTTATCATGGTGATGAAGTTTGCTTTTATTGCCTATCTGTGCAACGCTATGCAGTTTTTAAGTTACCGTATGGATTTTTGGTTTGTTGATTATTTCCGGGGAAGCACTTCGCTGGGGGTATATTCACTGGCAGTAGCGCTGGCGCAACTATTCTGGATTTTACCCAATGCTATTTCACAGGTGCTGTTTAGTTATTTCAGCGATGCAAAGCATAGTAATATATTGAATAAGGCCATTCAGTATGCACATATTACTTTTATTGCTTCCTTAATAGGAGCAGTTCTTTTCTTCATCCTTGCATTTTTTGCAATACCACTTCTTTATGGAAAAGATTTTTCAGATGCCGGATGGATGATAGGTATATTGTTGCTGGGAGTGCTGCCTTTTACGATTACGACAATACTCGCTTCGTTCTTTGCAGGCACTAACAGGCTCCTCATTAATTTTCGCACCAGCCTTATCGGTCTTGTATTTGCAGCACTTGGATATATATTGTTGATTCCACGCTGGGGAGTTATGGGCGCCTGCATTGCATCAGTAATTAGCTACAATGCCAGTAATGTCTATATCTATTACAAGTTTTATAAGACCACAGGTAATAAAATCTGGAAGATTAATCCATTGGCTGTTTTGCAAAATATGAAAGCCTCTTTTTTGCAATTAGCGGTTTTAAAGAAAAGCTAAACCTGCTTGCTGCTGTTTTCTTTGTTTATTAAATTGAGGATGATTGAAAAAAGGGTTCAGAAAGTTTTTGATAAAAATGGTGCCAGCTTTATTACACATGCCTTTTTTGGGTCACCGTTATTATCTGTATATCAAAAACAGATTAAGCTGGCAGGGTATCAATTTAAAACGCAGCATATTTGACGGCAATAAAATGAATCTTTATGTAAATGACTGGGTACAGAAAAGTCTTTTTGTGTATGGTGAATATGAAAGAAAGGAAATCCGTTTTTGGCAGCAGCTGGCAAGAAAGCGTAAAACAATTTTTGATATTGGTGGCCATGTAGGATATTATAGCCTGGTAGCAGCCAAAGCAGCTTCTACGGATACAAAAATATATTGCTTTGAACCTATCAGACAGACATTTGAAAGAGCAAAAGAAAACATTGCATTAAACGGGTATCAAAATATTTATCTGCAAAATTTTGCCTTGTCAAATGAGGATGGTAGTTTACAAATAAACATTGGTGGTGATGAAAACTGGGGTATGTCCAGCATCAATGCACATGCACATACCAGCGGCAAAACGGAAACCGTAAAAAAGCAAACAGTAGATTCATTCTGCAATGAGCATAACATAAAGCAAATTGACTTAGTAAAAATTGATGTGGAGGGTAGTGAGTTTTATGTATTGCAGGGTATGAAGCAAATGATCGCATCAGCCAGACCGGTTGTATTGATAGAAATTCTGGAACAAACACTTTCGGCACAGGGTA
>JAKIZK010000003.1:0-251 GCA_022708055.1 Bacteroidota bacterium
GACAGAAGCCGGTTTTGACATAAAGCCCGGCGATCATCCCATTGTTCCCATTATGCTATATGATGCAGTGCTGGCGCAAACCATGGCAGCAAGGCTGTTGGAAGAAGGTATTTATGTAATTGGATTCTTTTTCCCGGTGGTAGCCAAGGGGCAGGCACGCATACGAGTACAACTAAGCGCTGCACACGAGCAGGCACAATTGGATAAAGCCATTGCGGCATTTACAAAAATTGGAAAAGAGCTGGGGGTGG
>JAKIZK010000003.1:331-55156 GCA_022708055.1 Bacteroidota bacterium
GGACGAGCCACATTTTTAAGGAAGCAAAAGAAAACGGACAGAAGTTTGAAGAAAAGTTGCACCACCTAACGGCAATGTTGAAAGTACAAATGCAAAAGGCACAAATGATAGATAACAGTATAAAAGCCAATTTGAAGAATATCGGATATGAGTTCTAATACCATAATATCCATACGTTTTTTTGATGACCTTGTGGTGCGTGCCGTTTGGAATGAAGAAAACGCCAAGTGGTGGTTTTCGGTATTGGACATTGTTGCTGTGTTTACCAACCAAAACGATTACACCAAAACCCGCAACTATTGGAAATACCTCAAGGCCAAGTTAAAGAAGGAAAACGCCAAGTGGTTAGTTCCACTACCCAGTTGAAACTTTTGGCACCGGGTGGAAAAAGACGATTAGCCGACATGTTGGATTATGAAGAGAATTGATTACTCGTATTACTATTAAGAAAATTAACCTTCAAAAAATACGCAACCGCACAAAACGACACATCAAAGTCAGTGAAATTCAATACTGACAATGGTTTACAAGGACGACAGTTGACCTGCTGCCAACATAAACTGTGCACAAAACAAAACAACTCCTAAGGGTTTTGTGAACAATAATTTGGCTGATATTTAGTTCCGTTTTTTGTCACTGCAAAAATTTGTTTGAACTGTTTATGCATCACAGTTATTGGCATTAGCATCCATTTATCTTATTTTGCTTTTGAAGTTTACAGAAAGAACATCTGCGACATTAAGATTGGATATAGATTTTGTCCCGATAAAATCAAGGAGCACCCTGTTTGTAAAGTGGACCCTGCCCCGATTTCAATCGGGGCGGCCCGGCTTATTTTGTGGACCCTGTAGGATTTGAACCTACGACCCCCTGATTATGAGTCAGGTGCTCTAACCGTCTGAGCTAAGGGTCCTGATTAATAAATCAATCATCTGTTTCCCCAAAAGGGAGCGCAAAAGTAATTAAATATCCCTCACAGCTGAATTTTTTAATAAAATCTCTTTCAAATAATCATAGTTTTTGGATAGAAACAGCTCATTCCCTACATTTGTGCCGGAATTGATTGATGGAAGGGAACGAGGTCGTTCCCTTCTTCTTTTATAACAAATGGACTATTCATCGCAAATACAGGCTATTGCCAGAAAAATTGAAGACTTAATTGCCGGAGAACCTGATCTGTTTCTCGTAGAAATAAAAATTAAGCCAACTAATAATGTAAAGGTTTTTATTGACGGCGACCAGGGAGTTTCAATTGAAAGGCTTATTAAATATAACCGAAGTCTGTATAAACAAATTGAAGAAAGTGGCATGTTTCCCAATGGCGATTATTCGCTGGAAGTATCTTCGCCGGGGCTGGATGAGCCATTAAAAAACTTTCGCCAGTATCAAAAAAATATTGGCCGGCCGGTAGAAGTCATAACGATTGATGGCTTAAAAAGAGAAGGCAAACTATTAAGTACGAATGAACAGGAAATAGTAGTGGAAGAGATTAAAGGAAAAGGCAAAAAAGCTGAAACTATTCAACATACGATACTTATTAATCAAATAAAAACAACAAAAATTCAAATCAAATTTTAAAAGCCGGATGACCGGCCTCGAAATTCAAACTGTGTATTATGTCAAGT
This sequence comes from Bacteroidota bacterium, assembly GCA_022708055.1. GTDB lineage: Bacteria > Bacteroidota > Bacteroidia > Chitinophagales > Chitinophagaceae > JJ008. Next base: position 1,957 of record JAKIZK010000003.1, read on the forward strand.
ATTAACCTGATAGACGCTTTCCAGGATTTTAAGGAAGCCGAAAACATTGATCGCCCCACTATGATGAAAGTAGTGGAGGATGTGTTTAAAACACTGCTGCGCAAGAAATATGGCAGCGATGAAAATTTTGATGTGATTGTTAATGCTGAAAAAGGCGACCTTGAAATCATTCGCAGAAGGATGATTGTAGAGGATGGACAGGTAGAAGACCCGCTGGCACAGGTGGCTTACAGCGATGCTGTAAAAATAGAACCGGACTTTGAAGTAGGTGAAGAGTTGATGCAGGAAGTAGATATGTACGACTTTGGCCGTCGTGCTATTCTGGCAGCAAAGCAAACACTGGCCAGCCGCATCAGCGATCTGAAGAAAAATGTACTGGCAAAAAAATACGGCGACCGCATAGGCGAAATCATCAGTGCCGAAGTATATCAGGTATGGAAAAAAGAAATACTACTGCTCGATGAAGAGGGAAATGAATTGATATTGCCCAAAAGCGAACAAATACCACAAGATTATTTTAAGAAAGGAGAAAATACCCGTGCCGTAGTGAAAAAAGTGGATATGAAAAACAACAATCCCGTTATCATTCTTTCACGCACAGCACCCGAGTTTCTTGCCAAATTGCTTGAAATAGAAGTACCCGAAATTTTTGACGGACTGATTGTGATTAAAAAAATTGTTCGCGACCCGGGTGAAAGAGCCAAAGTGGCTGTTGAATCCTTTGACGACCGTATTGACCCAGTTGGCGCCTGCGTAGGTATGAAGGGAAGCCGAATTCACGGAATTGTAAGAGAATTGAAAAATGAAAATATAGATGTAATCAATTGGACCAATAATATTCAGTTGCTCATTCAACGTTCGCTTACACCTGCCCGCATTACCAGTATGGAGCTGGATCAGGAAAAAAAGCATGCAAATGTTTATCTGAAGCCCGATCAGGTTTCATTGGCCATTGGCCGTCGTGGTGTAAATATTAAATTGGCAAGTGAACTTACGGGATACGAATTAGATGTTTATCGCGATACTGAAGATGAAGTAACAGAAGACGGATTTGATATTGATTTGGACGAATTCAGCGATGAAATAGATGAATGGGTAATTGACGAGTTGAAGCGAATCGGTTGCGATACCGGCCGCAGTGTACTGAAATTGACTGCTGAAGAGCTGGAAAGAAGAACAGATCTTGAAAAAGAAACCATTGCTGAAATAAGAAGAGTATTACAAGAAGAATTTGAAAAAGAATAATGTAAAGTAGATAAGTCATATCAGCCAAACCGGTCAGATGGAGTGACTTATTCAGATTACATTTTTTGACCTGTTTGAAATAAAAGACTATCTGACTTAAAACAATTGAATGGCAGAATTAAAACTTCCGAGATTATTAGCCGCCGCCAAAGAATTTAACGTTGGCCAGGAAACGCTTATCGACTTTTTGATAGGTAAAGGTTTTTCAAAAGACGACCTGAAGCCTACCTCAAAACTGACTGAAGACATGTATCGTTCGCTTCAGTCGGAATTTCAGAGTGACAAGGTAGCTAAAATGAAAAGCGATCAGCTTGAACTTCCTAAGAGTGCCGCTGAACCAAAGAAAAAGAAAGAAGAAGAAGAAATTGTTTTCAAAAAAGAAGAAAAATCAGCTTCAAAATCTTCAAAGAAAACAGAAGAAGTGCCGGCAGCTACTGTTGTTCCCGAAGAAACTGCAGAAAAATCTGAAAAGACAAAAAGCAAAAAAGAGGAAAAGGAAGAAGCTGCTCCTGTGGTCGAGGAAGTTATAAAAGCAGAGGCTCCGGAAATTGAAAAACCAAAAGTGGTAAAGAAAATTGATCTGGATAAGATCGATTCTTCTACTAGGCCAAAGAAGGTTGCAAAACCTAAAAAAGAAGAAACTCCAAAAACAGAAGCAGAAAAAACGGGCAAAGCGAAAGCGAAGAAAACAAAAGATGAAGTAACAGAAGTTGAGAAAACCGAGGAGCCAAAAATAGAAACACCGGTTACAGAAGAACCTGTTACAGAAGAACAACAGCAAGCAGTTGTTGAGAATATTGAAGTAGAAAAACTGACGGGCCCCAAAATTTTAGGAAAAATTGAACTACCCGTTTCAAACGATACCCGCCCGGTAAAAGATGAAAAAAGAAAGAGAAAACGTATTCCTATTGAGAAAAAAGATCCCAAGCGGAATATTATAATAAATAAAGAAGCAGATAAGAAACAAGGTGGTGGCAACTTCAATCGCGGAAGAAGTGCAGGAGGAAACCGAAGAGATAACCGTGGTGGCGGAGGACGCAGAGAAGAAAAACTGATTGACGAAAAAGAGATTCAGGATAAAATAAGAGAGACGCAGGCTAAACTTACCGGCGGTGCGGGCCGAGGCAAGAGCCTGAAAGCAAAACTTCGTCGCGAAAAAAGAAATGAAGCTGCAGAAGCCATGGGCGATGCAGAAGCAGATAACAAACTACAAGTAACCGAATTCATCAGCGTAAGCGAACTGGCAAACCTGATGGATGTAAGCTTTGCAGAAGTAATCAGCAAATGTATGAGCCTGGGCATCATGGTTTCTATCAATCAACGCTTAGATGCCGAGGTAATTGAACTGGTAGCAGGCGAATTTGGCCATACAGTTGAGTTTATTGATATGGAAAAGCAAATGGAAATGGAGGAAGAAGAGGATGAAGATGAAGATGAAGATTTGCAACCCCGTTCTCCTATTGTTACCATCATGGGCCACGTTGACCATGGTAAAACCTCATTGCTTGACTATATACGAAATGCCAATGTAGTAGCAGGAGAGGCAGGTGGTATCACCCAGCATATCGGTGCTTATCAGGTAGCGCTTGCCAATGGAAAAGAAATTACATTTTTGGATACACCGGGTCACGAAGCCTTTACCGCAATGCGTGCCCGTGGTGCCAAGGTTACGGATATTGCTGTGATCGTAATTGCGGCGGATGATGCGGTAATGCCGCAAACCCGTGAAGCCATCAGCCACGCACAGGCTGCCGGTGTTCCTATGATTTTTGCTATAAACAAAATAGATAAGGATGGCGCTAATTCTCAAAAAATTTATGAGCAGCTATCTCAAATGAATCTGTTGGTAGAAGAATGGGGCGGAAAATTTCAAAGCCAGGAAATAGCAGCCAAAAAAGGATTGAACATTGATAAACTGCTTGAGAAAATTTTATTAGAAGCAGAACTGCTTGATCTGAAAGCAAATCCGGAAAGGGAAGCCACAGGCACCATCATAGAAGCATCACTTGATAAAGGACGTGGCTATGTAGCCACCCTTCTGGTAGAGAACGGTACTTTAAAACAAGGCGATCTGGTAGTGAGTGGCCAACATTTTGGCAGGGTAAAAGCCTTGTTCAACGAAAGAAACAAGAAGGAAGATAGTGCAGGTCCATCGGCACCTGCTGTTATATTGGGATTGAATGGTGCACCACAGGCTGGCGAAAAGTTTAAAGTGTATGAAGATGAAAGTGAAGCAAAAGAAATAGCTAACCGTCGGGCACAAATTTTAAGAGAGCAAGGCATTCGTACCAAAAAGCATATTACACTGGATGAAATTGGTCGCCGTCTGGCATTGGGAAGTTTCAAAGAACTGAAAGTAATTATCAAAGGCGACGTGGATGGATCCGTAGAAGCATTGAGCGACTCATTGCAAAAACTTTCTACGCAGGAAATATTGGTGAGTGTGATTCATAAAGGTGTGGGACAAATCAACGAAAGTGATATTGTGCTGGCCGAGGCTTCAGATGCCATTGTTATTGCCTTTAACGTGCGACCATCATTACAGGCCTCCCGTCTTGCCGAAAATGCCGGTATTGAAATAAAGATGTACTCCATCATTTATAATGCAATAGAAGAAGTGAAGAGCGCAATGGAAGGAATGTTGGAACCGAAAGTACAGGAGAAAATTGTGGCCAATGTGGAGATTAAAGAAGTTTATAAGTTTGACAAAGCTACTGTTGCCGGTTGCCAGGTAATAGATGGTAAGATAAAACGTGATTCCAAAATTCGTCTGATCCGCGATGGTATCGTTATCTATCCTACTGCAGAAGGAGCCAATGCTGAGTTGGGTTCATTAAAACGATTTAAAGACGATGCAAAGGAAGTTACCTCTGGAATGGAGTGTGGACTAACGATTAAAAATTATAGCGATCTTAAAGTAGGTGATATTGTAGAAGCTTATGAAATAGAAGAAGTAAAACGGACTTTATAAGAAGTCTGACGCAGATAATTAATAAGCAGCAAACGGGCAAAAATGTCTGGTACATAATTTAGCCTTAGAAGTTGATTGCTTTTTTACTTACTTCATTGAAAATTTTTGTTAAATACCCTTTCCGGGCTTAATGCTTAAGAGCGTGGGAAGTACTTTTGAAATTATGCTAAGTATCAAAAAATTACTGACTGTTTGTTTTGTGCTGGTGAGTGGTGCAGCTATAGCACAGCCTCAATCAAACTCGGCTAAAGTAGTGGCCGATAAAATAATTGCCATTGTCGGCGATCGTATTATCCTCAATTCTGATATTAAAAACTCTATTGAAGATGCCAGACGCAGGGGCGAAAAAGTACCTGATGATGCTGAATGTCAGATAATGGATCAGGCATTGATTTCTAAAATACTGATGCTGCAGGCAGAAAAAGATTCATTGCCTGTAACGGATGATGAAGTAGAAGCCGATTTGGACAATCGTATTCGCCAGTACATAAATCAGGTGGGTAGTCAGGATGCGCTGGAAGAAATGGCCGGTAAAACCATTTACCAAATAAAAGATGATGCCAGAGAATCCATCAGAGAACAGAAACTGGCTGCGGCTATGCAGCGGAAAGTGGTTGATGGCGTTCGCATCACCCCCAATGAGGTAACGGCCTGGTTTAATAAGATACCTAAGGATAGTCTTCCTTTTTTTGAATCGGAGCTGGAAGTTTGTCAAATCATTTTATACCCCAAAGCATCACGTGATGTGGAGTTGTATATACTGGGCGAAATGCAGAATTTGAAAAAACAATTGGAAAACAAACAAGTGGACTGGTGTGCAGCAGCAAAAAAATCGGACGACCCCGGTAGTCGCGATCGATGCGGACAATACCAGATCAACAGAAATGAAAAAACATGGGACCCTGTATTTTTAGCAACCGCTTTTCGCCTGAAAGAAGGAGAAATATCGGCTCCGGTAAAATCCAAATTTGGCTATCACATTATTAAAATGGTGCAGCGCAATGGAGATGATGCTGTGGTACAACATATTTTGCGCATTCCACCCGTAACGGAAGATGAAATAAGCGCCGCCGAGAAAAAACTTGACAGCATTCGCACAGAAATTGCAAACGGCAATATTCATTTTAATGCTGCCGCTACCAAATACAGCGATGATGAAACCACCAAGTTTGCCGGCCCCTGTATTATGAACCGAGATGGATCTACACATGTTACCATTGATTTACTTGATAAAGACATGGTAGGCCTTCTTAGCAAAATGAATGTTGGCGATATCTCAAAAGCAACTCCATTTACTGATGAGCAGGAAAAAAAAGGTGTTCGTATTGTATATCTTAAATCCCGTACCGAGCCACATCGTATGAATTTACATGATGACTACAGTCGTATTTCAAATTTTGCATTGGACCAAAAGAAAAACAAAGTGCTGGAAAAATGGCTGATGGATAAAATTCCAACCTACTATTTAATGATAGATCCGCAGGCGCAGGAAGAATGCCCTTCGGTAAAAAAGTTTATAGACCCAACAAGAAAATCATTTTAAGCAATAAGGCTGTCTCAAAAGGGCAGCCATTTTTTTAGGGAAATTCTGTTCGAAAAAGTGTTTTCAATAACCTCACAGCTATTATAAAAATTCACTCAGCACTTTGTTGCTTTACTTCTTCAATTATCTGTATTTGTGTCACTTCAGTATCGGGACAAAGAAAACAAAGCATTGAAGAAATTCAAAAAAGGGTGGATTTTAGTATGTGGCAATTTATTAAAGCTTCCCTGCTTCATCGCTTTTTCTTTTTTACCTTTTAGCTGATTACCTTTGCCCCCTCCATGAGCGACCCCATCAAACATGAATGCGGACTGGCATTCATCCGACTGAGAAAACCCTTCTCTTACTACCAGCAACAGTATGGCACCGTACTGTGGGGGCTCAATAAGCTTTACTTGCTGATGGAAAAACAACACAACCGCGGGCAGGATGGTGCCGGGCTTGCCGCCGTAAAACTGAATGTAGAACCGGGTTATCCATTCATGCACCGCATTCGTAGTAATGCGCATCAGGCTATTGCCGATATATTTCAACAGGTAGGTAAAGAAATTGAAGAATTGGAACTGTACCATCCCGAAATAAAAAATCATCCGGGATTGATGAAAGGTCATGTTCGTTTTCTGGGCGAAGTATTGCTGGGGCACTTGCGCTATGGCACACAGGGCAAAAACAAATTGGAATATTGTCATCCTTTTTTACAACGGCATACCATACCCAGTCGCAACCTGGTCATGGCGGGCAATTTTAATATTGTAAATTCAGAAGAGCTGTTTGCCCTTATTGGCAAAGAGCCACACGATACGGTTCGCTTCAGCGATCTGGCTGCATTGATAGATTTGGTACATTCTTTTTTATGCAAAGAAGACGAGGCATCGCCACACCACATGGATATTAAAAAAGTATTAAAGAAAACTTTACCATTGATTGATGGTGGTTTTCATGTAGGAGGCGCCACCGGAAATGGAATTGGCTTTGTATTTCGCGATGCACATGGCATTCGCCCGTCTTATTACTACATCAACGATGAAGTAGTAGTAGCTGCCAGCGAAAGAGCCGCCATTCGTACCACATTTAATGTAGGCGAAAATGAAGTGCAGGAGCTGATGCCCGGTCAGGCATTAATCGTAAGCGAAACCGGAGCCATTGAAATTGCACAGGTGCTGGAACCCAAAGAAAGAAAGGCTTGCAGTTTTGAACGTATTTATTTTTCACGCGGCAGCGATGAAAAAATTTATCGCGAACGCATTGCGTTAGGCTATAATCTGAGCGAACAAGTACTTCATGCCATAGATCATGATTTAAAGAATACCATTTTTTCTTTTATTCCCAATACTGCAGAAACTGCTTTTTACGGAATGTTGAAAGGAATGGAAGACTATCTGAATAAAATAAAAATTGAACGCATTCTAAGCTGGGATAAAGATTATGATACGGAAAAACTCAGCGAAATGATAAATCGTCGCATACGGGTTGAAAAAATTGCCATTAAGGATGTGAAGATGCGCACCTTTATTACAGAAGATGCCAGCCGCAATGAAATGGTACAACACGTGTACGACATTACTTATGGCACTGTAAGAGCCGGTCAGGATACGCTGGTGGTGATAGACGATTCCATAGTAAGAGGCACTACTTTAAAAGAAAGCATCATCCGTATGCTGGCAAGGTTACAGCCCAAACGCATCATCATTGTTTCTTCTTCTCCACAAATACGCTATCCCGATTGCTATGGAATAGACATGAGCAAGATGGGCGATTTTATTGCATTCAATGCAGTGGTATCATTAATAAAAGAAAAAGGAAAAGAATCTTTCTTGAAAGAGCTTTTTGAAAAATGTAAGGAGCTGCAACGCAATGACCAATTGCATACAGAAAATATTGTGAAGCAGGTGTACAAGCAATTTACCAATGAAGAAATATCGGCACGCATAGCCCGGTTAGTAACACCGCCGGGCGTCAACATTCCTGTAGATGTAATTTTTCAAAGTATTGAAGACCTGCATAAATCTTGTCCCAATAACCTGGGCGACTGGTACTTTACCGGCAACTATCCTACACCGGGCGGCAATCGAGTAGTGAACAAAGCTTTTATGAACTTCATGGAGGGGAAAAAAGTAAGGGGTTATTAATTTAGTATCCGTACATATTACCATAAAACCTTAGTATATGAAATATTTGATACTTGTACGCCATGCTAAAAGCGACTGGGGCAATCCTTCGCTAAGAGATTTTGACCGGCCCTTAAATGAAAGAGGGAAAAAAGATGCACCGGAAATGGCCGGAAGATTAAAATCAAAAAAAATAAAAATTGATGGTATTTACACAAGCGCTGCTAAGCGTGCCGCTAAAACAGCAAAGGCATTCGCTGAAACAATGGACATAAAGAACAAGCATTTTCATTTCAAAGAAGATTTATACCTCGCTTCTCCCGAAATTTTTCAAGAAGTAATAACCGATGCCGATAATGATTATGAAACCATCGCTTTATTTTCCCACAATGAAGGCATTACTTATTTTGCCAACCGCCTTACCAATGTACGTATCGATAATATACCTACCTGTGGCGTGTTTGCCGTAAAAATTAATTGCGACCGCTGGAAAGATTTTGAAAAAGCTGAAAAAGAGTTCTGGTTTTTTGACTACCCGAAAAATGTAACAACAGCATCTTAGTCTTCGTTATTATTCTTCAACCATCACAGGCGTTTTGCGGCTTACCAGATATACGCCTGCAAAAATGAAAATACCGGCAATTAGTTTTTCAAATGAAAACTGCTCGTGTAAAAATAAAACAGCAATCAGGGTTGCAAATAACGGTTGTGTATAAATATAAGAACCGGTAATACCTGCACCCAGATGCTGTAACCCAAATGCATTGAAATAATAAGCTAGAAAAGTGCCGCAGCACACAATGGCAAATAAAGCAATGTATTGCGTCCACCCCATTTGTTGCCATTCAATGGCATTAAACTGAGCCCAGCCAAATGGAATAATTAATATAAAACCAAATGTAAAAACCCAACGCACTACATGTAGTGGCGGATAAATCTTCATCAATGGTTTTACCAAAATAAAATACAACGCATAAGAAATGGCATTCAGTACAATCAGCAAATCGCCTTGCAAAGAAGCATCTCCATTATTTTCTTTTGAAGTAATCAGTACCACTGCGCCGGCAATGCCCAGCACTAGCCCTATTGATTTCGGCCACGAAATTTTTTCTTTTAATGCCCAAAAAGCCAAAATAGTAATGAGCAATGGCGTACACAACATGAGTAATGATGCATGAACGGTAGCGGTAAGTGTAAGCCCTTTTATAAAAAGCATTTGATTAAGTGCAACCCCCGTCAATCCGCAAAGGATAAATCGCCACCAATGCTCTTTCTTAATGCGGGCTGATGATTTGCCAAACAACCAAACCAACCAGAATAATATAAGACTAACACCTACCCGTACCACATTTACACCATAAGGACCTATATATTTTGGAGAAATAAACTTAACCAAGCTGAAGTTGGTAGCAAAAAAAATATTGGTAAGTAAGACTGCAATATGCGCTTTTGACCTTTCTTGCAAGTGTAGAAATTTTTATCAAAGATAGAAACAGGAGTGAATCTTATTTTTTTTAGACCATATATATTTTGAATGTATCAAACTACTTATTCAATGAGGCGATAAACAATCTGATGGCTTCTTTCATCTCATTATCTGTAACACCATTATTCGCTTTGTATTGAAAATTATTTACCAAAGACAGTGCCTTGGATATTGAAAAATCATTTTGCAAGATAAACGGAGCAAAATTCTTTTCTGCAAGATAACCGGCCAGATATTCCTGCTCCGTTTGCCCGGGTGTAGGTATCAAAATACTTTTTTTACCCAATGCAGCAATATCCATCACTGTGCTGTAGCCGCTTCTGGCAATAATGCAAGACGCTTTTTGCATTTCTTCATTCAGCATTTTTGCAGGCAGATGATTAAAAAATCGAATCATGTTGGTAGATGGAATGAGTTGCACTGCATCGGGCAGGCCACGCACTATGGTAGCAGTGCTTTTATAAAAACTGATTTCATTAATAGTTTTATTTTCTAAAATACTTCGCTGCGGCTCAGGACCCGATAGCAGTATTAATAAATGCTCCGGCTTGCTGTTCACTTCTTTTTTTTCAAATCTTGAAAGCCGGCCAATATAGGTTACCGGTACGTTGGGCAAGATAAGCGGATGCGATAAAGCGCCGGCTAACTGGTTTTCACTTTTATGATCGGGGACCCAGCAGGCCGTAAACTGATTGATGTAAGCATAATTTTTTTGCTGTAGCCATCTTTCACTCCATTTTCCAAACGGCGATTTTATTTGCAGCTGATGCGTAATGAAAACAGCAGGAATATTTTTATGATGCAATCCATACCGGTTATCGCTGATGATGGCATCAAAATGATATTGTGCGATAACCTGCTTCAGCCATTCATGCTCCTTTTTAATTGCTTTCTTAATTCGACCGGCTTGTTTCAAAATGCCCAACATTAAACCCAGGGCTGTTTTGGCATATTTTACCCGATAGCCTTCTAAATCCAAAAATGGCAGTTGTGGAAATTCCTGTTGTAATAAAGTTTTTTGTGCGCCTTCACCTGCCAGCCATACATCACAATCTTGTGCCAATAGCGTATGGATAACCGGAATGCAACGCGTAGCGTGACCCAGGCCCCAATCGAGTGGAGCAACCAATATGCGTAGTTTTCCTGATTTTTTTTCGCTCATGGAATGAAATGCGTTAAATTTTTTATCATTTTAGCCCCGGCAGATACTAATTTGTTTGTAAAATAGTTTTAATTTAGAACTTCCAATTCAGAATCCAAAAGTGCATGATATGAAGACGATAAACAAGGCTGCCTTATTACTTTTTGTTTCTACCATTTTGCTGCTGGCAAGTTGCAATCGCAACTACTATTCCGGCACGGGCAAGGGTGGAAAAAACTGCGGCTGCCCCAGTCATAAAGGAATGAGCGGCTACTAACATAGCGCCATGTACAGAAACGAAAGAAACTTAACCTTGTATTTTACTAATCTGCTTTCAGAAGAAGCACTTCAGTCTATTCTTATGATAATGGAACAGCCTGTTCAATTTTGTACTGCACACGAGCTGGTAAATAGAAACAGCATCACCAACAATCCAAAAATAATATGGAGAGAAACCAGACAACCTCGCTTAAGAATGTTTCGATTCCTTATTAATAAGAACTAAAATCAACGCAGTTTTTTCAATGCTTCTTTAAGCTTATTTAGCATTTCATTTATTTCTTCTTTTTTACAAGTACCTATACTTAACCGATACCATGTTGAACTTCTGCTGGCACCGAAGGCGTAAAAAGGCACAACCGCCAATTTTGCTTCATTCAAAATATAAGCGGTAACGGCTCCCTGATCGGCAAGCAGTTTTCCTTCTTCAGTAGATTTTCCTACCAAATCAAAATTAATGGTAAGATAAATTGCTGCTTCCGGTGCAATGGCATCCACCGCCAATCCTTCACTTTTTAATTGTATCAATCCATCATAAATGCGTCTCAGCCTTTCTTCAATTTCTGATTTAAAATGATTGAGGTATTTTTTAATATTATCACGGTGCTGATTTAAATAATAGGCAACGGCTTTTTGTTCGGCCATAGGCGCCCATGCGCCTACGTGGGTAAGTATGGATTTCATTTTGGCAATAACTGCAGCAGGTCCCATACTCCATCCTACACGTACACCCGTAGCAGCAAACACTTTACTGATTGCATCTATAAAAATGGTGTAGTTTCTCATTTCTGGTCTTAATGAAACCGGATTGCAATGGCGGATATTGCCATAAGTAAGGTGCCAGTACATTTGATCGTACATGACATATAGTTTTTTTTCCCCCTCATCTCTTCTGTTATTTTCTTCGATTACCAAATCGCAAATGGCTTCTAATTCTGCTTTCTTAAATGTAGTGCCGGTGGGGTTTTGTGGCGAGCATAGAGAAATTAAAGTTGCCTCTTTTAAATGCGGCTTAATATCTGCAGCGGTTGGCATAAAATTATTTTCTGCGCTTGCTTCAACTACCACATGCTGACCGCTTACAAAATGCGTATAATGATTGTTGTTCCAGCTGGGTACTGCATAAATAACTTTATCACCCGCATCGCACACCGCTCTGAAAACAGCATAGATTAATGGCCTGCCGCCTGAAGCTATCAATACTTCGTTTACGCCATAGTCCAACCCTTCTTCTTGTTTTGTAAAAGAAATAACAGCTTCACGTAAATCCAGATTACCTTCTGCCGCAGGATAATTGGTGAAATGTTTTCGATAAGCATCTACAATAGCGTCCTCAAGCTCTTTTGGAATGGGGAAAATAGAAGGGTCAAAATCGCCTACTGTAAAATTGTAAATACGTTCGCCCTGGCGAATCTTTTCTCTTATTTCTCCACCCAATTTTACAATTTCGGAGCCAATCAATGTTTCGGATAAATAAGATAATTTCATACGTAAAATTTTTGAGTTGATACTGCTACCCCGAACTTCATCGTAGCTGTTTCAAAAAAATCAATCTTTTGAACATAACAGTCGTTAGCCGCAAAAATAGGGAAATGGGATTAACAAAAACTGTATCAGGAATGGTCTATTGCTACCTTGCTGTTATCATAAAAATCATACTTTACATATATTTCGCATCCGGGTTGAAATTTGGGGACTGATGATTCTTTTATAACACCTTTGGTGCTTGCACTAAAAGAAGATGAGCCTTCCGGCAACACTTCTAGTTCCAATAATACCCAGGGATTATTGCCATTTACATTTACACCCAAAAATGTATTTTTTTTAATAATAGCTCTTGCAGGTTTACCTGAAGTTCTGATGATTTCATTTTCCTTTTCTATTTGTTCCAATTCAGCCTGCACTGCCGTTTGATTAAAAGCCATATTAGCCGTGTTTGAAGCGGGTGCACCGCCCGAAAAATCAACCACTACATTTAGCTCATTTTTGGAATCTACTTTTACGGGAATTTCCATACCGGGCATATAGGCATTTGGATTAATGCGTGATACCAGCACCCGGGTTTGTGTTGTATATTTTTGACCAAAGCTATTCTTAACCTCCAACACCAGTTTTACCTGTGGACTATTGTTGATGGTAACACCCGTATCTTTTACTTCCAGAATAGTTGCCCTGGCAGGTATGCCTGTTTTTTGCAACCTTGCCATATTGATCATGGGTTTAAATATGAGGCGGTATAACAAATAAAATACACCGCCAAATAAAAGCAACATTCCGAGTGCAATATATTTTCCTTCGGAGCCGCCAGTAGCCACTACTGCACCTACGCCTACAGCCAGACCAATGATACCGCCAATGATGCCAATCCATACACCTGCATTCATTTTTAGCATAATCTATTTTTTTTCTTTAAGGTAATAAAAAAGGGCCACATTAGCAGCCCTTTTAATTACAAATTTTTCAACTGCTTTATAATGGTTTATAATCTTTAAACAGGTTCAACTTTGTACCTTCTACCTGCTGCCGGTAGTTTTTCCATTTACCTTCAAAGAATTGATTTATTTTTTTCAAAGTTTCATCAACTGCTTTTTCAGCATTTACAACCATGGTTTCTTCGGTAGTGCCGGGTGCTGCCATTTTGCCCAGTATGGATTGCTGTGCTGCTTGAAGTTGCGTCATTACAGTTACATCAAAAGGATTTCGTGCCAGTCCTTGCTTGTCAGATGATTTGCCGCTGATAAACTCTCTTATTGATTTTATTTCAGCTGTCATTTTCCCTGTAGATTTTCTAAGTGAGTCTGCATCTTTTCCTTCAACACCTTTCAGTTGTGCGGACATTTTGTTACACACTTCTTCTGCCTCAGTCAGTTGGTCCATTCCTGCGGTTAATATATCTCCGGTTATTTTCAAACGGTCAATTAATTTTCTTTGAGCCAATTTTATATCATTTCTATTTCCAATGCGAGGGTCATCGTGTACAGTTACATAAGTTGAATCTGATGATTTATTATAGGAAACAACCACTTTATATTTTCCGGGCAATACCTGAAAACCTCCTGGCTCAATAGCGCCGGGCATTGGCTTTGGAGATCCCGGTTGTCTGAACCCTTTTTCTTCCATTCCCCAATACACCCGGTTAAAACCGGTATCTACATTCCAGTTCAATGTTCTGATAAGTTCATTATTACTGTTGTAAATTTTTGCTATCAGTTTTTCGCTGCCACTACCAGCCGATCCTTGTCCAAAGCCACCAAACCTGCCACCGCCAAATCCTTGAGTGGGTAAACTTGGCATTTCATTGGTTGGCTTACGCTGTACTGAATCTTTATTTGTTTTTGATTTATTTATAAATAATGAAATAGCAGCTCCTCTTCTTTTGTTATCTCCATTGTACAATCCAAAAGTACTCCAGTCGTAACCATTAGCCGCTTTGTATTGTGCCTGATAAGCATCAGGTGCTTCAAATACGGTAATGGGTGAAGTAAATGGTTTCCCATTATTGGCAGCAATTTTTCTGAGTGGACGTATATCATCTAATACCCACAATGCTCTTCCAAATGTTGCGATGATTAAATCAGCCTCTCTTTCCTGAATGGCCATATCGTATGTAGAAACGGATGGATAACCGTTTTTCCATTGCTCATAAGTTGCTCCATTATCAAAACTTACCCATAGTCCATGCTCCGTTCCCAAAAAAATAAGATTAGGCTCAACCGGATCCTGAATCATACATATTGCATAGCCTTTTACTTTTGAGTCATCCACCATTCTTGTCCAGGTGGCACCAAAATCTTTTGTTCTAAATACATAAGTTTTAAAATCACCCCGACGGTAATCATTAGCAACTACAAATGCTTCTGCCGCATTATATTTTGAAGCAGTAATCTGTGGTACAAAACAACCGGCAGGAAGTCCGGGAATTTTTCCACGAAAACTTGTCCATGATTTTCCACCGTCTTTTGTAAGCTGTACCACACCATCATCAGTACCCACCCATAGCACACCTTGCTGTATGGTTGATGGTGATATTGACAGAATGCTACAATGCGTTTCCGCTCCCGTAATATCCATGGTAAGACCACCGGTGTTTTGATATGCTTTTATTTTTTCAGCATCATTTGTTGTAAGGTCGGGCGAAATGATTTGCCAGCTTACCCCATTGTCAGTGCTTTTGTGTACAAACTGGCTTCCCAGATAAATTGTTTTTTTATCAAACGGATCTTGTGCCATTGCCGTATTCCAGTTGTAGCGCATTAATTGTTGAGGGTCGGTATTAGCTGGCTTTACTGACCAGGTTTCACCTGTCTTCCAGTTTTTTCTGATAAATGCCCCGCCCTGACTTTCACTATAAACCCAATCACCGTTATTTGCATCGGGCATCACATCAAAACCATCGCCACCACCTACATTATACCATTCAAAGTTTTTGATGCTGCCATTGTTCCAGGTATAGCCGGGGCCAAACCAACTGCCATTGTCCTGCATACCACCCATAACATTATAGGGTAAATTATTATCAACATTTACATGATAAAACTGACCTGCCGGAATTTTATCATCAAACACCCAGGTCTTCCCTCTGTCCCACGAAATGCCAATGCCACCATCGTTGCCATCAATAATATGATTGGCATCATTGGGATTGATCCACCAGGCATGATGGTCGGGGTGAATACCGAAATAAGGAAGCATCGTACCAAACGATTTGCCTCCGTCTTCGCTAAAAGTTACGGTTGAATGAATATCATAAATCCTGTTTTCATTTAGCGGGTCCACATATATTTCATTGTAATAAAAAGGCCGATCGGTTACTTGTGCAGGGTCGCTGTTTACCAATGTCCATTTAAAACCGCCGTCATCACTTCTATAAAAACCGTTTTTTGTAGCTTCTACTTTTGCATACACCCGGGTAGGCATACTCCTTGAAAATGCTACGCCAATGCGGCCCAGTTGGCCATCGGGCATGCCGTCTTCTTTCAATAATTTTTTCCAGTTTTTACCCCCATCAATGGTAATAAATAAACCGCTGCCCGGGCCACCACTTGTCATATTCCAGGGAGTCCTTTTAAACTGCCACATGGCAGCTATTAGTTTATTGGGGTTGGAAGGGTCCATTACCAAATCGGCACAGCCCGTGGTATCATTGGCATATAAAATTTTATTCCAAGTTTCTCCGCCGTCAGTTGTTTTAAAAACACCTCTGTCATTATGTGGTGCAAACGGATTTCCAATGGCTGCGGCATAAACGGTATTGGAATTTGAAGGGTCAATAACAATACGATGAATACAAATCGTTTTTTCCAATCCCATTTTCTTCCAGGTTTTGCCGGCATCCATACTTTTATAAATACCGCTTCCCAGGTTGATTGAATTGCGTGGGTTTCCCTCTCCTGTACCTACCCATACGATATTGGGATTGTTTTGCTGAATGCTGATAGCACCAATATTTTGTGTGGGCTGATCATCAAAAACAGGCGTCCAAGAGCTGCCGTTGTTTTCAGTTTTCCATACACCGCCCGAAGCAGCGCCGAGATAAATCACATTCGGATTGGACCAAACGGCATCAATTGCTGTAATACGACCACTCATACCGGCCGGGCCAATATTGCGTGGCTTCCAGTCTTTGAACTGCTCCAATGAAATTTTTTGAGCCGTAGTAGTAAAAGCAATAAATACAAAAACAACGAAAAAGAAGTTTCTCATGATAGTAAGTTTTGACTGCTAAACTTACATATAATGCAGCCCTCGGACAAAAAAGATTGTTGAACGGCTTATTCTGATTTTAAGAATCAGTCATTGAGATTTTAATTGTTTATTCTACCAGCATCACTATTTTAGTTAGCCATTTTGAAGTGTCCTTTTCATTTACCGGTCCAAAAAAATATTGCTCAATAACAGGCGACTTTTCTTTTAAATCATTTTCGTTGATATACTTTCTCAAACTGGCATATACATCGGGCAGTTTTTCATATCCACCCGACAGTGTAACAGCAATGGCCTTACTAGCATTTATTTTTACCAATTGTACAATGGGATTATTGATGGAAGTTTCTGCAGCTACCGGTACGGCAACAGCATAATTTGCTTGTTGCAGTTTTTCATCCCACGAAAATATTAATCCACTGGCTGTGCCGGGTGCGGCTCCTGCATTTTGTACTTCCTGAATTACAATGGGCAAATGCTCTGCATAGAAAGACTGTAAATCAGCCCACCGTATTTGTTGTTTTACGGCGGCAAAATTTGTAGCAGGAAAATTCAGCATTTCTACTTTATAGGTTTCTTGCTTTACTTCGGTGCCATAAGATTTTTCCATTGCCGCTTTGAGCATTGCAAGCCCTTCGTCAAAATCTTTTCCCATTTCTTTATCAAGACTGGCAAATAGGTTAAAAATATTCCAAGGACGGGGTGTAGCCAGTTCAAATAGCCAGGTAACTGAGGTTGTGCCATTTACTTCATTTAGTAAAAAAGATGATTTGGCATTTCCTTTTTTAGGTTTTGAAAAACTGAGGTTATGTACAATTTTTTTATCGGGCTCCAATGCGGTTATTTCAATTTTTCCATCGCCCGCTAAAGCAGGGTCGCCTTTCCAGGTGGCAACAGCATCCACAGTTCCATCTTTCCCTCTAAAAGAAAACTTTGCAGCAGGATCTCTTTGACTCCATACTGAAAACTTATTGAAATTTTCAAGTTTTGATAGTTCGTTATAAATAGCAGCAGCAGGCGCTTTAATGACTACAGTTCTTTCTACTTTTTGATAAGTGGGAAGCACATACATTAAAACTGCAACAATTATTAAAACGGAAAGGATAAAGAAAAAAAACAATCTCAGCGCTTTCATTTGTTTGATTTTATTTGGAAATTGTAAACTGATGCAAAAATATTGTCTGCCCGGCATCATCAATTCAATATTATCAATATTCCACTTTTATTTATTATTAAACAGACAGATAAAATATCCAATGGAAATTGCTAATGCAAACGATTTCCGGTCAATTATTAAAAAAAATCTGTTCAATCTATAAAATTAAGCTGTTTTATTCCGGATTATCAGTTCAAAATCAACGGCTGAATATTATATTTGTCCGTAACCAAAACTGGTAATAGCGTATGTTTAATCTTGTGTTATTTGGTCCCCCCGGAAGTGGCAAAGGAACTCAATCGGATAAAATAGTAGAAGAATATGGGCTGGTACACCTTTCAACCGGCAACCTGCTGCGTCAGGAAATAAAAGACAAAACGCCTTTAGGTTTAGAAGCAAAAGCTTTTATAGACAAAGGTCAACTGGTACCCGATGAAGTAGTGATAGGAATGGTTGATTCTTATTTTGATGCGCATAAAGATGCCCGTGGTTTTTTGTTTGATGGTTTTCCCAGAACCATTCCACAGGCAAAGGCGCTTGACAATTTATTAGAATTAAAAAAAACCGCCATCACACAGGTATTGATGCTGGAAGTGGATGAAGAAGAGCTGATCAAAAGATTAGTCCATCGTGGAAAAACATCGGGCAGAAGTGATGATGCCGATGAAAATGTGCAACGCAAAAGACAGGAAGTGTATAGAAAAGAAACACTGCCTGTTGCCGAATATTATTCCAGGGAAAAGAAATTAAAACAGATCAATGGTATGGGTACCATTGGTGAAATATTTGAACGACTTTCAGCAAGTATTGAAAAGAAAATAAAATAACCTGATAAAATATATAAACCCCTGAAAATATCCGGGGTTTATTTTTTTCAAAAGCCTGCTTACATTTGTAAACCATGAGTCTGGAAAAAGAAAATTTTTTACGCACCCGGTTTATTGTTTGCCTGCAACAGCTTGACCCCAATACGCACCCACTATGGGGCAAGATGAATGTGCATCAAATGATTGAGCATTTAACCGATGTACTGATGGTGGCCAATGGAAAAATAAAAATGGACATTGTAACGCCTGCCGAAAAGCTACCGCAATACAAAGCATTTATGATGAGTGATAAACCTTTTAAGGAAAACACCAAAAGCCCTGTATTGCCCGAAGAGCCTTTGCCACTAAGAAAACAAACCGTGCAGGCAGCGATTGGAAAGTTGCAGGAAGAATTGATATATTTTTTTGATGCATTTGAAAGCAATCCGCAATTCAAAACAACACATCCGGTTTTTGGCGATCTTGATTTTACCGAAAACATTCAGCTCTTGCATAAGCACATTCTACATCATCTGAAGCAGTTTGGGGTAACGCCGCTGGTGGCGGGTTAAATCTAACAACCAATACAATTCCTTTCTTTAAAATTTTTTAACTATTTCACACTGTATCTTTTAAAAAAAACTCAATCACAACTACCCAAACTCGCCAAGCTAAAAATAATAAAATATCAAAATAATTTTAAAATTAGTTTGATCTTATTGTGGGGTGTCGAGCTAAATCACCTGAAATCATTAAAAACAATGTTTGTTATAAACTATTTACTTTAAAGAACTCAATAGAGAGTCCGCCTTTTTCAGACTTTTATCAATCGCATCTTTTACATTAACGGCCTTCAGTTTTTCTGCTGTCAAATATTTAATGCGCTGCTCCAGATTGTCGGTAGCCGAATCAAGATTCATATCACGCATCCAGCTGTCCATATCGTTATAAGCTGTTTGCAAATCATTCATTGCACCCGAGAGTCTTTCTTTTAAATCGGCGGATGCTTTTCCGGCCAGTGTATTTACCGAATCCTGCAAATGCTGAATGGCTTTTTTCTTGTCCTCAATTTTCATCCATCCTACCATGCCTTCATCGTGTCCGTGCAATACTTCTTGATACAGGCTGTCGGCTTTTGCTTTGAGCCCGCCACCGACACTTTTCTTATCTGCATTATTGCAACTGATAAAAAATGAAACAGCACCCATCAACAAAAAAAAATTTTTCATGTTATGTTTTTTGAGCAAAGTTAATGATGATCGCCTGATTTACATTTTTCTGTTATTTCATGAAATACTTCGTGCAATTCTGTCAGCTCTTCTTTTATTTCATTATCAGCAGCATTACGCTGTACCATATTGTTCAATTCTTTGGCGCCTTTTACCAGTTTTTTCAATGTTTTCGTTACCGCATTTTTATCGTATCCTGCCGGAGCTGTTGAATTTTTCCAAGCTATGGCCTTCTGTACCATTTCATAGCTACGCGTTTTAATGGGATCCAGTTTGCCTTCTTCGGCAGGATGAAATGTTTTGCTCATCACTTCATGAAAGGCCTCCAACTCGGGCCATTTTTCTTTGGGTTGCGCCAAGCCACTTTTGGCAACTATCAATAAAAGAAAACAGGTTAAAATCAGTGTAATTTTTTTCATATAGCATAATTTATAAAACAAAATTATACACCCTAAAATGTAAAAGAATGACGCTTGTCATATTCGTGTATCGTATCAATCAGTTTTGAGGTATTTTCGTAACTCAAAATCAACAAAAGATGTATCAACTTGAAAATTATGTGGCCGGGAAATGGGTACGTGGCGCTGAAGCCGGTCAAATATTATATAATGCTATCACTGCTGAACCCCTTGCTTCGGCAAGTACAGTCGGGCTCGATTTTAAATTGATAACCGACTATGCCAGAAATGTAGGAAATCCCAATCTTCGTAAAATTACTTTTCATCAGCGTGGCAATATGCTTAAAGCACTGGCTCTGCACCTTCGAAAACACTTACCCCGTTTTTATGAACTGAGTTATAAAACCGGAGCTACCAAAGCCGATAGCTGGGTGGATATTGAAGGCGGCATCGGCAATCTGTTTGCCAATGCATCGCTGCGCAGAAAATTTCCGGATGATGTCATTTGTATTGACGGCGAAAGTCATAATCTGAGCAAAAACAACACTTTCATGGGCACACATATCCTTTCGCCCAAGGAAGGTGTGGCTATACATATCAATGCGTTTAATTTTCCGGTGTGGGGCATGCTGGAAAAAATTGCCGTTAACCTGTTGGCCGGTATGCCTGCCATCGTAAAGCCGGCTACCGTTACAAGCTATTTGACAGAAGCAGTGGTAAAAGAAATTATTGCTTCAAAAATATTGCCTGAGGGAGCCTTACAACTTATCTGCGGCAGCGCAGGCGATTTATTGAATCATGTAAACTCACAGGACGTAGTTACCTTCACCGGTTCTGCATCTACCGGTCTTATGTTGAAACAAAACAAACACATTCAAGAAAACAATGTGCCTTTCAATATGGAAGCTGATTCACTCAACTGTATTGTGCTGGGACAAGAAGTAACGCCCGAAACACCGGAGTGGGAAATCTTCATAAAAGAAATAAGAAAGGAAATGACGCTGAAAGCCGGACAACGTTGTACAGGTATTCGCAGAATCTTTGTTCCGGAAAATAAATTAGAAGAAGTGTGGAAAGCCATCGGTGCTTCACTATCTCAAACAGTAATTGGTAATCCGCTAAATGAAAAAGTAAGAATGGGCAGCCTGGCCGGCGAAACACAAAGAAGCGAAGTAAAAACTCAGATACAAAAATTATTGGCTTCATCACAAATTGTGTATGGCTCACTCGACTCTATACAGGTAGTAGATGCCGATTCACAAAAAGGAGCTTTCATGTCGCCCATATTATTGATGAACACCAAACCATTTGAAGCTAAAGAGGCACATGAAGTAGAAGCCTTTGGTCCGGTGAGTACGATCATGCCTTATAAAAATTCTGATGAAGCTATTGCACTCAGCAAGCTGGGAAAAGGTAGTTTGGTAAGTACTATTGTAACTGCAGATTATAAAGAAGCACGTCATTATGTAATTGGCGCTGCCACACATCATGGAAGGATATTGATATTAAACAATGAGTGTGCAAAAGAAAATACGGGGCATGGCTCGCCACTACCGTTGCTGGTACATGGCGGCCCGGGGCGTGCAGGCGGTGGCGAAGAAATGGGCGGCATCCGCGGTGTAAAACATTATTTACAGAGAACAGCATTGCAAGGTTCACCAACGACGATTACAGAAATCACAAACGTATTTCAGCAAAATGCAAAAGGAAAAGATCCTGGTAAACATCCATTCAAAAAATATTTTGAAGAACTGCAAATCGGCGATCAGATTGTAACTGATAAAAGAGTGATAACGGCTGATAATATCGATCGCTTTGCCGACCTCAGTGGCGATCATTTTTATGCACATATAAAAACCACTGACTTTACGGGCACCATGTTTGAACAACAAGTAGCACATGGCTACTTCATCATGAGTATTGCAGCCGGATTATTTGTGGACAGTTATGAAAAAAATCCCGTCTTGTTGAATTATGGAATAGATGAACTACGATTTACCAAACCGGTGTATCCCGGCGCCGAAATTCATATACGATTTACCTGCAAGGAAAAACTACCCAATGATAAACGAATCATTGAAAAGCCGGAAGACTTTAAACGCGGCGATGATATTGACAAAGGCATTGTAAAATGGCTGGTAGAAATGATAGATGAAACCAATGAGATAACGGGAGTAGCAACGATACTTACCATGGTGCAGCGAAGGAGTTGAAATTGAAATTATTCAATCTTCAGTTCAAGAGGTTTTATTCTTGTCCAGGAGCCGGAGCCAGTACAAAGACTGTAAATGTCTTCATCAGCTACGGTTGTCAAAATTTTTTCTTCCTGATTCCTTTTTAATCTTATTTCAAATTTTCTTTTGATATATCTATAATCATTATTGACAGGAATCATACAATTATAACCAGCCTGCCCTAATACGACGGCAAGGTGACCGGGTTGCATAAATGAACAATCCTTTACCCGTTCTTCAGCCCATGAAACCCATGCACCATCATGACGGTTAATCAATTTGTCATTCATACTTCCAAATTTCAAGCGAAGCAATCCTTCATTAAACTTACAAGAATCGGCAATTGGGTTGCCTACTTCTACCAGATAAATAGTGTCTTTAGGTGTTGCAATTACATTCCCATTTTTATCAACTAGTTTAATAACAATCAAATGGCTACCATCAAAAGGGCAATGCTGCGCAAATGATGTGGTGGTATAAATGCTTATCAGCAAACACAACAAAAATTTCTTCATAATTCAAATTTATGTCTTTAATAAATAATTCTTCAATAATATAAATATTTAACAATAAGTTTTACAGGGCAATCCTGTAAGGTATATTTGTAATGAAATAAAAATTATGACAGACATCAATCAAAACGGATATGTAAAATCCGAAGTACAAAATGGTATTAGCACCATTGAATTCTTTCATCCACAAAGCAATTCATTGCCCGGCAAAACTTTAAATGAACTGGCTAATGCCATTACAGATGCAGGTAATCATACCGAAACAAAAGTTATCGTACTTAAATCTGCCGGAGAAAAAGCGTTTTGTGCCGGCGCCTCATTTGATGAGCTTACGCAAATCAAAAATGAAACGGAAGGATTGAATTTTTTCAGTGGGTTTGCAAAAGTTATAAACGCCATTCGTCTTTGTCCAAAATTTGTTATCGGTCGCATACAGGGCAAATGCGTGGGCGGCGGCGTAGGTATAGCTGCTGCTGTGGACTATGCATTAGCCACCGAAACGGCCGAAGTAAAACTAAGTGAACTTGCGGTAGGCATTGGTCCTTTTGTAGTAGGTCCGGCAGTAGAAAGAAAAATAGGAGCGGCGGCATTTAGTTCACTGGCAATAGACGCTGCCTGCTGGCGCAGTGCCCAATGGGCGAAGGAGAACGGATTATTTGCAGAACTGCATAACAATAGCAGCAACCTTGATGCGGCAGTAATGCGTCTGGCTTCAGTATTATCACAATCATCGCCGCAGGCAATGGCCGAAATGAAAAAAGTATTTTGGGAAGGAGCTGCACATTGGAATGAGTTGCTGGTAGAACGAGCAAAAATAAGTGGACGGTTGGTGTTGAGTGATTTTACAAAAACAGCGATTGAAAAATTTAAGAGCAAAAAATAATTCAACAAATGAAAAGAATTTTTATCTGGTTTTTGTCATTTTCAATGTTGCTATCCGGCTGTAGTGGTTTGAAAAACATATTATCAGCCCGCGATGCCGAAGCTGCAATACGTGAAGTATTATCGCTGGGAAGTGAGTTTGGCGGTTCAATATTGAGCAAGAAAGGAGCTTTTTCAAAAGAAACATTGATGAGCGCCTTGCTGCCAGAAGATTTTCAAAAAATTCTCAACACACTTGAAACGCTGGGGCTAAGCAAAGAGATTGGAAAGTTTTCGGCCACACTGGGTACCGCTGCCGAGCAAACCGTAGAAAAATCTGTACCCATTTTTCTTTTAGGCATTAAACAAATGTCATTAAAAGATGCTGTACAAATTGTAAAGAATGACGGCACGGCTGCTACCGATTATTTGCGAAGAACCATGGGTGATACTTTACGGAAAAGCATTTCGCCGGTTATGCATCAGGCATTAGAAAATTATAAATTGGAAACTGAATGGAATAATCTGATTGCCCCCGTAAAAATATTTGCGGGCGATAAACTCAATCTTAGCCTCTCAAATCTAATAAGCGGCCTGGTAGCCAATATGATGTTTAATAAAATAGCCGAAAAGGAAACTGCCATCAGAACAAAAGCAGCAGAGCGTAAATCGGCTCTGCTGCAAAAAGTGTTTGGTAAAATATGGTAATTAAAAAAACTATTCTCCAATAAACAAAGTTGCTTCTAATGCCGTAATTTTTTTATTATCCAGCTTAAACACGAGCTGCTTATCATATTTGTCATCTTTTACATTTACATAAAATTTTGTTTTGCTTGGTTCCCAGGTGGTGTCGTTTACCATAAAATATTCTGGACCTAAATCGATGGGGCTATTGTCATAAGCTTCAATGATTGCCATCTTATCGTCGCCAACGCCCAGTCCTGTAGCTGTTCTGCATTTGGGGCTTGTTGTACTTATTCCAGACAATTGCATGATGCGTGGGCTGTTTTCATCTTCTGCATATTGCTTTTCAAAAAAAAGTGTTACATCAATGTCTTTATATTTTGCAGTCGTGGTGTCCATCCATACCTCTGCTTCCTTATCATGCTTCATTACCAGAGATTGACTTAATAATTTTTCTATTTCTGCCTGTGTCATTCCAATTTTTAATTCACCGATACCATCTTTGGAAACAAGGTATTCAGCAGCAACTTCCTTTTTTTCTTTTGGCGTGGTACTGTTCTCTTTTTTCTTATCGCTGCTGCAGGACGCAAAAATGATTACTGTCGCAGCCACCAATGTAAGTTGTTTCATACTTCTAAGTTTTGGTTTATAAATTATTATTACAAAAAAAATGATTACTCCTCATCATCATAATAAGAACTGACTTCCATTTTAAAGACGACACCGTTTTTAAGATAACAAGCAATCTGCGGGCCCTCACGATCGTCTCTTACATATACTCTATAAAACACTTTGCTTGTGGTAAACAAACTGTCATTTTCATATTCCGGTTCCATATAAATACGCTTATCAGGATAGGCTTCTATAATTTCCTTTTTGGTTGAACCCACACCAATGTTTCCTTTCGTCCTATGCAAGGGATTGGTTGATTCAATAGCCAGTACCCTCATATAAAAACTATCGGTAACGGTGGTATATGTTCTTACGAATGTAAAGTAAAGTGAATCGTTTTGATAAGGCACGGTTGCATAATCCATCCAGGAGCCAGATAAAGAATCAGAAGGATTTGTAAGTGGAATTTTTCGCTTGAGTATCGCTTCCAAATCTGTTTGTGAAATTCCTTCTTTAATATCACCAATACCGTCCATTGTTATTAAATGTGCCGCGTCAACAGGTTTTGCAGATTCTGATGTTGCTGATGGATTGTTTTTTTGCTTAGCATTGCAGGCCAACATTAAGCAGCTTAGTGCAACATAAAAGCATTTCATAAAAAAGGTTTATCGGTTGATGAAGTTAAATATTAAATATTTCTCAAATGCAGGCTATCGCAAATATTTTTTCGAAATCGGATTTTAGAAAAATCTGTAACCGACTAGCAAAAAAGGATAAACGTCTTGCAGGTATTATTAAAGAATACGGATATCCCCCGTTTTGGTCACGACCCGCTACATTTCAATCACTTATACTTTTTATTCTGGAACAACAGGTTTCTCTCGCCTCTGCTTATGCCGCTTTTACCAAACTAAAAGCCCGCATGGGTCACATAACCCCTCCCAAAATACTTGTGCTCGCTGATAAAGATTTAAGAGCCTGTTACTTCAGCCGTCAAAAAATAATTTATGCCCGCGAACTGGCACTGGCAATAAAGCATAAAAAAATAAATCTGAAAAAACATAAGGTCATGTCTGATGAAGCAATTAGAGATGAAATGATAAAAGTAAAAGGAATAGGCCACTGGACCATAGATGTTTACCTGATGCACTGCCTGCAGCGAAGTGATTTATTTCCACTAGGCGATATAGCACTGGTAAAAAGCATGAAAGAAATTTTCGGACTAAAGCAGGATATTGAAAAACAAAAAATTTCGGAAATAGCAGAAACATGGAGACCCTATCGCACGATAGCCAGCATGATTCTATGGCATAGTTATATCAAAAAAAGAAATATTAAAATACAGGAATGACAACAATGTATAACCTTATAAAATAATTTCCTCCTTTGTCCAATGCACATTTCTTTCCTTCAAGAAATTCATTACAAAATCAAAACAGACTTTATCATTGCCCACCCATTCGGGCGGAAATACACCTTTCTTACTAAATAACTCCTTTGCTATCAGATGTACAGCAGCGGCGCAAGTATAGCCCGTGGTGCGTGACATAGATGAAGTTTTTGTAGCCACATCATATTCATCATACAAATGATATTCAATTATTTTTTTATTCCCCTTCAATACCACTTTCATAATGGTAAACTCTTTTTCATCTGCTTCCAGCTTCCAGTCGTTTATCAATTTTTTGGTTATAAAATCTAATGGAGAAACCTGTAATCCATTTATATTAACCGGTGCTTCATCAAACATTCCCGCTTTTT
Organism: Bacteroidota bacterium; assembly: GCA_022708055.1. GTDB lineage: Bacteria > Bacteroidota > Bacteroidia > Chitinophagales > Chitinophagaceae > JJ008. The sequence goes on from JAKIZK010000003.1 coordinate 28,686, forward strand.
GCAGTGCAACGATTAAATCAATATGCCCGGGCCAGCGCAGTGTTTTTTCTTTCATATCCGGAATATGCTTCATGGTGTGTGCCAGCGATCGAAGTCCGTCTGTATTAAAAGCTTCCAGCTCACCAACGGGATCAAAATAAATTTTTTCCCTTTCACTCAAAGCAGGTTTAATCACTTCAATGCCATTCTCAACCAGCCTTGCCGGGCGAATATATTCCTGTACTACATCAATCGGAGAAAAAGGAGCTTTATAATAGTATGGAGGTTGCGGATGCAAGGGCAGGCCGCCAACATAACACTCAAATGATTTGATCTGCATCTCTTCATTATATCTGCCTACAATAAGATTGCTCATTCCGGGGGCCACACCGCAATCCGTTATTACAGTAACATTTTTTTCTTTTGCTGCTTTATCCAACTGTAAAGCATCTTCTTCAAAAAATGAAATATCCACCACATTTTTACCGCATTCAATTACTGCTTCCAACGTTTTGTAGCCTATAAAACCGGGTACTGCTGTTACTACTAAATCAAAGGGAAGAAGAAAATCGGCATATTGATGATATTGTTGCAAATCTTTTTTCTCCGTTTTTATTTTTGGATTGATGCTTTCTAATATGGCGAGGCTTACTGCACTTACATCAAATGAAGTGACATCGAAACTTTTGGCAAGATCTAATGCAATGGTACGTCCCACCATTCCGGCTCCTAGTACTGCAATTTTCATTTGGGAAAATTACTGAAAATATTAAAGTGAATATAAAATGAACCCTTGAATGAACACACACAATGGTTCAGCTCGTGCAACGGTGCGTGTCAAAGCAATGGTGCGTGTCTTCACACAAAGCAATGGTGCGTGTCTTCACGCACCATTGTTCCCATTACATCATCAATCAAAATTGCATTGAAAATTTTTCTATTTCTTACTTCTTCTCCCCTGCAAAATTTTATAAAACGAACGGCTTCTTATTTCATCAATCGTCAATCCGGTTTCCGTTGCTTCTTTTTCGGTTATAGCACCACAGTTCATTGCTTTCAAAAAGAAATTGAGTAAGCCCTGACCCGTTGCTGCATCATCAAATATATCGCCGGTAAGCGTAGATATGGCAGCCCGCTCCACAAAATTCTTCAGTCTGTGTTTAGCATCTGACATGCTGCTCAAAAAGAAATGATAAGTAGCTGCATAACGCATAGGTAGTTGTGCAGGGTTCAGATCCCAGCCTTGATAAAAACCATTGATGAGCGAATGCATGGTATGATGATATCCGATTTTCCATGCATGATGCACAGAATTTTGATTTTCTTTTTTTTGCTTTGCATTCAGCTTTTCTTCACGGTGTGGTGCTACCGGCATTACATTGGTAGCCCCGTCTGATAGAGATATTCCGGTACCACCGAGTGCAACCTTCGTCATGTGATGTGCAAAATCGCAAACCGGATGGGCCATAGTCTGGTACTTTGCAGTAATGCCACAAGATGCAGTGTAATCATAAGTACCAAAATGTGCGGCTATCAATCTGCCTTCACCAGCTTTCACAATCCGCATCAATGGATTACGACCTTCCGCATCCATAATGATTTGTGTGGCTTCTACCATGGTTTCCATTTTCAGAGTACCGGGATTCAGATTATTTTTCCTTTCAATAATTTCAAATAGCCGCACCATTGTAGTAACCTGCTCCGGTATCGTTACTTTGGGCAGCATCACCACAAAATTTTCTGGCAACTTCCCTTTTGTTTTTTCAAACAATGTAGTCAGAAAAATATCCAGTGTTCTTACACCACGGGATTTGAGATCTTCCGTAAACGGTTTGATGCGAATACCGATAAAGGGAGAAATTGTTTTTTGTTTCATTCCCTTCGCCAGTTCGTTTGCTGCCTGTACTGCAGTAGCATCTTCTTCATCATCGGGGCGATTGCCAAATCCATCTTCAAAATCTATCCTGAAATCTTCAACCGCTTCGGTTTTTAGTTTTTGAATTATTTTATTATAAACTGTATAAGGCAACCACGCATCAGTTTTTCTTCTCTCTGCTTCATTCATCTTATCCAACTTCGATATCAGTTTTTCTTTTTTCTTTTTATCATCAGGAAGTTGGTCATGTCCGTCAAACTGAAGCACTTTTGCCAGTGTAATAAAATCGGGTGCATAGGTTTGCAGACTTTTCAATGCGATTTCTCCCATTTTGATACAAGTATCGGCCTTAAACAAATTGGCTCCGCCATACACGGTGTGCACCGGCTGTCTGTCGGGTTTGTCGCCGGGATAAATTCTTTGAAATGCTTTATTAGAAGTAGCAAGAGCGTTTAATAATATTTCTTTTTCAATATCTGCAATGCTAAAATTCATAATACTTGTTTTGCGAGTTACAAATTATACAAATGTGATTAAATTAAATAATCATGATCCGCGATAAGTGGAATAGCCAAAAGGATTTAAAAGCAATGGCACATGATAATGCGAGGCATCACTGATAAAAAAAACAATTTCCACAAAAGGATAAAAAGATTGTATATTTTGATTATCAAAATAGGTCTTTGTTTCAAACCGGAGTTTGTAAGTGCCGGAAGATAATACAGATTCTGCTTGCAACAAATCCGGGATACGACCATCGCTATTGGTTTTACCGGCAGCTATATTTCCCCATTCATTATTATGTTGCTGAAACAAAATAACGGTGATGCCTGCGGCAGGTTTTCCTTTACTGGTATCTAAGATATGTGTGGTTAACTGGCTCATTCTTTTTTGTAAACCGTGAATATAAATAAAATATTATTGGAGAAGCTTTTCCAGACGCAGCAAGGTTATTTTGTTTTGTTCGTCGGCAGCAATTCTTATTTCGTCTTCGGGATTGTTTTTTAGTCTTTCATTCAGCATTCCCAGCATTTCCTCGGCCGATTTTCCGCTAGCACATACAATAAATATATAACCAAATTTTTCTTCGTACAAGCGGTTTCCTTCTGCAAGTGCATTTAATATTTCATCTTTTGCTGTGTTGACGCCGCTTTGCTCGCCCGAAGCCCAGACCGCAGTGTTAGCAAATTTTTTCTTTAACGAATCCAAGTCGCCGATTTTGGGATGATGAGTAAAAGCTTCTTTCCAATCTTCTTCGTTGCAAAGCCACCATTGTGATTCTGCATCCTCTAACAATTCTACTAAATTATCAGCTGGAATTAAAGGGAGCATCCGCTGTACCCATGCCCGGGCACCGCAGCATTTTGAAAGTTCTGCTATCAGACTTTCGCGGGGCAATGTGTTGAACTCATGAAGTGTCAAGAAAATAAAAATACTGATTTATTTTTTTAAAGTACGCTGATCTTTTATGATTATTAAGACGTATTATGATTTTATCTCTTAAAGGAAATTTCATTATTCTCTATCTTAAATAATCATCACCATCTTAACCAATCGGCGTTCAACTCCCTTACTTTACAATTCTTCCCCAAAGCCGCAACCGACTGACACCACCATCAGGAAAAATGTTGAGCCTAACATGTGTAAACGGACCTTTGGCTTTTATTTCGTCTTCAAAAAAATGTTCGTGATCGGCTTGCAGTTTTGACTGTGGCAAAATTGTTTTCCATTCAATTTCTGTACTAGTAAAATCTGTATCAGCTTCGGCTTCACATCCCTCTATCAAACAACTATCGGGATAATTGCCTTTGAAATGTGCCGTATCTACCAGTATTTTTTCAACCTTTCCCCTGTGTGCCAGTTTTACAATAACCCAATCCCGGTTGTTGGGTGTGCGATTTCTTTTGGTTTCCCATCCATCACCCATATTAATACCACGGCCGGGCATTAAGAGATTATTCATGTGCGAGAAAAACATATCATTACACAAAACAGCCTTTGCTCCATTGGTGGCAGCAGCCAGGTTCACGATTTCACTTGCATCCACAGTTGACCAGTCTTTATGCACTTCCCCATATACTTTCATTCTTGCTACGCCACCGTCAGGGTAAATATGCAGTTTGATATGTGTGTAAATATTTCGGTCTGATATTTCATAAAAATTTTGCGAACCGGGTTGCAAGGCTGATTTTGCCAATATCTCTTTCCAGTTCACCGTTTCAAAATCTATATTCTCTGACAATGGTACATAAGCAGCTTCTACAGAAGCGTGTGGCGGATGATTTCCTAAGAAATGATTGGTGTCTATATCCACTCCATGAATTTTTCCGGATGTAGCCAACTCTATGATGCACCAGTCGTGCCCTTCAGTTCTTTTTCTTCTGCTTTCCCAGCCATCCATCCACTTGCCCCGGTCGGTATATTTATCGGCAATAAAAATGCCGCGACCGGGTTTTATCAGGTTTTCTTTTTCTGCAAAAAAATCATCACTGCATGACAATACTTTACCTCCAAGTTTTTCAGCAGCAAGGTCTGTCAGTTTTGTAAAAGTAGGTTCGGCCATTATATTGTATTATTGAATTTATAATCACTTATCAAATAAACATTTGCAATTTTATACTGCAAGTAAAATTTCACCTCTGTTCAAATGTAGAAACTTTCCTGCATCAAATACTTTTTCACCTTTAAGCCAGGTTTGCATCACACTTCCAAAAAAAGTTTCGCCGAAATAGGGTGAAACTTTATGACGGTGGTGGCAAACAGCAGCATCGGCAATAAATTTTTCCTCGGGTTGCCATACTACAAAATCTGCATCATAACCTTTTTCAATCTTCCCTTTCGTTTGCAATGCCGGCAATAAAGCGGGATTTTCACTCAACCATTTTGCAATATCAATTATATTGAACGAATGTTGTTTTGCTGCCGTCCACAATGCCGACAAAGAATATTGCAGTGAGGCAATACCACCCCAGGCTTTCATAAAATCGCCTGATTGCAATTCCTTCATTGCGGGTGGGGCGGGTGAATGATCTGTTGCTACAAAATCAAGAACACCGTTCTTTAGTGCCTGCCACAGTTGTTCATTATTTTCTTTTTCCCGAATAGGCGGGGCGCATTTGAACTCCGTTTTTCCATCAGTTATATCTTCTGCATTAAAGTACAAATAGTGCTGACAGGTTTCGGCGGTAAGCGGTAATCCACGATGCTTGGCATCGGCAATCTGCTGTAAAGCATTTGCTGAAGATACATGAACGATATGCGTATGACAATTAAACTCATCACATAATTTTATCATCAGTGCAATAGCTTCATCTTCCCAGGCTTTTGGTCTTGATGCAAGATAATGTGCATAGCTGCGATGACTGCCTGCCTTTGTTGCTACCGGTCCGCTTAGTTCGCAATGCACCAATAAGGGCAATCCGCTTTCAGCAATCAACGGCATTGACTTTCGCAAATCCGCCTCCGTTACATTGGGAAACTCATCAATACCCGAGTGTGTAAGAAAAGCTTTGAAACCAAATACACCTTTTTCAATCAATGGTTTTATTTCAGAAAAATTACCGGGTATTATGCCACCCCAGAAACCACAATTTGCATGAAGTTTTCCTTTTGCTGCATTTAATTTTTTTTCAAATGCCTTTACAGTAGTGGTTACGGGTGAAGCATTCAGCGGCATTTCTATCAGCGAAGTAACACCGCCTGCAATAGCTGCTTTTGTTGCCGTATCAAATCCTTCCCATTCTGTTCTTCCCGGCTCATTGATGTGTACATGCGGGTCCACTACGCCTGGCATTACTGCCGCATCACCCAAATCAATTACCTGCAAATCTCCTTCGGGCAAATTATCTTCAATACCCGTTATCACGCCGTTGGCAATGATAATAGAAGCATCTCGCAATGTATTCGGCAATACTACCCTGCTGCTTTTTATGGCTATTGGCTGCATAATTAAAAAATGAACTATAAAAATAGCCAAGTATTTTTTACTTTGTAGCTTCTATGGCGTTTGTATTAATCGGTATTCTCAGTTTATTGTTGATATTGCTGGTAGTGATTACCTACCGGCTGCATAGCTATGCTCAAAAAGAAGCCAATGATGCCATTGTAGAAAAAACAAATCTGATTCAAGGATGGGTTTATGCTACACTTGTCTTTTTAATACTGGGTATTATTGCCTGCATTTACTGGAAAGTAAAAGGCACTCCATATGAAGGCCACCTGATAGAATGGCTGAATATTATTGTACGTGTTATGCATATTACTTTTGGTATTGCATGGATTGGTGCTTCATTTTATTTTGTATTTCTTGAAAATGCACTCAACCGTACAGAAGGTATAAGGGATGAACTGGCAGGCAATTTATGGGCGGTACATGGCGGAGGCTTTTATTATCTTGAAAAATATAAAGTAGCACCGAAAACGATCCCCAAACATTTACACTGGTTCAAGTATGAAGCCTATTTTACCTGGGTGAGTGGTTTTGCGTTATTGTTTATCATTTATTATTTCAATGCTTCTGCATTACTGATAGATCCGGCGGTGCTTCAATTAAGTGAAGCAGCTGCCATTGCAATTGGTGTAGGTTCATTTATTGTAGCCTGGATAATTTATGATCTTTTGTGTAAGTCACCTTTATCAAAAAAACCTTATTTGTTTTCCATTGTTGGTGTATTGTTGCTTATCGGCTTTGCTTGGTTTTATGCACAGGTATTTAGCGGCAGAGCTGCATTTATTCATTTTGGTGCCATGCTGGGCAGTTTGATGGCAGGCAATGTGTTTTTTGTAATCATTCCTGCACAAAAGGCAATGGTAAATGCAGCGAAGAATGGCGAGCTGCCCGATGTACAGAAGGGGAAAAATGCTTTGTTCCGTTCTATCAGTAATAATTATTTTACGCTGCCAGTGTTGTTTGTTATGGTGAGCAATCACTTTCCCGGTACTTTTGGCAACAAGTATCAGTGGCTGGTACTTGCCATCATCAGTTTGGCAACCGCAGGTATCAAGCATTGGCTCAATCTAAGAGAGCAGGGAAAACTCAGTGTATGGATTCTACCTGTCTCAGTTTTATTATTGTTGTCGGTTGCTTATGCTACAGCTCCAAAAATTTCCAATAAAAAATGTGACGAGATCAGCTTTGCAACGGTGCAAGCAATTGTGCAGCAAAGATGCGTCAGTTGTCATTCATCAAAACCAACAGATGCAGTATATACCACTGCTCCAAACGGTGTAAAATATGATACACCACAGGAAATCGTTGCAAAAAAAGATTTGATTTTGCAGCGGGTAGTGCTCACGAAAACTATGCCCCAAAATAATAAAACCAATATGACACCGGAAGAAAGAGAGTTGATTCGCTGCTGGATTGAAAATGGAGCAAAGATTCAATAAACCCCTGCTCCGGTTTTTCATCTTTTGATTAAGGTATCTGCATTTTAAATCTTTTCACCTGCTCTCGTATAGAGGTCTCTATTGCTGATTCCAATGTTTGCTTTCCGTTAGTTGCCATTTTCTTTTTGGCATCGGCAATAAATACATTTCTTTTTTCATTTACGGTCTGCATTTCTTTTTGAATGGCAGAACGATCGGCTTGTTTTTGTTCTATATAAAGCAGCAAATCTTTGTTGCTTTTGTTTTTAAGATTATCAGGCAATGTTTTTTTATCCAGTTTGTTTATTATGTCTTTATCGCTTTTTACTGCATCTACCAGATCCCATGATTCATTATTGTAGGCATTGCTCATTGATTTGGCTGCAGCTCTTTGTGCTGCCATTCCATTTCCCAGTGTAGCATTTGCCTCGTCCACTTCCTTTTGCATATTTGCTCTGTATTTTCCCTGAGCGCCATAAGCGATATAAGTTGCATTCAGCCGGTTATTTAAAACGATAAGTGTACTATCGTAAGGTGTAGGTATGTCTATTATCTTTTCATTCTGATTGATATTGGTAAAACTGCCATTGCCACATTCGCCCAGCAGATTCCAGTGTTCTCGTATGCCCTGCATACGATCGCCGCAGTAAATTGTATTTACTATTACCCCTTTTTCTTTTGCCTTGGCACAGGCAGCAGTATAGGTTACATTCCCCTGTAAAAAATCTTCATTGCCTGCAATAAAAATTACCTTGTACTGATCATTCTTTTCATTCCACTTCAACTCATCCAATGAGGTATAAATAACCTTTCCGCAATATTCTTCGCCACCATTGGTGTTGAGGTTAAATAAAATTTTTGAAATGCTGTCTAAGTCTTGTGTGAAACTTACCAGTTGTTTTACATAACCATTTGCAGCACTGTTGCTGCTACGGCCATACTCATATAATGATACTTCAATCTGTGGTTTGGAATTGTCATCACATTTTACCCGGCCCAGTGTATTCACCATATTCCAGAGTTGCGCCTTGGCCTGCTCTATCAGCCCATCCATACTGTTACTTACATCCAGCAATATGGCTGCCTGTATTTTTTTAGGAACCACTTTGGTTTCAGTAAATTTTTTAATCGTTTCCGCTTGTGTAGTCTGCGGCTTTTTTGCAAAACTAAAAATCAGAACTAAGGAAAGGGCACAAATGGCCAAGGCAGTGCGTTGCATAATTATCAGGTTTTAGAACCAGAAGATGCCATGGCCCGAAATATTTCACACTACGAAACCTGTCTTTTTACAACTTTTTAACTTTTATTGCTGCATTGCACCCACGCTGCGCTCTACAAAAGCTGTTAAGTCTGCACCCTTCAGTAAACCAGTAGCCAGCAAGGCCAGATCGGTAAGTTGTTTGGTCATCATGTACTGTTGTGCTTCATCTGCCGCCAGTATTTTTGCCATTACCGGATGGTTGGCATTGATCGCTACTTTATAGGTATCGGGCATATTCCCGTAAAAGTTCATACCGCCACCCATTCGACTCATGTCTTTCATACGGCGCATCCATTCTTCCATAGTAACCGTAACCGGTAAGGCATCAGCCGGCAGACTTTCCACTTCTACTTTCATATTTGCATTATTCAATGCCTTTTCAAATGCCTGTTTCAGTTTATTGCTTTCCTCATCCGTTAGTGGATGCTTTTCAGTATTCTCTTTCTCAATCAGTTTATCAATTACATCTGCATCTACCCGCTTTAGTGATGTTTTTTCAAGTTTCATTTCCAGATGCTGAATAAAATGCGTATCAATAGGCGAATCCATCAACAGCACATCATAGTTTTTCTTATGCGCTACGGCTACATAGCTGTGTTGTCTTTCGGCATCTGCCGTATAAAGCCATACTTGTTGTCCGTTTTTATCGGTTTGAAAATCTTTAACCTTTATGCTGTACTCATCCAGTGTAAAATAGGATTTTGATGTATTGGTTAGCAGTAAAAACTCTTTTGCTTTCTCATAAAATTTTTCATCGCTCAATGCACCATATTTTACAAATATGCCAATGTCGCCCCATTTTTCTTCATAAGATTTTCTGTCTTTCTTAAATAATTCGGTAAGCTTCTCGGCTACCTTGCGGCTGATGTAACTGTTTATCTTTTTTACATTGCCGTCGCTTTGCAAAAATGAACGACTTACATTCAATGGAATATCCGGCGAATCAATAACACCATGTAACAGTAGTAAAAATTCGGGAACAATATCTTTCACTTCATCAGTTATAAACACCTGACGGCTGAAGAGTTTGATTTTGTTTTTCTGTATTTCAAAATCATTTTTCAGTTTGGGAAAATATAATACCCCGGTAAGATTGAAGGGATAATCTACATTGAGATGAATCCAAAATAAGGGTGCTTCGCTAAAAGGATAGAGTTCATTATAAAAATTCAAATAGTCTTCATCTTTCAAATCCGAAGGCGATTTCGTCCAGATAGGTGTAGTGTTGTTAATAATGTTATCAACTTCCACCGTTTTATATTTTGGCTTGCCTTCTTCATCATTGCCATCCTCTACAGACTCTGACTTGGTGCCAAACTGTACCGGAACGGGAAGAAATTTTGCATACTTATCCAAGATACTTTGTATGCGGTGGTTTTCTAAAAACTCAATTGAATCTTCGTTTATATAAAGAATGATGTCAGTACCTCTTTCGGTGCGGTTGCCTTCGGTAATTTCAAATTCGGTGCTGCCATCACAGATCCAGCGGGCAGGCACAGCGTTTTCCTGATAGCTAAGTGCTTGTATTTCCACTTTATCGGCCACCATAAAAGCTGAATAAAAACCAAGGCCAAATCTTCCGATGATTTCATTGGCGTCGTTGGCTTCCTTAAACTTTTCCATAAACTCGGTAGCGCCTGAAAAAGCCACCTGATTAATATATTTCTTTATTTCTTCGGCGGTCATACCTATACCACTATCACTGACAGTTATCGTTTTTGCCTCTTTGTCAACAGTTATTTTAATATTCAAATTTCCCAACTCATTATTGTAATGACCCAGCGAGCTCAATCTTTTCAGTTTCTGAGTAGCATCTACCGCATTGCTTACTAGCTCACGCAGAAAAATTTCATGGTCACTGTATAAAAATTTTTTAATAATCGGGAAAATATTTTCCGTATTGATGGAGATTGTACCTTTTTCCTGTACCATATATTAGAAGTTTTTTGCGGCTGCAAATGTACAAGAGCCGTTCCAAACAGAAAATGATTGACAGAGTGGCAGCAAAAGTGTTAGATAACGAAGTTTAAATTCAAATATTTAGCAACTCCTAAAAATTGCTTATTCAGAAGACATTATATGTTCGGGGCAATCGATTCTTAAGTCCTTTTCTGAAAGGCGGGTATTCAGCAATTTGCAATAGTGAGAATTCTTATTTTTACCATGCTGATAATGCTGACATGTAAAACACATTCTTTGTATAGTGATAATGCCTGCCTTATTTAGATAATGAATAATATTTAAAAGATTAAACAAAAAAGATTCTTTTTCAGATTCAGACATTTGCTCAATGGGAGACAGGATATGATTTGCAAAAAGTGAAATCCGTTTTGCCAATGCCATCCCCTTTGGGGTTAAATGCATTACAAAGCTCCTTGTATCATTCTGAATAACTTCTTTATAAATTAATGCTTTTCGCTCAAGAGATTTTATAGTGTCGCTAATTGATGCCCTTGTTATATTAAACTCATCAGCCAGATAGCTTACTTTTCGCATGGGTGCAGCATGATGCAATAAAAAAACCAGTACTTGTACTTGTATTGGGCTTAAAGAATACTCTTTACTCTCGTTCCATAGTAATACCCTGAAAGCTTGTGATACCCTTTCTAATGATGCTAGGATTTTACCATCAATGCCAGCATTATGAATATCCAGATTAAATGCTGTTGTCATATTTAATTACAATTTTCCATCTCAAGAATGAAATATCCTTTTTGCTTAATATCTTGCTCCCACTGTGGTCTTAATTCTTCAATATGGCAAAAACAACACTCCGCTGCTGTCAGTTTTTGACCATCCTGACCTTTAGATTTTAAATAATTTCTGCCATAGCCATGAATAATACTTAACTCTTTAATTTCTTCGGGTGCAATTATGTCAAAATGCATCACACTACCATCTTTTTTGGTAACATAAGTATCCCAAACTGCAATTTTCATATTTAATATTTAGATTAATGAATACATATTCATTTTAAGAATAAATGCAACTAATTTTTAATAATGCAATTGAATAATAATGAGATGCCCTGTAAAACTAATACTTTACAGGGCATGTCATTAACCTTTTACATCGGCCATTGAAGCGCCAAAGTTGATGTGGAGAACATTTCCATTTGGCGTTACCAAAGCTGGCACTGATTTCACACCGGCTTGCTCAGCTTCTTCAATTCTTGATTTGTCGCTGCCAAGATGTACCACATCTACATTTTCGGAGCCAAGCAGATTTACAATGTCGTGTTCTGCACTTACACACACCGGGCAACCGGCATGATAGAAAGTTGATTTTGCCATTTTTACAGGTTTTTATTTTGCAGTGGCAATATTGCCAAAACAAATATAATTAGGATTCCTAACTATTTGCAAAAAAATATTTTACCCAAAATATTAGTTTTTTATTACTAAATGTTTTAGCTTCGTTTTCGCTCCCGAAAAAAACCGGGACATCAATACGCAAACTCATAACTTTAAAGCATGGCAAAATCAGAAAAAACAACCGAAACAGTAAATCCTAATTCCGAGAAGCTTAAAGCACTCAAACTTACCATGGATAAGATTGAGAAAGACTATGGAAAAGGCAGTGTAATGATGATGAATGAAAAGGCCGAAAGCCAACAAGAAGTGATATCCACCGGCTCTATCGGCCTGGATGTTGCCCTTGGCATTGGTGGCCTTCCCCGTGGCAGAGTCGTAGAAATATATGGCCCCGAATCTTCTGGTAAAACCACCATTGCTACCCACATTATTGCTGAAGCACAGAAAAAAGGAGGTATGTGTGCCATTATAGATGCCGAACATGCATTTGACAGCAGCTATGCCAAAAAATTAGGCGTTGATGTTGACAATCTGCTGATTTCTCAACCCGACTATGGTGAGCAAGCATTAGAAATTGCAGACCGCTTAATTCTTTCCGGTGCATTGGATGTAGTTGTAATTGACTCAGTAGCCGCCCTGGTACCCAAGAGCGAACTGGAAGGCGAAATGGGCGATAGTAAAATGGGCTTGCATGCCCGACTGATGAGCCAGGCACTACGAAAATTAACCGCTACCATTTCCAAAACAGGCACTATCTGTATTTTCATCAATCAGCTTCGCGAAAAAATAGGGGTAATGTTTGGCAACCCCGAAACAACTACCGGTGGTAATGCTTTAAAGTTTTATGCATCAGTACGTTTGGATATTCGCAGACAAACACAGGTAAAAGATGGTGATGAAGCCATAGGCAACCATGTAAAAGTGAAAGTGGTAAAGAATAAAGTAGCTCCCCCATTCCGTGCTGCTGAGTTTGACATTATTTTTGGCGAAGGCATATCCAAAACGGGTGAAATAATTGATATGGGAACCGAACTGGAAATAGTACAAAAAAGCGGCAGCTGGTATAGTTATAATGGCGATAAACTTGGTCAGGGACGTGATGCGGTAAAACAATTATTGGTAGATAATCCCGAGTTGGCTTCAGAAATTGAAGGAAAAATTAGAGAAAAAATCAAAGAAATGCAGACAGCCTGATTTTAGACCGTTGAAATAGTTAAATATGGGTTAGTAATATACATCCCGGTTTCAAAGCCGGGATTTTTTATTTTTATTAGCAAAATAATTAGGCAATCAATTTGATTAATGTTTAAACATCATTATTTTTGGCCATTCATGTGAGCAACCGATACGTCACAGTTATCGTTTTATAAAATAAATAATGACAACCCATAATAAAGTAAATATACTGGCAGCTTTGGCCTTAACGGCCAGCTTTTTTTTGCCTTGGGTAGTATGGAATAATGCTACCATAACCGGGCTTTCTATGCCAACAGGAGATTTTTTTGCAACTGCCAAAGAACAGTTTGGCGTTGAAAATCCTTTTCCGCAGTTCAGCTATGCTTTTAATATTTTCTGGTTAATTCCGGTAGCCGCAATAGCTGCCATTTTATTTTGTATCACAAAAAAAGATGCTTTCTGGCCATCTGTTATAGCCGGGCTACTTTCGGTATCATTAGCATTGGTTTATTTTTTATTTAGCAAAAACCTGGTTGATCAGTTAGGAACTAGCGCCACCGTTTGGGGACATATAAAACCCTGGATTTTTGTACATCTGTCGGCAGCTATCGTATTGATTTTTTCGGGCGGGAAACAGCGTTGGTTATTAAAAACAATTTTGCTAATTGCTACAGCAGTTGCTGCTATAGTGGGCTTCAATATGGCAAGTGGCCACGCCCAACAAAAAATTCTGGATGAAACTTTTGGTTCAACAGATAAAGAAAAGGCTGCCTATACTTTTTCATCAGCAGCATTAATAAAAGAGTTTTTGGCAAATGATACTGCATCTAATAAAAAGTATAAAGAAAAGATTGTCGAAGTTTCAGGAAATATTGCAGCTGTAGAAATAGCCGCCGACTCGGTAGGTACGATTCGCTTTGAGGACAGCACGGGCTCTTTCGCCAGTTTTACATTGGAGAAAAATCAGTTTCCAAATATTCAATCACTTAAAGCAGGTGATGCTGTTGTAATTAAAGGCGTATGCAGTGGCAGTATTTTCAGCGAAATATTAAACAATACGCAGATAAGTTTTAAACGTTCCGTAATCTCTAAAAAATAAAAAAACAAGAATGAAAAAAACCACATTTCTATTTTTCTGTATGCTGGCAGTTACCGGTATTTTTGGGCAGAAAAAAACTACGGCTACTGCCAGTGTAAGCTTTGATGCTACCACACCAAAAGATGCTTTACCCAAAGCAGAAAACAAAACAGTTATCGGCTCCTTTGACACAAAAACAGGTGCTGTAGCATTTGAAGCTGCTGTAAAAAATTTCGCTTTCTCAAACCCCCAAATGCAAAGCCATTTTAATGGCGCCAACTGGATGAACTCTGACCAGTTTCCAAAATTTACTTACACAGGCACTATTGATAATTTTTCAAAAATCAAGCTTTCCAAAAATGGTGTTTACTCAGCCAAAGTAAATGGCAATATGACAATTAAGGGTATAACAAAAAAAATAAAAGTAGCCGGAAAAATAACTGTAGCCGAAGGGAAAATTACAGTTACTGCAGATTTTAAAATTAAATTATCTGATTTTGGAATCAGCGGACAACCTGTTATTGCAGGAAAAGTATCCACTGAACCTAAAGTAACCGTAGTAGCAGTATTCTAATTTATCAATTTTAGATAAATAAAAAAACCCTCCAAATTGAACGGAGGGTTTTTAGCTTTATAAAGACGAGAATAATTGATAAAAAAAATATATAATGGTTGAGAGAATAATTATTCGCCTACAATCTTTTCAATATAAATGAGTTTGCCATTTGCATCCATTCCGGTTACAACAACTTTTAATTTCTTACTATAGTCGTTATTATAAAACTTTACCGGAATTGATTTTGTATTGGCGTCCAAATATAATGTTGGGTTCCAATATAGAGTTGATCTGAAGTCACCTAAAATTTTCTTCGTATCCGCATTGCTATAATCGGGGTTAAAAAAATCTTTAACCGGCGAATAACCGGTTGATTCGAAAAACGGAAGATCGTCAGCCCGCTTTTGTTCGTTCTCTAGTACTTTGGTATATACCGCAACAGCGCCACCAGGAAATCCGCTTCCTACACCCACAAATCCTGCTTCATAAAATTTTACCAGCGCAATGTCTTTTGCAATAATATTCTGCAATAAGGTTAAACTTGCCGGGGCTTCATTTATAAAAATTCCAACAGCCCATTTTCTTCCGGTATTGATACTCATATTCTTTCTATTGACAAAACCGCCACCCGATAATTCAATTTGCTGAATTCTGTTTTTTACAAAATCAACACCATTCATCGTTTTATCTGTAGATGGGTGGTTGATGTTATCAATTGTTTCTTTTGCATCGCCGCGAAAAACGCCTGTAGTATATTGATCATTGACGGTTTCCGTTGGTGATTTTTCACGCTTTTTCTCAGAAAGGTCTTTTTGAGTTTCATTTACTTCTCCCATTTTAGATTGAACAAATTGAAAACGTGTATCCAGTCCATCATTGCCTTTTACGGTTTCTAAGGGATGTACAACAAAAGAATTTACAAAATCAACAGGTATTTCTACGGCCACCTTTGACAACCTATCCTCATCCGGTATTAATAATGCAGAAGTTGATTTTCCTTTGCTATTTGTATAACCATAAAACACCTTCCCCTTTCCGGAAAAATATACCGAGTCAATTAAAAACTTACCATCCTTACCAACAGGAACTTCAAACCCTGTACGGGTAGATTCTCCAGCTTCCAACAATAAACTCAATTTACCGCCGCTGAGTGGCGCTTTGGTTTTATCATCTACCACAAGTCCTGAAATTCTTATAAAATGTTGCTCCGCAAATTTTTCAACAACTGGTTGATTCTTAAAAATTTCGGACCAATCAAAGTTTTTCAGCTTTTGTGTCAGCAATAAATTATCCAATGCCTTAACAGTTGATTCGTTTTTATTTTTAAAATACCAACTGGCATCCCACACATAATCTTTTAAATTATCAGCAAGCAATAATGAAGATTCTATATTTCCTACATCCGGCCATTGGCTTTCATTGAAATCTGTAACGGCCACAGACATACTTCTCTGTACAGCATTTGGAAACTGAATCTCAAAACTATTTTCTTCTCTTTTTCCCAATCCGGATTTTAAAATGGCAATGCTACCGGCATCACGATATTCATTATTGTCAACAAAAGTTAGCCGCTCTGCAATGGGTGTTCCGTATTTATCAAAAACGGTCATTTGTAAAACACCTGATGGTAAACTATCGGTAAGCAAATGCCCCACTATGGATGGATACTCCTCAAATGCAATATCAACTTCATATACCACATTTCTATTCAACTGTGCAACAACAGTAATGGAATCAAATTTTGTTTTGTCGGCAGTACCTCTGCTCAAAGTAAACTTCTTGCCGCCAGGCTCATCCTGTACTTTCAAGCTAATGCCTGAAGCCTGGACGGCCGGCAATGGAAACTTTTTTATACCGCTAGTAGTTTCAACTTCGGCAAAATAATTCTTACCCGCCTTTGGTTTAAATTGTAATCTTCCAATTCCATCATGATTTGAACTAAAAGATGTGATCGTCGTTCCATCTTCTGTTTTGATTAAACCCGTAACATCAACCGGAGTGCCTCCCTTCGCATTTGCCTTAAATCCAACAACGGTAAGCACGCCATCAATCATTACGCCGCTTTCAGGATAAAAGCGAATACTTGCCGGCTCGGTTTCAGAAAAGATTTTGCCTCCTTTTCCAAGTACCACTATTTCCTTTTTATAAACATCGGTATTATTAATATTCAACATTCCTGTGGTGATTGCTCTTACAAAATAGCTGCCTTGTTTTAATGATTGCGAAAGTGAAATATTGCCATTGGCCACAGCACCTGTAACAGGATATCTATTGCTGATTATTATGTTTCCATTCTGATCCAATAATTGAAGCCAAAGATTCTGACTTAAACCATTCGGCTTATCATTTGTAAATAAATATGATTTAAACCAAATGGTTTCGCCCGGCACATAAAAATCTTTATCAAACTGAATATAAATTTTTTCAACCGGGTGACTAACCTTAAATTGACTCAAGGCTTTTTCATATTTCTGTGCATAACTAGCAACAGTAAAACCAGATACTAAAAAAAAGAGTGAAAGAAATTTTTTCATCATGAAAATTTTCGTTTTAAAAACATTAAAATAACAATGTCTCTTCCAAAATTTCCTATTGATTTATTTCAACGGAAAATCTAAAGGATAAAGATAGTTTCAGACCCAAACAGGCTGCATGACGTACACACAATTTTAGCAAAATATTTTATGCAGTATCGGTACGTCCTTTTCATTTAGTAAATTGCAAATTCTTTATGGCTTTCAACTTGCATACCACTTATCAGCCTGCCGGCGACCAACCCGAAGCAATACGACAACTAACGGAAGGTGTGCAGAATCAGGAAAAATACCAAACGCTGCTGGGCGTAACGGGCAGTGGCAAAACCTTCACTATTGCCAATGTAATACAACAAACACAAAGACCTACGCTGGTACTTACACACAATAAAACACTGGTAGCACAGCTGTATGGTGAGTTTCGACAGTTTTTTCCCGAGAATGCTGTAGAGTATTTTGTTTCCTACTACGACTATTATCAGCCCGAAGCCTACCTGCCTGTAAGCGATGTATATATTGAAAAAGATCTGAACATTAATGACGAATTGGATAAGTTGCGATTGCGTGCAACATCCAGTTTATTAAGCGGTCGCAGAGATATTATTGTAGTAGCATCTGTAAGTTGTATCTATGGTATGGGCAATCCTACCGATTATGAAAATGGAATAATCAGAATACATAAAGGTCAGATCATCTCCCGTCAGGCATTGCTTCACGCTTTGGTCAATTCATTGTATAACAGAACAACGATTGAATTTAACCGTGGCACATTCAGGGTAAAGGGCGACACGGTAGATATCAATTTGCCTTATGTGGACTATGGCTACCGCATCAGTTTTTTTGGCGATGAAATAGAAGAGATAGAGAGTATTGAAGTAGTAACGGGAAAAAGAATTGGACGTATGAGTGATGCGGCCATTTTTCCTGCCAACCTTTATGTAGCGCCAAAAGATATTTTGCAACAGGTAATATATGAAATACAGGATGAAGCCTCAGCACAAACTGAATATTTCAAGAAAGAAAAAAAATATATTGAAGCGCAACGCATTTCAGAAAGAGTGAATTATGATTTGGAAATGATAAGAGAGTTGGGCTATTGCAATGGTATTGAAAACTACTCTCGTTTTTTTGATCGCCGCAAACCGGGTACCCGCCCTTTTTGTCTGTTAGATTATTTTCCAAAGGATTTTTTAATGATAATAGATGAAAGTCATCAAACCATACCACAGGTAAGCGGCATGTACGGCGGCGACAGAAGCAGAAAACTTGTTTTGGTTGATTATGGTTTTCGCCTACCCTCGGCACTTGACAACAGGCCTCTTAATTTTCATGAATTTGAAGCACTTACTAATCAAGTCATATTTTTATCGGCTACACCTGATGATTATGAACTGGCAAAAAGCGAAGGCATAGTGGTAGAGCAGGTTGTAAGGCCAACCGGCTTGCTTGATCCGCCAATAGAAATCAGACCCAGTGTGAATCAGATTGACGACTTGCTGGATGAAATAGATAAACGGGTAACCAAAGGAGACAGAGTATTGGTAACTACACTTACCAAACGTATGGCCGAAGAGATGGATAAATACCTGCACAAAATCAATATCAAATCAAAATACATACACAGCGAGGTGGATACACTGGAGCGAGTAGAAATTTTGCGAGAACTGAGATTGGGAAAAATTGATGTGCTTGTAGGAGTCAATCTGCTGCGTGAAGGTCTTGACCTGCCCGAAGTTTCGCTGGTTGCCATACTGGATGCAGATAAAGAAGGTTTTTTAAGAAATGAGAAAAGCCTGACACAAACGGCAGGCAGAGCAGCCCGAAATGCAGACGGATTAGTTATTTTTTATGCAGATAAAATGACGGAGAGTATGCAAAAAACAATTGACGAAACCATCAGACGAAGAGAAAAACAAATTGCATACAATACCAAACATGGTATCATACCTACAACAATAAATAAATCTGCAAAAGATGTATTTGCACAAACATCGGTTTTAGATATAAAAGGATTTGATGAAAACAGCCCGTATGCCATTGCTGCCGGGCAAGATATAGTAACCATAGCTGCCGAAGAACAAGAACAATACAACACCATTCCAAAAATGGAAAAAGCAATTGCAAAACAGAAAAAAGAAATGGAAAAAGCAGCTCGTGATCTTGATTTTATGGAAGCAGCCAGATTGAGAGATCAACTGTTTTTAATGCAAAAACAGTTTGAAGAAATGAAAAAATAAGCCTTACTCGTAGTTTTACGAGGCTCCTGAAAGTAATAGTGCTTTATATCGTTAAATAATGGGGCTCAATCATTTGAACTTTACATTCCTCAATATACTTTAGTGTCAGAATCCAAATCCTCCGGTAAATCCGGTGAGATAATTGAATAACCCAAAAATCCAATAGTATGAAAAGAAGAATCCGCAAGGTGGCAAACTTTTTTGCTTTCAACCTTTTATTTTTTGCACTCTACCTCAATTTTGTGCACAAGGATAAAAGCCAGGTAAATGTTTCCCATTCCTCAGTACAAACTCCGGCATTTAGTGAAACACAGGTGACATCATCTCCTGCAAATATTGAGATGAGCAATACTGCTACCGAAAAAATGAAAACTAACAATACGGCGATACTGAAGCTATCTATCAACTAAGCATATTTGCCTTTAACTGATACCTACACCCCCGAATCTCATTATTATGAGCTTCGGGGTTTTGTGTTTTCTTTATACTGGCCTTGATTTCTTTACCTTAGTGGCATGGAAAAAAAGGTCTTTTTATTAGATGCATTTGCGTTGGTGTTCAGGGCTTATTACGCCTTAATCAGAAGCCCAAGAATTACATCAAACGGCAAAAACACAAATGCGCAATTTGGTTTTACCAATGCTTTAGTTGAACTTATTAATAAACAAAAGCCATCACACATGGCGGTTTGTTTTGACACCTCGGCTCCTACCGAAAGACATACTGACTTTGCAGACTATAAAGCCAATCGGCAGGAAACGCCTGAAGATATAAGCTTTGCTGTGCCCGATATTAAAAAAATAATTGAGGGATTTAATATTCCCATTATTGCGGTTGATGGCTATGAAGCAGATGATGTAATAGGTACATTGGCCAAACAGGCGGCACAGAAAGGATATGAAGTTTTTATGGTAACGCCTGATAAAGATTATGGGCAATTGGTTTCAGATAAAATAAAAATTTACAAACCTGCTTATCAGGGAAATGATGCTGAAATACTGGGGCCCGATGAAGTGTGCGCAAAATGGAATATAAAATCGGTAGAGCAGGTAATAGATATGCTGGGTATGATGGGTGATGCGGTGGACAATATACCGGGCATTCCGGGAGTGGGAGAAAAAACTGCTGCTAAATTTTTGGCTGAATATGGTTCACTTGAAAATACATTGGCCAATGCCGACAACATCAAAGGTGCAATGGGCGAAAAAGTGAGAAAAGGAAAAGACATGGCTTTACTTTCCAAAAAATTAGCAACCATTATTACGAATGCGCCTGTTGAATTTCATGTAGAAGATTTTAAACTCAAAGACTGGGATAAAGAAAAGTTGAAAGAAATTTTTGCCGAGCTGGAATTTAAAACATTGGGCAAAAGATTGCTGGGCGATGAATTTTCAATTGCCGCAGCCGGCAATGATTTTATAAAAAAAGAACAGCCACAAGGCATTCAGACCGATTTATTTGGAAATATTATTGCTCCCGCAGTTTCAAAACCGGTTATCAATCCCGAATCGGATCTTTCTGACGAAGAAAGAAATGCTGAAAAAAACATTAACAATACAGCGCATCACTATGTAGCAATAGAAGATGATAAAGCAATAAAAAAATTAGTAGCCGAACTTAGTAACCATTCTGAAATTTGTTTTGATACCGAAACAACCGGTATAGATGCCAATGCAGCAGAACTGGTAGGCATGAGTTTTTGTGTAAAACCCGGTGAAGCATTTTTTGTTCCCTGCCCTGCCGATCAAAAAAGAACAAAAGAAATAATTTCACAATTTGAACCCATATTTTCCGACAAAAAGAAAAAATGGATAGGGCAAAATCTAAAATACGATATGCTCATATTAAAGTGGTATGGTGTGGAACTGGCCGGAGAAATTTTTGATACGATGCTGGCGCATTATGTAATAGAGCCTGATGGTAAAAGAGGAATGGACGACCTGAGTGCCAAATATCTGGGTTACGAACCGGTGCATATTGAAGAACTGATAGGTAAAAAAGGGAAAAACCAGGGCACCATGCGTGAGGTTGCAATTGAAAAAATAACAGACTATGCCGCCGAAGATGCCGATATCACGCTTCAGTTAAAAAATATTTTTCTTCCCAAACTAAAAGAAAAAGAAGTTGAAAAGGTTTATTATGAAGTAGAAAATCCGCTGGTGAAAGTACTGACCGATATGGAGTATGAAGGCGTAAAAATTGATGAATCATTTTTAAATGAATATTCAAAAGAATTAGAAAAAGAAGCAAAAAAAAGTGAAGAGTCTGTGTACAAACAAGCCGGAGTACGTTTCAATCTGGCTTCACCAAAACAACTGGGTGAAGTGTTATTTGATAAATTAAAATTGGATGATGCAGCAAAAAAAACCAAGACCGGCCAATATCAAACCGGTGAAGATGTGCTATTAAAGCTTGCAGCAAAAGATCATAAAATTGCAGATGATATTCTTGCTTTCAGGGAGCTTACAAAATTAAAATCAACCTATGTTGATGCCTTACCGTTACTCATCAATAAAAAAACGGGAAGGGTGCACACTACTTATGGCCAGGCAGTAGCCGTTACGGGAAGATTGGCCAGCAACAATCCCAATTTGCAAAACATACCGGTAAGAACTGACCGGGGTAAAGAAATTCGAAAAGCATTTATACCCAGAGACACAAAACATGTTTTAATTTCTGCCGACTATTCGCAAATAGAATTGCGTATAGTAGCTGCCATCAGTGGCGACGAAAATATGTGTGCTGCATTTGCTGCCGGAAAAGATATACATACTGCCACAGCAGCAAGAGTGTATAACGTAGCAGAAACAGAAGTAACCAAAGAAATGCGATACAAAGCCAAGAGTGTCAACTTTGGAATTATCTACGGGCAAGGTGCTTTTGGCCTTGCCGATAATCTGGGAATATCTCGAACGGAAGCAAAAGAGATTATTGATAATTATAAAAAGCAATTTTCGGGTATTCAAAAATACATGGACGATACCATCAACTTTGCACGAGAAAACGGATATGTAGAAACGCTGATGGGTAGAAAAAGATGGTTGCGTGATATTAACTCTGCCAATTTTACGGTGAGAGGTTTTGCCGAAAGAAATGCCATTAACTCACCCATACAAGGTTCGGCAGCCGATATGATAAAACTGGCTATGCAACGTGTACATGTTGCAATGAAAAAAGAAAAAATGCAAAGCAAAATGATATTGCAAGTGCACGATGAATTGATATTTGATGCATTAAAAACAGAAGTAAAAGAATTAAAACCCTTAATCATTGAATGTATGCAAGATGCTATGCCGCTACCCAACGGGGTGCCGGTAATTGCCGAATGTGGCGAAGGAAATAATTGGCTGGAAGCACATTAATTTTTTTTCTTATTCCTGAAATCAGCAATCTTTTCTCAATTGCAGAAGTAATTTTGCCCAATGAATCAACCCATCATTTTTTATTGTTATGATGCATACTGTGGCTGGTGCTATGGTTTTAGCAAAGTAATGATACAGATAGAAAAGGAATATAAAGACAAACTTCAATTTGAAGTTTTATCGGGAGGCATGATACCTGCCGACAACCCAAGACATATAAAGGCAACAGCCTCCTATATCAGCAAAGAATATAAAAATGTAGAATCGCTTGCCAGTGTTCAGTTTGGCGAAGATTACCTCTGGCATATCTTTCATCCAGACGAAAGCGATTGGTATCCGCATTCTGAAAAAGCAGCCATAGCACTTTGCATTTTTAAAGAAGCATATCCTGATCAGCAAATTGCTTTTGCAGCCGATTTACAAAAAGCACTTCATTATGAGGGCCGCGACCTTACTGATGTTGAAGCCTACCGGCACTTAGTTGAAAAATACAATCTCAACCCCGATGATTTTTTTCAGAAACTGCATAGCGAAACATACAAAGAAAAAGCCAACTATGAATTTGCCCTTTGCCGGCAGTTGCAGGTCAATGGCTTTCCTGCTGTATTAATGCAGGTTAAAGAAACCAAATTTTATCTGGTAGCAAGAGGATACACCAAATATGAAGACGTGAAAGCAAGAATTGAAAATATTTTAATGGAATGGAATGGCTGAAAAAAAGGATATTGAAAACAGAAACGATTTGATGCAGATCGTGCGTTTGTTTTATCACAAACTTCTGGCCGACGATTCAATTAATTATCTGTTTATCGAAGTAGCAAAGATTGATCTGGAGCCGCATTTAGAAATATTGGTCGACTTTTGGGATCATATTTTATTTGGCTCCAGCACCTATAGAAAAAATGCTATGAAGCCGCACCTAGACCTACACACACAATCTCCTTTGGAAGAACATCATTTTAAAACCTGGCTCAGGTATTTTCATGAATCGGTGGACCATTACTTCGAAGGTGAAAAAGCTTTTATAATAAAGGAAAGAGCTACCAGTATTGCTACTGTAATGCGCATCAAGATCATGCAACAAGGATTGCTATAATAAACAAAACCGTTCCCCTAACTTCGTTATCATTTTTTTAAAGTTATAAACACGATTATCATGCAGCGAACCCGGCTTTATCATAAAATAAATTATGCGCTGTTGTTTATCTTGCTTCAGGTGTGTTTTATTTCGGCTAAAGCTCAGCCCTCATTCAAAATGCACAAAATAAAACTGCCCGCAGAAGTTTCCTATTTTGACAATCAGTTTTCATCTATTCAGATATTTCAAAACAAATTATATCTGATTTCAGAATCAAGGTTACAGGATAATGCGCCGGCCAAGATATATGTTGCAGATTTATCGGGCTATAAAAAATATCTGAGAGATACCAATCGCTTGCTTTCATTTTCAAAATACAATATTGAAAACCTTGATCTCCTTCGCAAAAAAATAACAGCAGCCGGAGGTGATTATGAAGGCATAGAAGCCACCATCATTGAAAATGGGAATGTATATTTTTCTATAGAAACAGAGACCTCATCGCCTGATTGCTATATCGTAAAAGGGGTTCTGCAAAATCAACAGGTTATTTTAGACACTACTATTTTAATAGCTGTGCCTAAGTTTACAGGCGCAGATGGGAAAGCCATTTACAATGCAGGGTATGAAGCGATGGTAAAAGAGGGTGATTACCTGTATGCTTTTTATGAATATAATGATTTTTTGCAGGCAAATTATGTGCGGGTACTAGATAAGTTTTCGTTTAGCGGCAATCAATGTCAGCATTTATTTCCAATTCAACGATTACCTTTTCGTATAACTGATATAACGGCCACAGGCAATCATCATTTTACAGCTATCAATTATTTTTATAGCGGCGGCGGCCCGGATGCTGTTTACCGTCCAGCAATTAAAGACATGATTCTTAATAAGCTTGTACTATCAGATGGGAGTTATAAAAGTTACTCAAGACTGGTTGATATTTATATAAACGAAACCGGTATCAGCTGGCAACCCATTTGGGAATTTCCATCTGCATTTCGTGGTTACAACTGGGAATGTATTGCCGCTTACAAAAACGGGTATTTTATTATGAATGATAAATATACCACACAAAAGCCCTATCAATCTGAGTTATATTATTTAGAACGCAAATAATAATGTTTAATTAATTTCAGAGCGCTATTTCGTTCCACCTTTTTTAAATGCAGATTCATATAATGAAATCCATTCTTTGGGTGTCATTTTAGAAGCCAGTTCGCCAATCAATTTTAGCGGGATGTCTTCAGCCTTCTTGTACCGAACACAACTTTTTCCCATATCTAATTTTTTGGGTGACGCTTTTGCATGAGCTTCGGTAAACCATTTGTATAGTTTTGGTTCGGCATAAATGCCCATGTGATACAGATTGATAGAATTTTTTTGAGAAGCAAGTCCCATAAATGGTAACGGGTCTTTTGGATTGCAATGATACCCTGCAGGATAAATGGAATGAGGAACCACATAACCCAACATACCATATCCCATACACTCCTGAAATCCCTTGGGCAGATTTTTTTTAATCACTTTTCTTAACGCATTGATAGTTGCCTGTCTGTCAGCAGGCAATTCAGATACATATTGTTCAACCGTTGTGGCTTTGGATTGCATAAAAACAAATTCAATTCATAAAATTATTTCTCCAACAAATTTTTCAAATTGGCAAGTCCGGTGCTAAAATCTTTTCCTATCATTTCATTCATATTCATAAACAGCTTCATAATATTCATGGGATAGTTCATCTTACTTTGAAAACCCCAACTGACTTTTGTACTGTTTGCATCAATGGCCTCCGCTGTCATTTTTACTTTGGCAAATGATTTAAAAGGTTTGATAAATCTTAAATCGGTATAAATGGCTTTCCCTTCTTCAATGGCCGTAATCTCCTGCTCGCCTTCACCTACTTTTTTATTGCCCACCCAGTGATTTACAAAACCCGGCTGACCATCTATTCCATTATACTCATTCTTCATATCGGCATCCAACGCAGCCCACTTGCTGTAAAGTTGTTGGTTTTTAAGATATTTAATAAACCCAAAAACTTCATCAACCGGTTTGTTAATTACAATTTCTTTATTCGCTTGTAAGTCTTTTGAAATAAATAAACCGGCCAGTAACAATAAACCGATAAGACCTAAAATAATGTAGAGAACGATCATAATTAAAATATTAATGGTTAAAAATTACTTTACGGGAACAGCAATATCCGTATTCCAGATTTCACGATACAACTTCCATTTTCCGCCCTCATTTTTCCAAAGGGCAATAAATTTTCCTCTATCAATACTTCCGCCTTTCCCATCCGGAAAATTATAGTAACCTTCTTCCACTACCAGGTTTTCGTTGCCATAAATATTACCGGTGGGCAATTCAATTGTAGCATCTGTATTGTTACCATCGCCATAAAAATATTTTCTTATGGAGTCTCTCCCCTTAATTGCCGGCGCATTGGGAGCAAGCACTTCAGCATCGGTACAATATCTTTCCACATAAAACATAGAATCATTGGTCAAAAATCTTTGACTATAACTTTGATTCATTTTTACAATATGTGCTTTTACTGAGTCTAAATTAAATGATGAAGCAACAGTTGAAGCAGGCTGCTTTTGTTGGCAGGCAAACAACAGCACTAATGCCAGCAATGGCAAGGCGG
>JAKIZK010000003.1:55205-80005 GCA_022708055.1 Bacteroidota bacterium
CAATCAAAATAGCGATAATTTCAAATAACATGTTCATTCGGTGTCGAAAATATTTTTTTCTGACTTTGTAACCAATCAATACCTCGTTTACTCTAATATAATAGAAAGCACAGTTTTTTACGCTTATAACACTGCAAACAAATGCTTTACACAAAATTAGATACTATAAAATGGCTGCCCAATGAATCTTTCTCTGAGCAAGAGCTGATAGAAAGAATATTAAATGGCGAGAAAAAGCTTTATGAAATCATTGTAAGACGTTTTAATCCGTACCTCTATAAAATAGGACGATCTTACAATTTTAGTCATGAAGACACGGAAGATCTGATGCAGGATAGTTTTGTAGATGCTTATAAAAACCTGAGCCAGTTTGAAGCTCGTTCAGGATTTAAAACCTGGTTGATTCGCATCATGCTCAACAACTGCTTTAGAAAAAAATCCAAATCAAGTTTTAAAAATGAAACGATGAAAGAGATAACCGATAGCGACAGGCCACTTTATGCCCAATCGGGTGAAGATACTGCAAATCTGGTCAGTCGTCGTGAGCTAAACTCCATTATTGAAACTGCAATGGCTCAATTGCCTCATGAGTACAGGATGGTTTTTTCGCTGCGTGAAATAAATGGTTGCAGTGTAGCCGAAACCGCCGAACTGCTCAATATAAGTGAAGCCAATGTAAAAGTACGGCTCAATAGGACAAAGACCATGCTTCGCAATAACATTGAAAACGATTTTATTGGAGAAAATATTTTTGAATTTAACCTGGTCTATTGCAGTGCAATGGTAAACCGGGTGATGAATGAAATTAAAAATTTACCATAATGCTACATCCCATTCGCAAATCAGAAGTATTTGAAAGAATTGTTGACACACCCATGCACGATCAGGCATTTGTGCTCAGTGATGAAGAGAAAATTAAGAAAATAGAATTTCATTTCACACAGATTTTGGATACACTGGGGCTCAACTTAACAGATGACAGCCTGAACAAAACGCCGCACCGAGTTGCAAAAATGTATGTGAAAGAAATTTTCAGCGGACTTGATCCAAAGAACAAACCGGAGATTAGTTTGTTTGAAAACAAATATGGATACAAAAGAATGTTGGTTGAAAAAGACATTACACTTTACTCAAATTGCGAACATCATTTTGTTCCCATCATCGGCAAGGCTCATGTGGCTTATATTCCGGGTGAACATGTAATTGGTCTTTCAAAAATTAACCGCATTGTTCAGTACTATGCCAAAAGACCACAGGTGCAGGAGCGACTTACCATTCAAATAGCAGCGGGACTGAAAGAAATTTTGCATCACGATGATATTGCCGTGTTGATTGAAGCCGATCACTTATGCGTTGCATCCAGAGGCATCAAAGACACGGGAAGTAAAACAATTACTGCAAGCTACTCAGGCCAGTTTGAAAACGAAACTTTACAGCAAGAGTTCCTTTCTCAAGTTCAGCATCATAAATAAAATACTCATGGAACAGAAAGTAAAAATTTTAGAAAAACATAATCTTACACACGATGTGTTAAGAATAGTAGCCGAAAAACCTGCTGACTTAGTTTATCAGCCCGGTCAGGCAGTTGATATTTCACTTAACAAACCCGGATGGGAGCATGAATTGAGAGCTTTCACTTTTACTTCTTTACCCGGCGATCCTTTTATTGAATTTACCATCAAAACCTATCCCGAACACGGTGGAGTAACAAATGAGTTATTGACAATGAAAGCGGGTGATGAAATAATGATTCATGGAGTATTTGGCGATATTGCCTATAAAGGCGAAGGACTTTTTATAGCCGGTGGGGCAGGCGTTACACCTTTTATTGCCATATTAAAACAATTGGAAAAAGAAAATAAAATAGGCAACAATAAATTGTTATTTGCCAATAAAACCAAATCCGACATTATATTAGAATCATCATTTCAAAATCTGTTGGGCAACAATTTTATAAATGTATTATCCAACGAAAAAATAACAGGCTATGAACAGGGATTTATTTCGGCAGCCATGATTCAGAAATACAGCGACAACCCTTCCGGTTACTATTATCTGTGTGGCCCGCCACCCATGATGGATGCGATTGAAAAACATTTTGAAACACTTGGAATCTCCAAAGAGAAGATTGTGAAGGAGGTCTTTTAAAAAAAGGGGGCAACCTTATGGATTGCACCTTTTTATTTTCTGAAACTTATTCAATGTATTATTATTGCCCTGCACGTTGTGGCCCACCAAAACTGCCGGGGCGTTGTTGGCGCATAGTAGGTAATATCTTTTCTTTCCAGATGGTGAACTGCTCTTCGGACAGCATCATTTTAATAATTTCATCTTCAGCATCCGAAAATTTCTTTCTTTCAGCCATCATGGTTTCTCTCATAGCTTCACGGTCATCGCCTGCATTTTCAAAAATTTCTTTCATTCTTGCATCCTGTGTTTTAAAAAGAACGGTAAGCGCCGTGTCAAGTGTTGCCAGCTTGGAGGCATCAAGTTTAAAAGCGCTGTCTAATTTTTGATGAATGCGTGCTGCTCTTTCTTCGGGAGTGCGGCGAGTAAAGCCATTACCAGGCTGTGCTTGCACTGCTACTGCAACAAATACTATTGCTATTGATAAAACTAACCTTTTCATACCTTGTTTTTAAAGATAAAAATATGGATCCCATGATTTAGACGGTGCTTTTTCAAAAAACATTCACAGAATGATAAAAAAATTCCAAAGCTTGCCAAAACTTATCACTATTTGCCTCAACTCATTTATCTTGCAGCTCCCAAAAGGATTATTGAGGAAAAACGAATAAAAATTTATATGGAATACAGTAAACTAGTGGCCATAAGCGGCCTGCCCGGAGTATTTGAAGTGATCAACAGCAAAACAGATGGCGCCATTGTGCGTTCGGTTGACGATAAAACCACAAGGTTTGTTTCCAGCCGTATTCATCAGTTTTCGCAATTGGAAAGTATAGAAGTATATACCACTGCCGACAATGTAAACCTAGTTGAAATTTTTCAGGCAATGGATAAAGCAGGCGGCCAGTTGCCTGACGAAAAAGATGCAACCGCAGTAAAAAAATATTTCGAAAAAGCATATCCCGAAATGGATTTTGAGAGAGTGTATGCCAGCGATATGAAAAAAATGGTTAAGTGGTTTGATATTCTGAAAAAAAATGAAGTTGAAATTAAGTTAAGCGAAGAGCCCGAAGCTGAAGAACCGGTAGCCACCCCGGTTGAGGAAGCACCTGCAACGGAAGAAGCTCCAAAGAAAAAAGCAACAAGGAAGAAAAAGACTGAATAAATATTTTTTAGTCTAGTTTTTTTCAATGATTGACCTCACTGTCAATCATCCATTTTTCTCATTAGTATTATTTGCAACATTTTTTTATGACTTACTCTGCTGATATTAAGAAGCTGCCCCGGCATTACCTGCCTGTTGATTTTGAAATAAAAGACTGGGAAGGGCTATTGCCTTTTTTTCAGGAACTGGAAGAAAGAGAAATTGATTCAGTAACCGCACTGGAGCAATGGCTAAAAGATGCCAGCGAACTGGAAGCAGCAATCAGTGAAGAAGTGTGCTGGCGACAGATAAAAATGACTTGTGATACAGAGAATAAAGAGCTGGAAGCTTCATTCACTTTTTTCATGATGGAGATTCAGCCAAAAATGCAACCTTTCTCCGACAGGCTGAATAAAAAACTGCTGGACTGTAAGTTTGCGAGTGAACTGGATACCCAAAAATATTTTACCTATCTCCGAAACGTAAAAAAGAATATTGATTTATTTGAAGAAAAAAATATTCCACTAATAGCCGAGTTAAATGTATTGCAACAACAATTTGGTGTAATTGCCGGTAAAATGACTGTAAGAGTAAATGGTCAGGAATATACATTACAACAAGCTACCCGGTTTTTAGAAGACCCCGACAGAAACTTAAGAGAAGAAGTATATCATAAAATAAATAAAAGAAGATTAGCAGATAAAGATGCGCTCAATGAATTGTTTTCAACATTACTTGCCAAACGTAATGAAGTAGCTATAAATGCCGGTTTTCATTCTTATACCGAATTTCGCTTCTTAGAATTAGGCAGGTTTGATTATACGCAGGATGATTGTTACCAATTTCATGAAGCCGTGAAATTGCATGTAATGCCTTTGGTAAATGAACTATATGAAGCTCGAAGAAAAAAATTAGGGATTGATACACTTCGTCCATGGGATATTGACGCCGAGCCTCTTGGCACAAAGCCGCTGCATCCATTTAATGATGGTAACGAACTTACCGATAAAGCTATTGCCTGCTTCGATCAATTGATGCCATTTTTTGGCGATTGTTTGCGAAAGATGAAAGCAATGGGACATCTGGATCTTGACAGCAGAAAAGGCAAAGCTCCCGGCGGTTATAACTGTCCGTTGGCAGAAAGCGGCGCTCCATTTATATTTATGAATGCTGCCGGTCAGTTGGATGATGTAACTACCATGGTACACGAAGGTGGCCATGCCATACATTCTTTTCTAGCGCATCCACTGGAGCTGAACGGATTTAAAGAATATCCAATGGAGATTGCGGAAGTTGCCAGCATGAGTATGGAACTCTTTAGTATGGACTATTGGAATGTGTTTTTCAAAACATCGGAAGAATTACATCGAGCAAAAGAACAGCAGTTAGAAAGAGTAATTATCATATTTCCCTGGATTGCAACTATTGATAAATTTCAACACTGGATTTATAAAAATCCACAGCATAGTTTAGAAGAAAGGGCAAAAGCATGGGTGGAAATTTCAGATGAGTTTACTTCCCCAGTATTAAATTATGACGGGCTGGATGATTATCGCAGCTATGGATGGCAGCGTCAATTACACCTTTACGAAGTACCCTTTTATTATATTGAATATGGCATTGCACAATTAGGCGCAATTGGCATGTGGCAACAGTTTAAAAAAAATAAGGATGCTGCATTGAACAATTACATTCAAGCATTATCGTTGGGCGCTACTACTACGTTGCCCAATCTTTTTAAAGCTGCAGGGCTGGAGTTCAATTTTTCTCCGGAATACATTAGTAAGCTGATGCAGTTTGTAAAAAGTGAAATGAAAAATTAATTGCTGAGATTGCTGGCTATTTTGCTTTATCCTTTTTGATAAGCTCCATAGCTTTATCAAGTTTGTTGTCATTTCCTTTTCTTACATCCGCTACAGTTGGCAGCACTTCAATTTCTGGCTGCACTCCGCTTCCGTTTTTAGGTATATCTTTATCAATCACCAAACGGAACAAGGGTAATCTAAACCGAACACCAGTTTCAGGTAGCGTTACATCCGGTATCAACCAGGCCGAATTGCCATAAGCACCACCACCGGTTTCTTCGCCAATTACCGTTACGTTGTCCTGCTTTATTACCGAACTTAAAAATAAGGTAGTTGCTGAAAAAGAATTTCCACCGGTCAACACATATACTTTACCATCAAAGTGATTGGCATTTTTGGGTTTGAAATAATGTCTTTCAAAATAACCAAAATGAAAATTTCCATCACGCTTGCGGGCTGTAAATAAATTCATAAACAAATGATTCCAGAAATAACCTTTGATGTATTTATGATATGGACTCTTTCTTCTTATAGAAAACAAAGTGTCGCAGATTTTAAAACGATGATTGGCAATATAACGGCTTAAAATTGTAGAATTGGAAACACTGCCACCTCCATTGCTTCTCAAATCAATGATGAGATATTTGATATCATTTTTTCTTAATTCATTAAATGAATTTTTGAAAAACCTTCGCAACCCATAGTTTTTTGTAAATGTGGCCAAATTCATCATCGCCGTTTTGTTTACAGTATCTATTTGTAACAACCTGCTTCGGTTTAGCATGGCCTCCTTTCTGTCGTGTCTGGAAGGACGTGGTGGCGGATTAACAACCGGTGGCTTTACTGCTTTGCGACCAGCGGTATCAGCAGCTATATTGTACACCGCAATACTATCTGTAACTATATTTCCATTTGCAGCTATATAAGATATTGCATATTTATCCGAAAGGCCAAATATTGAAGTATAAGCCGAACCAAAAGCGCCAAAAGAACTTAAACGCTGATAGCGATGTGTATTATTGTGTCCATCTGTTGAAATATACCGAAACAGCGTATCAGTAATTTCTTGTATTGTTTTTCCATTGATGGAGGTGATAACAGTTCCCCGTTTTATGATACTATCTTTTCGGTTCAGGTTTGCAGTTACCACAGCTGCCTGAGGCCATATTTTTACACTCAGCGGAAATAGTTTTGACAGCGGTGCTTTATCTGCATATTTAGTCAATCCTTTAGATGCACGAGTGGTTGTATGTCCGCAACCTATTTGTGCAGTTACATAATTCAATACTTTCCGGAAATCAATTTCGGTCATGGAATCCTTCAGCAGCGATTTGCCATACTTAAAAAAATAGTTCATACTATCTTTCGAAGTGTACCAATAAAGGCTGGGATGGTGGGCTTCCAGAATGTTTTGATAAAGTGAATAATCTTTTTCGACCTGCTGCAATGAAAATTTTTTTGTCGGCGAATAGGTGTTTTTGCCAACACTACATCCTGTAAGAAATATAGTTATCAAGAATAACCAGCCGGCTCTTTCAGTTTTCATAGTTATGCTCATATATCACTACGCCGCAATTTATTTTTTTAAATGATTCCATCCCTGTGCTGTTACCGGGTGCTTGCCCCCGCCTTTTGTTAGTATGTGCGAACCCAGTTCCGGCTCTGTCATATAACCCACTACACTTATCTGCTCATTCAACACCAGTTTGTCATAATCGTTTTGTGAAATTGTAAATAACAATTCATAGTCTTCGCCACCACTTAATGCACAGGCAGTTGGGTCAATTTCAAATTTATAAGCAGCTTTCTTCATTTCTTCGTGAATCGGAATTTTTTCTTCGTACAACACACAACCCAGATTGCTGTCTTTACAAATATGTAAGATTTCGGAGCTTAGTCCATCGCTGATGTCCATAATGGCAGTAGGCATTAATTCCTGCTGAGCAAAAAATTCTATAATATCCTTTCTGGCTTCAGGTTTCAGCAGTCTGCCTATTACATAAGATTCACCTTCCAGATCGGGCTGTACACCCGGGCTTTCCATAAAAATTTTTTTCTCCCTTTCCAAAAATAATAACCCAATATATGCAGCGCCCAGGTCGCCACTTACACAAATCAAATCTCCTTTTTGAGCTGTTGTTCTTTTTACAAACTTATCGGGAGCGACTTCACCCAGTGCGGTTATGGAGATTATCAAACCTGTTTTAGAAGATGTGGTATCTCCACCAATAAGATCAACACCATATTTATTACAAGCAGTGTAAACACCTTCATAAAATTCATCTACTGCTTCTACACTAAACCGGTTGCTGATGCCAATGCTCAATGTAATTTGCGTGGGTGTTGCATTCATGGCATATACATCACTTAGATTTACGATTACAGATTTATATCCCAGATGTTTTAGTGGTGTATAGGCCAGATCAAAGTGAACGCCTTCCAGCAGCAAATCGGTTGTTATTACCGTTTGTCTCCCAAAATGATCTATCACGGCACCATCATCGCCTACGCCTAAAATTGTAGAAGCATTTTGCAATTCAATGTTTTTGGTGAGATGTTCTATAAGTCCAAACTCGCCAAGTGTTGATATTTCAGTTCGTTGGTTCATGTATTCAATACAAATTAATAAATAATTTTCAGGTTTGCCTTATAGATTCTTGCTAAGTACATTTATTGTAATTCAATCGTATTATTAATAACGCCCAGCATTTCGTTGTGTATTTTTCCGTTGGTAGCCAATACACGGTGCTGATAAGGAGAAAATTTAGCGCCATTGAAATCGGTTACTTTTCCACCGGCTTCTTCTACTATTAAATAACCGGCTGCACTATCCCATGCTTCCAGTTTATGCTCATAAAAACCATCGAATCGGCCACAAGCTACCCAGCATAGATCTATGGCGGCCGAGCCCAGGCGGCGTACCGGCACTCCTTTACGAATGAATCTTTCAAAAATTTCCAGTGGGCCATTGGGCAAATTGATGTAGGTATATGGAAATCCGGTAACCAGACAGGCTTTTATCGTTTGTGTTTGTTCGCTTACAGAAATGGGTTGATCGTTAAGTGTAGCACCCTTGCTTTTTTCTGCAAAAAACATTTCATTTAAATGCGGATTATAAACTGCCGCCATGGTTATTTCCTGTTGGTGTTCTATGGCTATGGAAATACAATTGAGCGGAATACCATGGGCAAAATTGATAGTGCCATCTATTGGGTCAATAATCCATTTGTATGATGATTCCTGCTTCAGTTCACCCACTTCTTCGCTCAAAATCTGATGCGTTGGAAAGTTGGATTTTATAACATTAATAATAGCTGCCTCCGATGCGTGGTCGGCCTCTGTAACCAGATTATTGATGCCTTCTTTATTGCTTACCTTAAAATCACGATTGTAAAAACGAAGTATTTCAGCCGCACCTGCTTTACAGGCATCCAGCAATGTTTTTTTAAGCATAAGCAAAGATAGGATTGAAAACCTTTGGCCAATTTTAATGTACAAACTTCAATCCACTAATTTTGTTGCCTTTAAGGAACGCTAATTTCAGCATGCAACTATCGGTAATCATAGTAAACTATAATGTCAAGCATTTTCTGGAACAATGTCTTTGTTCTGTACAAAAGGCAATTGAGCATATGCAGGCCGAAATAATTGTGGTAGATAATAACTCTACCGATAACAGCCTCAGCTATCTGCAACCCAAGTTTCCTGCCGTAAAATTTATTGCCAACAAGGAAAATACAGGTTTTGCAAAAGGCTGTAATCAGGGATTGGCGATAGCAACCGGTGCGTATGTTTTATTTTTAAATCCTGATACCGTTGTTCCCGAAGATTGTTTTCAAAAATGTATTTCTTTTTTTGAATTGCAACCGCTGGCAGGCGCCGTAGGCGTAAAAATGCTTGATGGCAGCGGAAAGTTTTTAAAAGAATCCAAAAGAGCTTTCCCTTCGCCATTTACTTCTTTGTATAAATTATTTGGCTTATCAAAATTGTTTCCCCGATCAAAATCTTTTTCACGTTATCATCTCGGACATTTGGATGAGAATCAGATCAATGAAATAGATGTGCTTGCCGGAGCTTTTATGATGATTAAAAAAGAAGTGCTGGATAAAGTGGGCAGTTTTGATGAAACTTTTTTTATGTATGGCGAAGATGTCGACCTTAGTTACCGCATCCAAAAAGCAGGATATAAAAATTTTTATTTCCCTGAAACCCAAATATTACATTTCAAAGGAGAAAGCACCCGCAAGGGCAGTATGAACTATGTACGCATGTTTTATAATGCCATGCGTTTATTTGTACGTAAACATTACACCGGGACCCGAGCTGGTTTTTTTAATTTTTTAATTTACACTGCTATCTGGATTCGTGCCGGTTTATCTGCCATCGGTCATTTTATTAGTCGTATCGGTTTACCATTATTAGATGCAGCACTCATCCTATTATCATTCCTTATTATGAAATGGGTGTGGGGCACTTGGATAAGGCCGGAAACAGAATTTGAAGAACGACTGGTACGCATTGCATTTCCTGCATACACTTTGTTTTTTCTTCTCACTGCATATTATGCGGGATTATACGATAGATGGTACAAGCGTAAAGAATTGATTAACTCCATGCTGGTGGCAACAATTATCCTATTGGCCGGCTACGCCTTATTGCCTGAGCATTTACGGTTTTCAAGAGGAATTTTATTGTTTGGATCTATGCTGGCATTTGTTTTCATTAGCTTGTTCAGATGGATTTTAATTAGCACAGGTGTATTGCAGCGCCAAAAAGAAAAAGAAGAAGGCGGCACTACAATGATAGCAGCAACCGCAGCAGAATATGGGGTAGTAACCGAATTGATAAAACAAGCGGGGCTAAAAGAAAAAATACTGGGCCGTATAGCAGTAACGGATGATGACAAGAACGCCACAGGTTCTCTTTCAAATTTAATTTCATTGTCAGGTTCTATTCCTTTTAAAGAATTGATTTTTTGTCAGGGCAAAATGAGTTTTTCAACGATAATCAATACACTTCCACAACTGCCCGTTGGCATTACCGCTATGTTTCATGCATCGGGAAGTCAGAGTATAGTAGGCAGCGATTCTAAAGACAGCTCCGGCGAATCGGTTTCAAATGAAAATGGCTTTAATCTAAGCAGTCCATATAATCAAAGATTAAAAAGATTGATTGATATCGTAGTTTCAATTGCCGGGCTATTAACTTTCCCCCTGCATTTGTTTATTGTTAAAAAACCAATTTCATTTTTTTCAAACTGTTTTTCCGTACTGGCTGCATCAAAAACTTGGGTAGGCTATGCTACCGATGAAAAACATTTACCACAGCTAAGACCGGGCATCGTGGGTTGCAATGGTACCAAACTTTTAACCCCATCATCATTTCCTGTTGAAAGTTTGAAAATGGTTGACTACTGGTATGCCCGTGACTATGAACCTTCCGGCGACATAAAAATTATCTGGAAAATGTACCGCCATTTAGGCGGATAATCAGGTCGTTCAAACTTATATCTTCGTAACTTCACCAGTACCAAATTTCTACATGGCCACTATTATTGACTTTAAACTGCCCCGTGCTATAGCTGCCGCACTACGTCTGCCACCCAATGACCCACGAAGGCAACAAATCAAGGTTTTAAAAAAACTATTACGTAAAGCAAGGTTTACCGAATTTGGTCAACGGTATCGGTTTGACGATGCATTGTTAAGCAAACATCCGGGGAAAAAATTTCAGGAGCTGGTACCCGTACACGACTATAATAAAATATATGAAGAGTGGTGGAAAAAAACACTGGATGGTGTACCCGATGTTACCTGGCCGGGTAAAATAAAATATTATGCATTAAGCTCCGGCACATCGGAAGCAGCAAGTAAATATATTCCTGTTACCAAAGAATTATTAAGAAGCAATACAGTAAATTATTTGCGACAGCTTTTGAGTCTGCTCAGCTATCAGGAAGCAAATAAAAGAGCAATGGCAAAAGGCTTTTTAATGATTGGTGGCACTACCGATTTGAAAAAAGGAAATGCAGGCTGGTATGCCGGCGACCTGAGTGGCATACTTGCCAAAAAAAGACCTTTTTGGTTTCAAAGTTTTTATAAGCCCGGTGGCCGTATAGCCGCCATTGGCGACTGGAGCCAAAAGCTTAATGAAATAGTTGAACACGCCAGGGAATGGGATATTGGTTATATTGTAGGGGTACCTGCCTGGTGTCAGATGTGTATGGAAATGGTTATCGAACATTACAAAGTAAAAAACATACACGAGATCTGGCCCAACTTTAGTTTTTTCGTACACGGCGGCGTTGCTTTTGAGCCTTATAAAAAAGGATTTGAAAAATTATTGGGCAAGCCCATTGTGTACATAGAAAACTATCTTTCCAGCGAAGGCTTTATAGGCTACAAAACCCGGGAACAGGCCAAGGGTATGCAATTAATATTAAACAATAATATCTTTTTTGAATTTATTCCCTTTGATGAAAAAAATTTTGATGCCGACGGTAATGTTGTAGCCAGACCTGATGCAAAAATGATACATGAAGTAGAATTGGGAAAAGAATATGCACTGCTAATGAGTACCAATGCTGGTTCTTGGAGATATTTATTGGGCGATACCATCAAGTTTGTTGATTTAGAAAAATCAGAAGTTCATATAACCGGAAGAATCAAACATTTTTTGAGTCTTACCGGCGAGCATTTAAGTGTAGAGAATATGAACAAAGCCATTCAACTGGTGAGTGAAGAATTTAATATCAGCATTCCGGAATATACAGTGGTTGGCTTTCCCTATGAAAACTTTTTTGCGCATCGTTGGTATATTGCTACCGATGATCATGTCGATGCAGCCAAAATTCGCAAAAGAATAGATGAGAATTTGAGAATGCTTAACGACGATTATGCAACCGAAAGAGACAGCGCCTTAAAAGAGGTCTTTGTAGAGGTATTGCCCGAAGAAAAATTTTTAAAATTTATGGAGCAAAAAGGCAAGCTGGGCAGTCAGCATAAATTTCCAAGAGTGATGAAAGGTAAAATGCTTGAAGACTGGAACCGGTTTTTAGAAACCGGAAGCGTTTAAAAACATTTAGCCACCCCTTCTGTTTTATTGAAGGGGTTTTTTACTTTTAGGCATTATTAATTATGATTGAAGCCATCATCAAAGGGTTTACACTGGGATTAGTGCTGAGCATTTCGGTAGGGCCTGTGCTATTTACCATCATTAAACAAAGCCTGAACAATGGCCACAAGGGCGGACTTGCATTTGTTTTTGGTGTTTCGGCCAGCGATGTATCCATGGTATTGTTGGTCAATCTATTCACCGAGTTGTTTGCCGAGTTAAAAGAACATAAAAATGCAGTAGGCATAGTAGGTTGTGTTTTTCTGGTAGTGATGGGAATTTATTATCTTTTTTTTAAAAAAATAAAAGTTGATGAACAGGGCAATCAGGTAATGCGTATGCGCAAACGAGATTTTGCAAAAGTTTTTCTTTCGGGTTATTTTATGAACACGCTGAATCCTTCTGTTTTTATTTTCTGGATTTATGCATCCACGGCTGTTATCAATCATAGCTTAGAAAAAAGAGTGGTGGCCTTTGTAACCTGCTTAGTATGGATGCTGGGAACTGATATTTTAAAGGTTTTTTTGGCAGGAAAAATTCGAAACAGGCTCACGCCACACAATATTCATATATTAAATCGCATTAATGGATTTATACTTATCATTTTTGGTATTGCATTAATTTGGGGATTATTATTCTATGGCCACCGCATCTGAAAATAGTAAAACAAAAACCAAAATGGTTTTACAAAAAATCTGGAAATGGAGTAAAAAAATTTTTCTCTGGCTTTTCATCTTCCAGTTGTTTTGCATCATCTTGTTTAAATGGGTAAATCCGCCCATTACCATTACGCAATTATCCAGTTGGATAGGCGGGCATGGTTTGCAGCGTGATTATGTAGGAAGAAATCAAATTTCACCCAATGCAAAGCTGGCTGTGATAGCAGCAGAAGATCAAACTTTTCCTGACCATAGCGGCTTCGACTGGCAAAGCATCAAAAAAGCAATGAAGTATAATGAGGAGCATGATAATAAAAGAAGAGGTGCCAGTACGATTAGTCAGCAGGTGGCAAAAAATGTTTTTTTATGGCAAGGTGGTGGTTTCTTTCGAAAAGGGCTTGAAGTGTATTTTACATTTATGATAGAACTGATATGGGGAAAAAAAAGAATACTTGAAGTTTACCTGAATGTAATTGAAATGGGTGAAGGAATTTTTGGAATAGAAATGGCTTCGCAAAAATATTTTAATAAACCTTCAAAAAACTTAACACAGGCTGAGGCTGCACTGATTGCGGCCTGTCTTCCCAATCCAAAACGATATACAGTAAAACCATTATCATCCTACGTAGCACAAAGGGCACAATGGGTGCAGCGGCAAATGAATAACCTGCGTAGCGACCCCGATGTACAAAAAGTAACCGGAATTCAAAGCCCCTGAAATTTTATTTTATTATCAATTTTATTTTTCTACTGTTATGCGTAGGATAATAAGTACCATTATTTATGGCAAATAAAAAGTAATAAACCCCTTGAGGTAACAGTGGCTTCCATGTAAGGCTACCGGCAGGTTGTTGTACTGCCTGCTTCAATGAAATAGAAGTATAAACATCTTTCACCCAACCTTTGGAATTGAAAATTCCTACTCTTGTTGTGTCTTGCAAATTTTTTGCTGCCTCAATAAAACGGGCATAGTATGTTGGAATCTGAAATTGATAAGAAACAGAAAGGGAATCTCCAGCTTTACAATTTATTTCAGATGGTGCAACCTCAATGTTCACTTTTGCAAATGAAGCAAATGAAGAATCATATTTATAACCTACATAGCCCATAGGTGTTTTTACAGAATCTGCAAATCTCCATAAATCATATTTATCTAATATATAAACGGGCTTACCCAGCAGCGAGTCTTCAACCGGCCAAAAATTATAGTTGTTCTCTCTTTCCTTGTATAAATTGAGCGAATAAGTCATTTGCCCCGAATAAAACCAAAACTTACTGGCACGCTGATAAGATGAGTTAAACACAACCGGCAATCCTTCAAGTTTTTCTTTCATCTCCCTTGGCCAGTCTTTCCACATGTGATAACGTTGCTTTACCGCTTTGATGGGCAAAATATCTTTGATCATGCCAATCCTTCCTATCATTACAACAATGGTAGTAAGCAATGCAAATGTTTTTACCCATTTTTGAAACCTGTTATTTTCTACCAACCATTGATGCGATAATACCATGATGCAAACAAATGCAGGCAGTGTCCAGTTTGCTTCTACTTTACCTTTAAAACTACTGACAAAGAAAAATACAAATACACCAATCATCGTAAAGCGCATAGCCCGTTCGGTTTCATCTTTCGGCTTGTACAAAAAAGCAGCAGGCAATAACAAAATACCTGCCAGTGGGCCGATTAATAAAATCTGTGGCCACAAATAGTCAAGCGTATATGAAATTTTATATGCCGATGTGTTGCTTTCAAATAAATGATAACGAATACTGATCCAGTTGTGCTGATACTGCCACCACAAATGCGGAAGAAATAGTAATATGGAAATTGCAACAGCCATCCATGCCTGTCTTTTTTTTAGCAAAGAAAAATTTGACAATAAAGTAAACAGAATAATTAACACACCATGATACTTACTATACATCAACAAAGCCATTACCAAACCCAATAGAAAAGTATTGGCGAATGTTGCCTGATTTAAAAATCGCCTGTACCACAAAAAAAATAAAGCTGTAAAAAATAATAATGGAATATCGGGAATGGCTAAAAAACCGACAATCTGAATTACGGCAATCGACAACACAATTGCATAAAACAGAAACGGATTTTTTCTTACCAGCAATTTTTCAATTATTAACAGGGTTGCAATATTTAAAAGCAATGGAAACAGTCGGACGCCCAATCCATTTGGGAAAATAGCATAACCTGCTTTTATCAATATTGCAATGAGTGGCGGATGATCAAAGTAACCCCAGGCCGGATAGTGGGAGTAAACCCAATAATAGGCTTCATCATCCTGCAATTCGGTGCTGGCAGCTTGCAATATGCCCAGCAGCAACAACAAGCCATAAAAAATAAAATGGTGGTTTTTTTGAAAGAAGCCTTTCATTCTTTTGCGAAAGTAACACTATTCCTTTTTCATCAGTTGCTGTACCGATTCAATCGCCAGCCGGGTACGTTCTTCAGGGCAGCCCTTTATTTCTACCCAGGGTACATTTTGATTGACCATGATGTCCTTATAGATATAAAACAATTTCTCTCTTGTTTTCAAATCGGGATATTCCCGCAGCTCATCTTTTACCCAGGGCAAATCAGTATTGCACAACAGATACAAGTCATACTTTCTTTTTACAATCTGATCCAATACATACCGGTGGCATTTTCCAAATACAAACTCGCACCAAACCTTCATTACATACATATCCGTATCTATAAAAAGTGGTATATGACCGCCCGCCTCCAATAAGGGCATTGATTGCTTTTCAATGCGTTCAGTGTATTCATCTTCCAAAGTTATTTGCCCTTGCGCAATGGTAAGTAAGTCTTCAAAATTATATTCCGTACCATTGGTCAGCAGATACTCCCTTGCAAACTCAGGACACCAACTTGTTTCGAAGTGATGAGCCAGCTCTTCGCACAAAGTGCTTTTGCCTGTACTTTCGGGCCCTATTACTACAATTTTTTTAAGCATGAGATTTGGCTCTTTTTTTCCATTCCATTAATCCGGCAATCGCCATGATCAATAATACAAAATAATAAACACTGGTAAATACCAATCCCTTTACAAAGTATAAGGGTATAGATGCAATATTAGTAGCTATCCACCAATACCAGCTTTCTACTTTTTTCTTTGTCATCAGCCACATACCTGTAAATGCGGTAGCCGAGGCAATAGCATCAGCCCAGGGTATGGCACCGGGTGCAAAATCCTTTTTCAAATACGTTAACAGAAAATATATCGTAAGATAAAAACTGACAAAAAACAACAACTGCCATTGCCACCACTTTTTATCGGAAAAACTTATTTGTACCAAATGCTCTTGTTGCGCATTTCTTTTTGACCAAAGTATCCAGCCATAAATACTCATGATGGTATAATAGAAATTTACGCTGGCTTCGCCCAGTAAATGACTATTAAAACTTAACCAAGTGTAAATAATTGTATTTATAAGTCCGGTGGGATAAACCAGTATATTCTCCTTTCTTGAAAACCAAACACTGATAATGCCCGAAAACACTGCAATGTATTCAGGCCAGGTAGTAGCCTTCATGCCATCTAAAAATTGTTGCCAGATACTGAGTGATATCAATTGAAAAGTTTTTTCAAAAGTAAATTATTCATCAGGTCGTTTATATTTTTTCCAGCCCCGCAGATATTTTATTCCTTTTGTAGTAAGAAATCGGGTGGGCACCTGATTCCATTTACCATTTTTGTCAAACTTCCACACGATAAAATGCAGATGCGGCATTGCTGCATAACCAGTTTTACCACTTAGTCCGATTACTTGTCCTTGTTTTACTGTATCACCTATATTTACCAGCACACCTTGGTGTTGCAAATGCCAATAACCGGCACGGCTGCCATCGGCATGTTGAATGATGATATGATTACCTTCTTTTCTGAATTTTTTTCTAATGCCTCCTCGTTTGCCATCTTCTTTTACACGTATCACTACACCTGCTCTCGCCGCTGTAATTTTTGTTCCTTTTTTCATTGTAAAATCCAACGCAGCTCTTTCTTTATGTGAAAGCGAACCAAAATATCCCTGAATAATAAAATGACCGGCATTTTTCTGATATGGAAGTGCATATACATAACTGGTATCATCTTGTATCTTCCCTTTTTGCAAAAGTTTTATTTCGTTGCGCAGTGGATTTTTACTTACGGTGCATTTACAAAAAATTACGATGAATAATAGCAAGGATGCTTTACTCATACCACTCTATTTTTAACCTGAATAATTTGTGCCGCTATGCTTACAGCTATTTCTGCCGGCGTTTGACTGTTGATAGATACTCCAATCGGTGTATAAATATTTTGTAAACCAGCTTCATCTATTCCTTCTATTCTAAACTCATCAAACAGTTTCTCCATTTTTGTTTTGCTGCCCAATACGCCCAAATAGCGATATTGTTTTTGTAACAATGAGCGAAGGGCAATCGCATCTGTTCGGTACCCAAAAGTCATGATTACAATAAAACAATCCGGGCCGGAGGGAATGAGATTGCCCAATGCTGAATAATCATCTACAATTAATTTCTCATGTACAAATTCATTTTTTACTAATGTATTCAGATTTTCTCTTTCTTCATAAAGCGTAATATAAAAATCCAAATCCTGCATCAACTTTGAAAAGGCCAATGCACAATGACCACCACCTACGATAAACAACTGCTGCTTGTATCCGGTTTTTTCGCGGTATATCCATTCCTGTTCTGTGTGAAATTGAAACTTATAATTCTTTGCCGGAATTTTATCTTCAAATGAAATAAACCCAGGGCTCAATGTAAGTGTGCCATTTTTATTTTGCTGCAATGATGAAATGATTGATTTAACAACTGTTTCATCCTTTTCTGTTATGGATAACAATATGATGGTCTGTTCGCCGGAACAAATCATACCACTTTGATTACTGCCTGCCGATTTATCGTGAATTTGTTTTTTTATACTTCCTCCAGTTGTATGTTCATCCGTTTGTCTTAGTTGCTCTTTTGCCATTTCTACAAATTTGTGCTCCATGATCCCTCCGCCAATGGAGCCTTCCATTTCTCCATTCCTGTTTACTGCCATAAAAAAGCCCTGCCTGCCCGGGCTGCTACCTTTACTTTCAACTACATACAATAATATGGCAGGAGTAGCCTGTTGTAAACAGTTGTAAATAAATTGCCAGACTTGTAATGATTTTTGCATATTATCCTCTTTTCATTCACTGCATTATTCTATTTGTGCATGCAATCCCATAAGTACTTTTTCGGGAGTCATGGGTGCATCAAATGGAAGATGAGCTGTAGGGTTAAAAGCCAGTACCGCATTGCGAATCGCAAAGTAGGCACCTATGCCATACATCAATGGCGGTTCGCCTACAGCCTTGCTTTGAAAAATAGCAGCATTCTCTTTTTGTGTTTCCAATGCTTCCACCATTATTTCTTTTGGCGCAGCATAAACATCCGGCACCTTGTAAGTACTTAGGGCATTGCTGCGTAGTTTACCTTCTTTATCATATACCAACTCCTCCATCGTCATCCATCCTATTCCCTGTACTATGCCGCCTTCGCACTG
This sequence comes from Bacteroidota bacterium, assembly GCA_022708055.1. Taxonomy (GTDB): domain Bacteria; phylum Bacteroidota; class Bacteroidia; order Chitinophagales; family Chitinophagaceae; genus JJ008. Next base: position 73,615 of record JAKIZK010000003.1, read on the forward strand.
CCCTATATCCACCATTTTGTTCATACTTTGTCCAAAATCGTGCACCACTTTTACTGCATCAATTTCATAAGTGCCCCGAAGACAATCAACCGTAACGGTGATAACAGAAGTGCCATAAACATGATAAGAAAATGGATGACCTTTTTCAATAGTTGCATCAAAATAAATTCCTGGAGGTGTGTAATGCGCCAGCTCCGATAAACTTATTTTATTTACATGCGTAAGCATGGCAAGTTTTTCCCAACTTAATTCGGTTTTACTTTCATTGGAATAAACAAATCCATCTTTTATTTTTATATCATCTACACTTGTTTTTAACTCAGCAGCTGCTACCTGCTTCATTCTTTGCAAAATGGCTTCGCAGGCAAGGGCGGTTGCTTTTCCGTTCAGATCGGCAGCAGCACTGGCAGCAGTAGGCGATGTGTTTGCAATGCGATAGGTGTTTGTACTATTTACTTTTATATTGCCGGGCGAAATAGAAAATATTTTGGCTGCCACCTGAAGCATTTTGGTGTTTACACCTTGTCCCATTTCCACTGCTGCAGTGCTGATGTTTACACTACCATCGGTATATACATTTACCAATGATCTTGCCTGATTCATAAAAGTTTTGGTAAACGAAATTCCAAAACAAATAGGCATTACGGCAATTCCTTTTTTGAATAAAGTATTGCTTGTATTAAAATCGGCAACATCTTGTTGCATTTTTGAAATTTGGAAATCAGCTTCAGCTTTATTCCAACATTCATTCGCTTCACTTTCGGCTAGTTGGCCGTAAGGAAATTCATCTCCCGACTTTAATAAATTTTTTTGTTGTATTTCGGTAGCAGAAATTTTTAAATGTTCAGCAGCTTTTGCAATGGCTGCTTCTATTACAAACATACCCTGCGGGCCACCAAAACCACGAAAGGCTGTATTGGGTGGCAGATGTGTGCGGCAACTATAGGCCGTTGCTTTTACATTTGGAATAAAATAAGTATTAGTACAATGGAACAAGGTACGTTCCATTACAGCGGGAGAAAGATCAGCTGCCGCACCTGCATTCTGATAAAATGTAGCTTCGTATGCAATAATTTTTAAATCTTTATTCAATCCAATTTTAAAATCTGAAGAATATGGATGTCGCTTTCCTGTCATGCGCATATCTTCCATGCGATGCAATGAGTATTTTACAGGCCTTTTTAAATCATGTGCAGCCAATGCACATAGTACAGCCCATGCAGTTGCCTGATCTTCTTTGCCCCCAAAACCACCGCCAAGTCTGGTAGTATCTACTTCCACTTTATTCATCGCAATGCCCAACACTCCTGCAATGGTTCTTTGCACGGCAGTGGGCCCTTGTGTGGATGAAAAAACTTTTAATGCGCCGTTTTCTTGTGGTAAAACATAAGCACCTTGTGTTTCTATGTATAAATGCTCCTGTCCATTTGTTTCGGTACGACCTTCAAAAATATAGTCGCAATTTTTCCAGGCACTTACAGTATCACCCAGCTGAAAAGTTCTTGGCGGAATGATGAGTTCACCTTTTTCTTTTGCCACCCGGGGATCGGTAATAATCTCCAATGACTCAACCTCCATCTTTATTTTTTTAACCGCTGCCTTTGCAGCTGCATCCGTATTGGCAATTACCAGCGCAACAGGCATTCCGCAAAAATGCACCTGTGTATCTGCCAGCAATTCTTCATCTTTGATAATGCCGCCAATCTGGTTTTCGCCGGGTATATCTCTTGTAGTAAAAATTTTAACTACCTCGGGCATCATACTTGCTTCCGAAATATTCAAAGATTTTATTTTGCCGTGTGCAATGGGAGAATCAAATAATGCAGCAAATAAAGTTCCGGCCTGTAGCGGAATATCATCCAAATAAACCGATTCGCCTCTTACATGTGTATATGAATCTATATTCTTCATTTCTGCTGCGTACTTATTCAAACAATCATATGGTTTGAATTTACCTTTTGTTTAAGTTAATAAAATGAGCTTTGATCAGCTGACATAATAATAAGGTTTTGTATTCCTTCGTTCCTCTCGCATCGCTGATAGGTGAGATTTCGGTTTTCATTACCGCAATAGCTTCATCAATCAGCGTGTCGTTTATAATCTTCCCTTCTAAAAAAGCGGATGTTTTTCTTAAATACAGTGGAATAGGCCCCACACCTCCGGCAGCTATTCCTGCCTTTTCAATTACATTATTATTTAATTCTAAATAAAGAGCTGAATTTACACTGGCAATATCCAAATGAGTTCTTTTACTTACTTTTTCAAAATTGAAAAAACTGTTTTCCTTTGGCAGTTTAAATGAAATGCCGCTGATATACTCGTCAGGTTCTTTATTCAACTGTTTATAACCTTTATAGAAATCTCTTAACGGCAATGTTCTTTCCTCACTTTTTTGTTTTAAAGTAATGGAAGCATCTAAAGCCAAAAAGAAAATAGAGAAATCACCAATGGGTGATGCGTTTACAAAATTTCCAGCCACGGTTGCCATATTTCTAATGGGTGTGGATGATACTAGTTTTGAAAATTTATGAAAATGGGGAATGTATTTATTAATGATTTCGCTTTCTCTTAAATCAGAAATTGTAACAGCCGGCCCCATCCGGCAGGTGTTTTGTTCTTGTCTTATAAAGTTCAATTCCGGCTTGTCAAATAAAAAACTATTATCGTGCCCCATTTCACCATGTCTTTGCACATAGAGGTCAGTACCGCCTCCTACAAAAGAACCTGAAGTAATTTCAAATGTATTTGCCTCCTGCTGTTGTTCAGAAAACAGATTTTCCAATCTGTTTTTAATATTTGTAAAATAGGCAGGCATCATTTCATGGTCTGCAACAAACGCTATTGGGTCATCGCTTATTTGCAATTGTTTATGAATGGCAATAGCGGCTCTTTCAATAGATTTATATCCTGTGCACCTGCAAATATTGCCATCAATAGCGGCGATTACGCCATCCGAAGAAGCGGAGGGATTATTTAAACAATATCCTGACAGCGACATTACAAAACCGGGAGTGCAAAAACCACATTGTGTGGCGCCGTTTTCTGCCATCGCTTGTTGTACTACATTCAGCTTATCAGGAAAATTGACGCCTTCTATAGTTACAATATGTTTTCCATGTGCATTGGTAAGGGGCATCAGACAACTGGTCATGCTGCGATATCGAAGTTGACCCGCTATTAATTCGCCCACCAAAATTGTACAGGCACCACAGTCGCCTTCACGGCAACCAATCTTGGTGCCTTTCAACTGCCTTACCTGACGTACATAGTCCAGTAATGTTTCTGCTGCTGAAGGATGTGGCGAAACATCCTGCTCATTTAATATAAATTTTAATGCCGTAGTTCTTAATTTTATCTTTAAAGATAAAAATAAATTTGTTTCAATTTGCATTCCGCTTCAAACGATAATTCAAGTTTTATAGAATATGCTGATATTTTTAATATCAGTGAAGTGATTTATTATCGACTCATTGCGCTTTGGGTACTTTGTGAAGCATTGCTGGGCAGTATTATTTTCACTTTTCGCATTCCTGTGTCTGGTCTGGTTATTGGTAGTTGTGCGATTAGTTGTATTTCATTAATCGCCTGGTATTATCCCGTAAAAGGTGCAATCATAAAAGCAACTATTATTGTTGCTATATTTAAAATGATGCTGACACCGCAGGCTTTACCCACTGCTTATATTGCCGTTTTTTTTCAAGGGTTGATGGGTGAGTTGCTTTTTTGGAACAGAAAAAATTACAAACTTGCATGTATCACTTTTGCATTGCTTGCATTATTAGAGTCTGCATTGCAACGCATCTTAATTCTTACTATTGTATATGGCAATGACATCTGGACGGTTTTCAACAAGTTTGTTCAAAAACTTATGGGGGCTGCTTCTATAACAAACTATAGCTATCTTTTCATCATTTCCTATTTGTTGTTGCATGTTGTAACTGCACTTTTTGTTGGAATAACAATGGGCCGTTTGCCTCAAAAACTAAGTAGCATGTACAATTTGCTGGAAAAATATTCAATAGCACCTGCTGAAATTTCAAATACTACCCTTTCGCAAATAAAAAGAAAGCGCCGGGGTAAAATGGTTTTACTTTTCATTTTAGTCATTCTTTTATTAATGTATATCCAAACATTTTTTAAAATCGGCGAGCCCATACTTCCCCAAAATCAGTTGTTGCGAATTATTATCCGATCTATAATAATCATTCTTAGCTGGTATTTTTTTATAAGCCCGGTTTTAAAAAAATGGTTGCGCAAATGGCTAATGAACAAAAAGCAACAATCGGCCAGACAAGTGCAACAGGTAGTGAATCTATTGCCAACCATGCAAAATATGATTGCTAAAAGTTGGACTTATTCGGCAGAAAAAAAATACTTCAAAAGGCTGTTCTTATTTTTTCAAATTCTTTTAGTAAACACATTTAATACACCCGGTTCATCTGTATGATATATCTGCTTACCGGCCCCATACGCTCAGGAAAAACAACTGCATTGATGCAGTGGGCATCATCCTTAAATGATGTTAGCGGTATTGTAACGCCTGATGTAAACGGGATACGTCATTTCTTAAATTTATCCAACAACGAATATTTTAAAATGGAAGCAAATGCTGGTGAAGAAGGAATGACGATTGGCAAGTTTACATTCAGCAAAAAAAATTTTGATAAGGCAAATGGAATCATCAAATCAGCAGTTGACCGTAAAGGATGGTTGCTGGTAGATGAAATTGGCCCATTGGAACTCAATGGCAATGGTTTCCACTCAAGCCTCGTTCCTATTTTCAAAAAAAGAAATGAGAAAATGCTTTTTGTAGTAAGAGCAGGCTTGGTTGATAAAGTTTGTGCTTATTTTAATTTGACTGCTGTACAGATAATAGGCAAAAGTCAATTATCTGAAATATTTTAATATTTGTGTTCCGTTCATATTTTTGTTCATTATGCCGGTTCAAATTTGCTCACTCAACTCAGGAAGTAATGCCAACTGCTACTATGTAGGTGATGACTGCGAAGCTGTACTCATAGATGCAGGGCTTAGTCTTAGAGAAACAGAAAAGAGAATGCAAAAATCCGGATTGGATATGGACAAAGTGAAAGCCATTTTCATTTCGCATGAGCATATTGATCATATAACCGGACTGCCGGCCATAAGCAAAAAATATCAAATACCGGTTTATATAACCCGGGCTACATTACAAAACTGTAAAGTTCCGGTTGAGCCACATTTAGCAAAAGATTTTTCAAAGAATAAGCCTGTTAAAATCGGCAGTCTTTCTGTATTACCATTTTCCAAACATCATGATGCGGTAGATCCGCACAGTTTTATCATCAGCACCCGCGGTGTAAAAGTGCTGGTGCTAACAGATCTTGGGTTTGCCTGCAAGCAAGTGATAAAACATTTTTCAAGTTGCGATGTGGCCATTTTAGAGTCAAACTATTGCCCTGATATGCTTGCGAATGGTAATTATCCGTATCACTTACAAAAAAGAATAAGTGGTGATGATGGTCATCTTAGCAATACGCAAGCGTTGGAGCTAATGCATCATTACCGTTCGCCTGCTTTACAATTATTAATACTGGCGCACCTTTCAAAGAATAATAATGATCCTGAAAAAGTAGAAAAATTATTTCTGCCACACACCCAAAAAATCAAACTTCATATTGCATCCAGATACGGTGCAAGTCCGGTATTTATCCTTGCTGATGAAAGAGAACAATTAACTCTGAAAAAAGAAAAACAACAACTAAGCTTATTTTAATATTAAATTTTCCCTTCCCATTTTGCGGCTTCCTCTTTTTCCGCCTGTCGCAATGTCTTCAATAGTTGTGGAATTTGCTCGGTAAAAACTGCCACGAGTATGATAATATGAAAAACAAAAAGTAACAATACCACTAAAGAAAATGCATAATTACTCATCCATAAATATTCATTTATAGCTGCATACACGGTACTGATAAACAAAAGCACGATTGCAACCGGCTTTTGTAAGGCCAATAAAATAAAGGAGATGATTGCCAGCAGATATCCGGGAATCATGGGATTGGTAATGCTATTGGGTATAGCCACAGCAATATGCTGAATCAAACAGGTAAGCGATAATAAGGCACCCAAAATTCCACCCCATTCACAAATGTTTTTTTGCCAGTTGGTAAGTATTTGATTTTTCTGTGGTGTGGTCATTTAGCGAAATCTAAAAACCCAACTCAACAGCCGGATCCCAAAATAATTTTTTGAAATCAACAACGGTGTCGTTTTTAATTTTTACTCCTTCTTTTTTCAACAGGCGTTCCATTTCGCCTGCAGGTGTAAAATGATGCTTGCCGGATAGAATTCCCAATCGGTTAACCACTCGATGAGCGGGAACTTTTGGTTTTACAAGATGAGCTCCATTCAT
>JAKIZK010000040.1 GCA_022708055.1 Bacteroidota bacterium
GTCAGCCTCCAAACAATTATTTACTGATGCTGCATTAAAAGCCGGCATTATAGCCGGAACATTGGATGCTACTGCAGCATCTATTCAATACTATTTACTTACCGAAAAAAATCCGGCTTTGGTATTTAAATATGTTGCAAGTGCTGCTTTTGGAAATCAGGTTAATACTTCGGGCACCTTATTGGGCTGGGCAGCTGTAGGGTTGGTTTTTCATTTTTTAATTGCCATCACATTCTCCTTCCTTTTCTTTCTTAATTTTAAATATATTAAAAAGGTATCGCCCAACTGGATTTTGGCCGGTGTTGTATATGGTTTGTTTGTATGGGCAGTTATGAACCTGATAGTAGTTCCTATCAGTTCTGGCAAGCCCTATGTTTTTGATTTCAATAAATCATCAATTGCTGCATTCATACTTATTGGCGCAATCGGGCTACCCATTTCATATTTTGCAAATCAATATTTTAAAAAACAAAACACAGCTGCTTAATCTTCCAGCAGACCGTCGCTTTTCCATTTTTTAAATAAATCGATTACGCTATCGGGTAATTTTTCTGTTTTCTTAAATGGCATAAATCCTTTAGTACCCGGTGTTAATTCAATACGATGTATAATATCATCTATATCAGACTTCAGATTTGCATATACATCATAAGCTTTTTTCTTGCCTCCATTGGCAGGTATATGGCAGGGACTGCAATGCGCCATTACTACGGCAGCCATGTCGGTCTTAAAATTGGTTTTTGCCGGCGTTGTGTTAGACGCAATGTTTTTGGGTGCGCAGCAATACGTAAGTACCAATGCTAATGAGCAAAGAGAAGCAGCAAGGAAATATTTCTTCATCCCTGATAATTTTAGTGTTGAAAATTGCAGCAAAAAACAATAAAGTAAATTGCTATTTAATTGTTGGTTATTTAAAATATAAATTTAGTGGAAAAAAATCAACTAAATCAAATGTTAATGCAGCCAAACTTCTTTAATCACCGTCAGTTTCTGGCAAGTTCAGTCAATCGAATCCTTATTTTTGTCAAAATCAGGAACAAATGAAGAAGATTATTATTTTTATTCTGGCTCTTACCTTTATTACAACATCAAATGCACAAAAACTTGCAAGGCCAAAACTTGTAGTAGGTATTGTAGTAGATCAAATGCGATGGGATTATCTCTACAGGTATTATGATCGATACGATGCCAATGGCGGATTTAAAAGATTATTGAATCAGGGATTCAGCTGCGAAAATACTTTGATACCTTACACACCTACCATCACGGCTTGTGGTCATAGTTCCATTTTTACCGGCACTGTACCTGCAATACATGGCATAGCCGGCAATGCCTGGTGGGATAGAGACGTAAAACGCACCGTTTATTGCACTGAAGATAAAACCGTGAATACGGTGGGCAGTAATACCGATTTGGGGCAAATGAGTCCAAAGAATTTATTAGTAACTACGATTTGCGATGAATTGAAATTGGCTACCAATTTTAAGAGCAAAGTAATTGGAATAGCACTAAAAGACAGAGGTGGCATATTGCCGGCGGGCCATGCGGCTAATGCGGCATATTGGTATGATAGTAAAGTGGGCAAATGGATTACTTCTACCTATTACATGAAAGAATTACCAGCATGGGTAAATGATTTTAATAATCAAAACTGGGTCGACAAATATTATAAAACCGGGTGGTCTTTATTATATCCTGCTTCCACATATATTCAAAGTACGGCTGATGAAAAGTCGTATGAAGGCACACCCTTTGGCGACAAGTTTCCTTATGACCTAAGCAAATACATTGGAAAAGATTATTATAAAGTTGCTACTACGCCAATGGGCAACACGCTAACAGCAGATTTTGCAAAAAAAGCAATTGAAAACGAAAAGCTGGGCCAGGGCAATGTTACAGATTTTCTAACGGTAAGCTTTTCCTCTACCGATTATATTGGTCACAGTTTTGGACCCAATTCAATGGAAGCCGAAGATTGTTATTTACGTTTAGATAAAGATCTCGGAAGTTTTTTAAAGTTTTTGGACAGCAAAGTGGGTAAAGGCCAATACACTGTTTTTTTATCGGCCGATCATGGCGGCATGCAGGTGCCCGAGTTTATGAAGGAAAACAGATTGCCCGGAGAAAGAGTATTTATCAGTACACTTACGAAAGAACTAAATAAGGAACTGAAAGAAAAATACAATAGTGATAGTCTAATCGTTTCTGACGATAATTATCAATTTACTTTTAATCCTGATAAAGTAAATGAAACAGGTATTTCAAAAACAGAAATACAAGCCTGGCTGATAAAAAGATTGGAAAAAGAAACGGGAATTTCAAGAGTATTTGCAATAGACCAGCTTAATCAAGTTCCATTACCTGCTTTGGTAAGAGATATGTTGAATAATGGTTTTTATCCGCAACGTGGAGGCGATGTGCAAATCATTTTAAAACCCGGCTATATTGAAGGTTATAGTAAGACAGGCACAACCCACGGGCTTTGGAATCCTTATGATGCCCACATTCCTTTGCTTTGGTATGGGTGGGGTATAAAGCATGGTAAATCAAATCAACAGGTAAAAATGACCGATATAGCTCCCACGGTGGCAGCATTGCTACATATTCAAGTGCCCAGTGGATCAATTGGAAAACCAATTGAACAGGTAATAAAGTAATTAATTTACACCACTTAAAACCTTAATATGAAAAAAGCCTTCTTTATTCTATTCCTCCTTTCAAGTTTTTCTTATCAATTAGATGCTCAAGTAATTGACAGTATTAAATTTTTTACGGACGAATCCGTAATTAATATAAATCTATCGACCGATATTAAGCAATTACAAACATCAAAGGGTGATGAAGTGTATCAGGATGCTGATGTGAGTTTTCATTTTTCCGATAGCACAGTTATCAATGAAAAAATAAGAGTGGCTGCTCGTGGTCATTTTCGCAGAGAGTTTTGCAATATTCCGCCATTATTAATGAATTTCAAAAATGCCGGTTCACTCCGTTTATCATCTCTTGGGAAGCTGAAATTAGTAATAGGATGTGGTAAAAACGCCGGCGACGAATCACTCATTTTCAAAGAATATCTGATTTATAAAATGTACAATATGCTGGAACAAAAAAGTTTCAGAGTGAGGCTGGTAAAAGTAAACTACAGCGATTCAAAAAACAGGGTAAAGTCTTTTACGCAATATGCTTTTTTTATTGAAGATGATAATGACCTGGCAGCCAGAAATGATTGCATCAAAATGAAAAATGTGCAATACCTGACTGAAAGTACTGACAGAGCAACCATGACCAAAGTAGCCTTGTTTGAATATATGATCAGCAATGGCGACTGGTCAGTTCCTACAAATCATAATATCAAATTGATATTTAGCAAAGGTGAGTCTACGATTCCTTATGCAGTTCCATACGATTTTGATCATTCCGGTTTTGTAAATGCCGAGTATGCTACACCGGCCGAAATTTTAGGGACTACATCAGTGACCGAAAGAGTTTACCGCGGTTTCCCACGTACCATGAGTGAGTTACAAACCTGTTTTGATATATTCAGAGAAAAGAAATCAGTAATAAATAATCTGATATTGAATTTTGGCCTGCTATCATCAAGAATCAGAAAAGAAGCGAATGATTATATTAATGAATTTTATAGTATCATTGAGGATAAAAATGATGTAGAAAAAATATTTATTGATAACGCCAGAAAAAACTAAAATAAAATGGATTTAAAATCACAGTTTGAGCAGGCCGTAGCCGAAAGCAAGACCCTTTCAGAAAAGCCTTCTAACGAAGTATTGTTGCAATTGTATTCTTTGTACAAACAAGGTAGTACTGGAGATGTAAATACAGATGCGCCCGGTAACCCATTTGATTTTGTAGGAAAAGCAAAGTACGAAGCATGGGCATCTCTAAAAGGAAAAACACAGGAGGATGCAATGAAAGAATATATTGCTTTGGTGGAGAAACTGAAGGGTTAATCCTTGTTTTCACCGATAATAGCATCATACCAGTCTAAAAACATTTTTCCAACTACTGCATAACTGTACCGGCTTGCTGCAAGTGCTGCTATGCCGGCTCTGTTAAAATTATTTCTGTTATGAAAACATTGCATCATTGCATTTGCCAGATGATTGCTATCATTTAGTTTGGTAAAAACTCCATTTACTTCCTGCTTTACCGTTTCGTGAAAAACAGGTATATCGCTAACAATGACCGGAACACCACAGGCATTTGCTTCAATAAGTACACAACCAAAAGTTTCATAAGAAGAAACTAAAATAAGTGCAGTAGCCGGTTGAAGAAATTTTACAAGCGATTCCTGGCTCATCTCTTCGTAAAAAGAAACTGAATTTTCAAGACCCTGTTCGTTCACAAAATTGAGTAATTCAGTAGGCTTGGCTCCTATCATAAAAAGCCGGGCGGATGGATAGTTTTTAAATACAACAGAAAATGACTTTAAAATTTGCAGTGAATTTTTTAAAGCTTGCATACCGGAAATATGTACAAATACAGGCTCCTGAGAATCTAATATTTTTTTCTCATCAAATGAAAAAATATCAGTATTAACCACATTGGGTATTACAACTGGTGAAATTGAAGGAAAGATTTTTTTAATGCTTGATGCCAAAGTATTAGAAACTGCCGATACTGAAACTGCACCTATCAATATTTTTTTCCAAGCATTTTGAAATAGATTTGGTGTATGTTCAAATTTTTCAGATGCATGCTCCAAAAATCCGGACCAATGCTCAGAAACTACATAGTTGATTCCAAACTGTTTTTTTGCCCATAAAGCCGCCAATCCGGCCTTCATACCCATGTGTACATGAATTAAATCGGGATTGCCAAACTCATTTATATATCTTTTAATTTCCTTTTTGTATAAATTATACAACTTATTATGTGATTGAATTTGTTGTATCCACTTTCCTCCTGCCAGTTTTATATAATAGTATATTATCTTTTCTTTAAATCCCCTGGTTGAATCATTTGCTTCAAATACATCCTTTGTTATTTTTCCCTCTATGTCTCTGGCGATATGTATAATGTGAATATCACAAAATAAAGCTACTGCTTCCGCATGACGTTTGATAAAATCGCCGTTGAAAGGCTCCAGTTGATTAGGATACCAACTGCAAAGCCATAGAATTTTTTTTCGCTTCATTCCGGAATAAAAATAAAAATTAAATAAATTTCAAAGTACACTAAAATTAAGGTGTACTAAAGGGTACAAGTTTAAAAAAGTCTTTTCTATTGAGATAATAAAATAGCAACAGATGAATTATGGGTAAAAAGCTGGAAATTTTAAAAAGCAATAGACCTGATAAGTAGCCAATGAGATAGAAAATGATTAAAATAATCAGACTTACTCCTAATTGCCAGTCATTTAATGCACATTCAACTTTGAAACCTGTAATATCTACATCTTTAAAATTCAATGTAACTGGTTTAGTTATATGGTACCCATCAGTTATTACAATCTTTGGCTTATTCTCATTAACAGTAATCACCACAGGTTTTGAATCGGGCAAAGGATAAATGGTTTTCCCATTTACAATTGCTTTCAATCTGAGAAAACTCAATAATGCTTGATTTTTTCGCTGCAATACAATATGAAAACTGTTATTGTTAATAACTTAAAAAATTGGTTTAATCAACTGAAATACGACCCATTACAAAAAAAATATTATTGAAGCGCTTTGATAATTTCAACAAAATCGGCCGCTACCAGTGATGCCCCTCCTACCAGTCCTCCATCTACATCGTCACAAGCAAAAATTTCTTTAGCATTTGCAGCCTTCACACTGCCGCCGTATAAAATAGGAATTTCATTTGCTACATCATTTCCAAAATGAGCAGCCAATACATTTCGTAAATGTGCATGCATTTCCTGTGCCTGCTCAGTCGTTGCTGTTTTGCCTGTACCTATTGCCCAAATAGGCTCGTACGCTATTATCAATTCTTTGGCCTTTGCTGCTGGCAAGTGAAAGAGAGATTCTTTCAATTGATTTTCAACGAAACTGTTTTGATTTCCAGCTTCTCGTACAGCCAATGGCTCACCACAGCAGAAAATGGGTGTAACATAATTCTCAAAACAAATATTTACTTTCTCAGCCAATTGTATATTGCTTTCAGAAAAATACTCCCTTCGCTCACTATGCCCTATGATGCAGTATTGTACTCCAATGGAATGTAACATTTCGGCAGCTACCTCTCCGGTAAATGCGCCCGATTTTTTTTGATGACAGTTTTGTGCTGCTACTTTGTATTGAGGCATTTCCTCCAGTTCGCTTCTCGTCATTAGCAAATAAGGAAATGGCACGGCAAAAATGGCCAACTGATGATTGGCTAATGAAATATCAGCAGCCAATATTTCATCCAGCAGTTTTTCAGCTTGCTGAAAACTTAAATTCATCTTCCAGTTTGCTGCAGCAATTTGTTTTCTCATATTTCCGGTTATTATATTGTTTAGAATTTTTTAAAAATGAACTTCAGTATTTTTATTTCGCCCTCATTCAGTTCACAATGCTTCAATTTTTTCCAGTTATTAATTTCTTCCAGCGCTTTCTCAATCTCATATTGCTTTACCCCGTCGCTTCCCCAGCTAAAATTTGGAATATATTTTGGCGTAAGCCCATTTCCAAACACATTACAGCAAACACCAATTACGGTACCGGTATTTATTGCAGTATTAATTGCAGTTCTTGAATAGTCGCCCATCAGTACGCCGCATTTATTACCTGCCTGCTGTTCACCTTTGGATGTCCATATTTTTACTATCCCGGCATTGTTTTTTAGATTACTGTTGGTTGTTCCTGCCCCCAGGTTGCACCACTCACCTATTACGGCATCGCCCAGATAACCATCGTGTGCTTTGTTGCTATACCCAAACATTACCGAATTTTTAATTTCGCCTGCTCCTATACAACGTGGGCCTATTGTTGTAGCACCATACACTTTGGCTCCCATCTTCAAACAGGCACTCTCACCCATTGCAAAAGGGCCGCGAATCAGGCATCCTTCCATTACTTCAGCATTTTTTCCAATATACACCGGGCCTTTTGATGCATTTATGATACTGTGTTTTACAATTGCCCCTTTTTCAATAAATATCTGTGCCGGGTTTTCTGTTTTATTTGATTTGGGAATCGTGGCCGATTTTCTGCCTTTGGTAAGAATTTCAAAATCTTGCCTGATGGCAAAATCGTTAAGTTGGAAAATATCCCATGGATATTGAATTGTATGCAAGGCTTCATCAAACAGAATCGATTTACCCACTTTTATTTTATGTCTTCCGTTAATTTCCTTTTTGGAAATTCGATACACAAAACCATTACCGGAAGTGGTTGCCAGAAACTCGCCTTGTTTTAACTTTTTAATTGCCTTTATTAAAGAATGAGTGGGTATCACATTGCTGTGTATCAAATAACAGATACCATTACCCACAGCTTCGTCTATGTGTACCGATCGTTCAAGATCTTTGTAATCATCTTCTTTTTTATCAAAAGATTTTAGCCCCAGCATTTTTTCCCATTTTTCTCTGATGGTGAGAATGCCTACACGAATATCCTGCACCTGACGTGTAAGGGTAAACGGAAATAAATTTTCCGGCTGACAAAATTCTTCAGTAAAAATGATTTTATCCATGAAGTGGAAAGATACAAAAGTGCTGAGAGATAAAAAATGTACCCTTAATCTATGGAATTGAGTCTTTCACACTAATCCACGTCTGACCAATTCCTACTGATTTTACTAATGCATTAAACACTTTTGCATTATCAGGATGCAATCGGATGCAGCCATGTGATGCTTTAGTGCCCAATTTGGCAAAGTTGCCGGTTGTAGTACCATGCACGGCATATCCATCTCTTATAAAAACCGCATAAGGCATATTGCCCAATCCCAGGTAGCTTCCTCCCGGAAATTTTTTTGACGAATATTTAGTAAGTACCGGCCCATCTGGATGCAATGACATCACTGGCGTTTCATAATTTTTTCCTTTGCCGGTTGATACCAAAAAACTATCTTTTAATTCGCCCATGATCCATAGATACAGTTTTTGTTTTGACTTATCAACCTCGGCATAAACCAGACATTCTTTTTCCTTACAGGTTGAAACGGCTGTTGAATCTTTCAATGTAGTATCTCTTTTTGCAAACAGGAATGAGTCCACAGCTTTTATATTTTCAGCAATAATTTCTTTTTCTTCGGGCGAAAAACCCGGTGCATTTTTTATCTTCTTTTTCAAAGAATCGTAACGATGCATAAAGGCTGATTCTCTTTTCCATTGCGTATCCATTTTTACCAATAAATCCTTTATAGAATCTTTACCCGGGGCAAAACCGGTCTCGTCAAAAAAGTTTTTTGTATGCGTGCTGTCCGGCTCAACCGCTTTCATAACCGAGTCCTTGAAATTGAGATAGTCAATTTTCGCAGGCGGATCTGCTTTTTTCTTTTCTGTATTGCAGGCAATTACAATAACGGAAATAAAAGTAATGATGAATACCGGAAGCAATAACCTTTTACAAATATTCATTGTGTATGAATTCAATTAAAGAAAACTGCTTCAAATAATTTAGTCAGCATAAGAGATACTGAAAAAATATTTGAAGCAGCTAAATTATTAATCTCAAGCCATCAGGCTTTTTTCTTTCCTTTGGGAGCAAACATGGCCAACATTCTACGACCTTCCATCTTTGGCATATTTTCCAATATTCCTACTTCGGCAAGACGCTCGGCAAACTTGAGCAATAAAAGCTGCCCTCTGTCTTGAAACTGAATAGCACGACCTTTAAACTGTACATAAGCTTTTACCTTGTTTCCTTCTTTCAGAAAACTTTCGGCATGTTTGGCTTTGAAGTCAAAATCGTGATCGTCAGTATTGGGCGTAAATCGTATTTCCTTTACTTCTGATGCCTTGCTCTTGGCTTTCATTTCCTTTTCCTTTTTCTTCTTGTCGTAAAGGAATTTATTGTAATCAATAATCTTACAAACCGGAGGATCCACATTGGGAGAAATTTCCACCAGATCAAGCTCTTGAGCTTGTGCAAGTTTTAATGCCTCCTGGGTTTCATAGATGCCCACTTCTACATTATCACCAACCAGTCGCACTTGTGGTACTCTTATAAAATTGTTGATGCGGTGTTCAGCTTCCTTACGAGGCATAAACCTGCCTCTGTTGAAACCGCCTTTGTTAAATCCGCCACCACCGCCGGGTCTATATCCGCCGCCGGGTGGTCTGTTGAACCCGCCTCCGGGTTTTTGAGGTACTGCCATAATTGTGTTGCACATTTCCCCTTTACATGTGCCTTTATTTTTTTGTTGATTGAATCACTCAAAAGGGGTTTGAGTTTTTTAAAAATTTTATTCGGCTCTTCTTTCTTTTATTTCTGCTACGGCTTCATTCATAAACTCATCTATTGATTTCAATCCTATGTCGCCTTTGCCTTGTCTTCTTACAGCAACTTTATTTTCGTTCATTTCTTTTTCTCCTACAACCAGCATATAAGGCACTTTCATCATTTCTGTATCTCTTATCTTCTTCCCTATTTTCTCGTTGCGGTCATCCACTTCAGCACGAATATCTGCATTTTTCAGCTTATCTGATACAGCTTTTGCATAATCTACAAATTTATCGCTGATGGGCAGTACTTTCACCTGCACCGGAGCCAGCCACATAGGAAACTTTCCGGCATAGTGTTCCAGCAAAAAGCCGATAAATCTTTCATGTGTTCCCAATGGTGCTCTATGAATTATCAATGGTATCTCCTTTTCATTCTGGGCATTTGTGAATGTCAGATTGAAGCTTCGACTTTGGGCAAAATCCACTTGATTAGTAGCCAGGGTGAACTCACGACCTATTGCACTCCAAATCTGTACGTCTATTTTGGGCCCATAAAATGCTCCCTCGCCTTTTACTTCTACAAATGGAACACCGGTTTCTATCAACACATTCCTCACCAGTTCTTCAGTTTCTTTCCAAAGCTCAGGTTCGTTTACATATTTCTGACCCAGTTTTTCGGGATCGTGAAGCGATAAACGCATTACATATTTTTCTATCCCAAAAATTTTGAAATATTTGAGATACAAATCGTTTACGGCTTTAAACTCCTGTGCGAATTGTTCTTTGGAACAATAAATATGTGCATCGTTCATGTGCAAACAACGTACACGCATTAAGCCAAACAATTCGCCACTTTGCTCATATCTATAACAAGTACCATACTCGGCCAGCCGAAGCGGTAAGTCTTTATAACTTCTCAACTCAGCATCAAAAATTTTGTGATGATGCGGGCAGTTCATGGCTCTTAAATAATAGCGATCGCCATCCATCTCCATTGGCGGAAACATACTATCTGCATAATATGGCAGATGACCGCTGGTAAGGTACATCGACTCTTTTGCGATATGTGGCGTAACCACTCTTTTATAACCAGCAGCCTGTTCCGACTCTTTCGCCAATTTTTCCAGTTCTTCAATTATTACTCCTCCATTTGGCATCCATAGTATTAGGCCGGGCCCTACCTGATCGTCCATAGTATAAATGCCTAATTCTTTTCCCAATTTGCGATGATCTCTCTTTTTTGCTTCTTCCAACATTGCCAGATGTTCATCCATTTCTTTTTGAGAAGGAAAAGTAACGCCGTAAACACGGGTAAGTTGTTTATTTTTTTCATCGCCCTTCCAATAGGCGCCTGCAATATTGGTAAGTTTGATTGCTTTGATAAAACCGGTATTGGGAATATGTGGCCCACGGCACAAATCGGTAAAATTGCCTTGCGTATAAAAAGTAATTTCACCATCATTCAGATTTTGCAACAGATCCAGTTTGTATTCATCTCCCTTTTCGGTAAAATATTTAACAGCATCGGCTTTACTCATTTCCTTTCTGCTAAAGACATTTTGCTGCTTTGCCAGTTCATTCATCTTTTTTTCCAAAGCAGCCAAATCGTCCTCAGTCATTTTTCTGTCGCCCAGATCCATATCATAATAAAATCCTTTGGGATTATCGAGCGGTGGGCCTACCCAAAATTTTACACCCGGGAACATAGATTCCACTGCTTCAGCCATCAGGTGTGCCGATGAATGCCAAAAGGTCATTTGACCATCGGTATCATTCCAGGTAAGTAATTTTAAAGTAGCATCTTCATTGATAGGGCGATTGGCATCGAAAACGATTCCGTTTACGGTGGCAGCTAATACTTTTCTGGCCAGTCCTTCGGAGATGGACTTTGCAATATCCATTGAAGAAGTGCCTTTTTCAACCTGTTTTACCGAACCATCGGGCAAAGTAATATTGATCATTAGAAATCTATGTTTTTAAGGGGCTCAAAGATAGCAAAACCATTGCTGAGAATTGAATTTGAAAGGGAACAAATTAAACAACTTTTATAAAGCAAGCATATTGAAAAAGGGCAAATTCCTCTTTTTAAATCTCATCAGATTTTTTATGAATCTGTATCTGAAAATTAACATTCTGTTACCCTTGTGAAATGCACCAATTATGTTGTAAATCTTAGTTTTGTAACCTGATGAAAAATTCATTTTTCAAAAGTCATATCACCTTGTTTTTTATTTGCGGAATGCTGTTTTCGGGCAAAGCACAGGATGTATCCGGTATATGGAAAGGTTATTTTATATCCGATGGTGGCGAATATTACAAACTTGAGTTTCAGGTTGCAAAAATTGGCGGGTATAGCATGAAAGGTGTTTCTTATTCTTACCTTGATGTACGGTTTTATGGCAAAGCCAGTATGACCGGTAGCTATATTTCAACATCTAAAAATTTGCTGATTAAAGAAATTAAAACTGTTGAAGTAAAAAGTACAATGGGTGGTGCCACCTGCATCATGAATTATAATCTCAAGTATTCAAAATCGGGGAAAGAAGAGTTTCTGGACGGCACTTATCTTGGGAAATATGAAGCACCTTACCAAACGAATCCACCCGGTAAATGGGGCGACTGCGGTGGTGGAAAAGTTCATTTAAGAAGAGTAGTTTCATCAGACTTTTATGTAGAACCTTTTTTGCGTAATAAAATTAAAAATGTTCCGGTTATTGATAATCAGCCACCCGGCCATTATCCCAATAAAACTCAAAAACCTGTAACGACTAAACCACCAGTCAAAAAACCGGTAACCACTACTCCACCTGTCAAGAAACCAGTTGTAACTCAAAAACCACCGGTTAAGCAGCCTGTAACTACTAAACCACCGACAAAAGAACCTGTAATAACAACCATAAAACCACCGGTAAAAACAATAGATACTGCCGAGAAAAAAATTCCGGTTACTAAAGTGAAACCACCTCCTGTAAAGGTTCCTGAAATATTGAAAACCCGCTCCAATGAACTGGTGAAAGTTTTGACGGTAAATAGTCCTGAGGTAAAAGTAAAACTCTACGACAACGGGCAGATTGATGGAGATATCATTTCTGTTTATCTCGACAATAAACTTATTATATCTTCAAAAATGCTTACTGCAACACCCATTGTTGTAAACTTCAACATTAATGATGAAGATGAAGTGCATGAACTTACCATGGTAGCAGAGAATCTGGGCTCTATTCCTCCCAATACTTCCTTAATGATTGTAGAAGCCGGTACGCAACGTTTTGATGTTCGCATTACGTCAACTGAGCAGAAAAATGCTGTGGTCAAATTCAAATATGAAAAGCCGAAATAGTTACTGAATCATATTTCAATTTTGATTTTACCGCTTCTGTAATTTTATCTGTCATCATCAAATATTCATTTATTTTTCCAGTATGAAGTTGAGAATCATCTGCCTTTCTTTTCTGCTTGTATTTGCATCAATGATGCAGGCACAAAGCATTAATGGAATATGGAAGGGCACGGTTGTAATGGCTCCCGGCGGATGTTTTCCTGTTTACAATATTGAAATGCAATTGCAGATAGCGGGTACACAAGTTACCGGTACAGCTTATCATTTTTCCGACTCGCTCAACTATGTAAGGGAACAATTAGAAGGTGTTTATGACAAAGACAGTAATACAATTATTATTCAGGAGACAGGCATCATTACCTATAAAGTAAAAGATGAGTGTGTGCCTTGTATAAAAAAATACAGACTCACCTATCATCGGGGTGGCGATAATGTTGTGAAAGAAGAACAACTTCGCGGCACTTGGACAGGTAAAGCATTAGATGGAAAAACAGTTTGCGACCCGGGCAGAGTCACATTTGTTCGTTTTGATAAATCCAGTTTTAAACCCGAGTTTAAACTTCCGCCGGCACTTACCAATCGTAAAGCAGAACTGGTAAAAGAAATAAAGGTGGACACCGGCCACATCAAAATAGACTTTTACGATAATGGACAAATTGATGGTGACACGATTTCGGTTTATGTAAACGGCAGCCCGGTAATCTCCAG
The DNA here is from genome assembly GCA_022708055.1 of Bacteroidota bacterium. Lineage (GTDB taxonomy): Bacteria > Bacteroidota > Bacteroidia > Chitinophagales > Chitinophagaceae > JJ008. The sequence continues at coordinate 13,383 of JAKIZK010000040.1, forward strand.
AAAAATGATTACCGCCAAACCCACTTCCATGTCAGTTACCATTGATTTGAAAAAACCCGTTCAGGAAGTCATCATGGTGGGTGAAAATCAAGGTTCTATACCTCCTAATACGGCATTGATGATCATCCATGCGGGTGAAAAAAGATACCAGCTACTCCTTACTTCCGACGATAAGAAAAATGCAATGGTCAGGTTTATTTATGAAAAATCTGAACTGAAATAATTTTTATTATAGAATATTATTACCTTAGGTACGGCATTTAATACATTGCATTTGTATTTTAAGTTTTCTAAGGCGGGTTCTGTTTCCATTTTTCTGCTTTCCAACTTTTCATTTTTCATTACTGTATATTTTTTTTATAAACAAAAACAAACCAACATGAAAAAAAATCTGTTTTTCTTATCAAGCGGAATCACACTGCTGTTAGCCGCCTGCAGTGGTGGGTCAAAAGAAAGTAACGGCCCGTCTGCAACAACCAAAAAAAATATGGAGGTAAGCAAAGCCATAGGTGATTGCTTTGAATCCAAAGATTTTTCTAAAATAGGCGATTATCTGGCTTCTGATTTTGTGGATTATGCCGGCGAAACCGGTCCGGTAAAAGGCATTGAAGCCAACAAAATGGCATTTGAAAAAATGGTTTCAGGTTTTGATAGTCTTTCAAATGACGAAATAAAAGTATTAGCCGATGATGAATATGTAATGGCTTGGATGAAGTTTAAAGCCAAAGTACTTAAAGATGCAATGGGCATGAAAGCCGGCAGCTGGATGGAAACTTCTGGTATTGAGCTTACTAAATTTAAAGATGGCAAAGCCATAGAACATTGGACATTTATGGAGCCCGGCGAGGTAATGAAAATGATGGGTGGTGTTCCGCCCGGTGCCGAAACAGGGCCTATGCCTCCGGTAAAGGATACAGCAACTCAGAAATAAAATTAATAGAAGTAAAAAAAGTCACCGGCAGGTGGCTTTTTTTCAAAACAAAACTTGATAAACAGTTCTATAATTCTAAAAGTTTAAAATCACTTTTCTTTAAAATAAATATTACAAATTCTCGTTATCACCATACATTAGAAATAAATATTGCATTTTTAAACTTTGCCGCATGAAAAAAATGTTTTTAATTCTGGCCTTTTCGTTTTCGACCATTTACAACTTATTTGGTCAAACTGAACAAACAAAGTATAATAGTCAAACTACAAACAATCAGTCTGATATAAATGCGTACATACTCGGTGCTACCGAAAATTCCAAACTGAGCGCAACCATTGTACACAATGGAATTAAACTTCTAATCAACGATTCTAGTTTTAAGGTTAGTAGCTTTACAATTGTTTTCGAATATGATAATATAATTTACGAATTTCCATGCGAAGGCGACTCAGTTGATCCTGCAAAAACACAGTTTTGGCAACAACTAAAAAAAGTGAAACCCGGTAGTATTCTTACCGTTGAAAAAATTAATTTGAAAAAGAACGGAGTCAATTACAGACTCCCTTCATTGGTTTATTTTATAGTTGAATGATGCTCTTTCAATTATTGCCTAACATCTACCGAATAAACCGGATCTTGCCGGCAGGAAGTGTTTTCTTTACAAAGATTTGAAAGGCTAAGACTAACGGTAGTCGTTTGCGCTTCTGCGATGATTTTATCCCAGGTAGGTGCAGTACTCTGAAATTTGCTTAAATATTTTTCAATGGCTGTCACAAAGTTTGAAGTAAAATAGCCGCCTACATCCGTATTTCCATAGGCATATTGTCCTTTTTTAGCAGCTGTTGCCAGTACAGAACCACTTGAATTCATAAATAGCTCATTACAGAAATTTCTATCCCAGGATAACAATGATTTAGTGGTAAGTGCAAAACTTTTTCCTTCAGGCTTGAGTGTGCCCAGGCTGGAATTACAACAATCGGCCAATACAATATTGAGCCTTGCATTTTTGGCTTTTATCTTATTATAAACATCCTGCACATTGAGTGTGGCTACATATATATCATCAAAACGGCTCTGTCTTAAGTCAAATTGGGGATATTTCAAAGAAGCATTTTGGTCGTTACTATATCCATGCCCGGAATAATAAAAGATAACAATATCGTTAGTACCCGGTTTCAGATTACTGATTGCAGCTTCTACTTTTTCCTTTCCAAAATTGCTACCGCTGATTTCTACATAGTTTAAAGGCAGTTTTAAAAAAGTTGACACATCTTTTATCTCGCTGTAAAGATTCGTAACATCTTTTTTCACACTGGCACCTATTCTGGCATCTTCGGTATTGGCTACCATTATAAAATGTATCTTGGCAGGAGTCGTATTTGTATTGGTAACGCCATTATTGCCAGTATTGGAGTTAACGGGCGGTTTAGTGTTATTTACAACAACATTTGCATCATCTGTTTTAAATAGATTTACATAAAAACTTTCTGATTCTTTGAAATATTGTTTTACATACGACTTAGTAAGGTCGGATGTATTCATCAGTTTCACCGAAATAATTTTGCCTTGTTCATAAGTTCCTTCTGTATTTAAAGATGTAACGCCCCAGGGTTTAAAATTTTTATCATCGGCTCTTTTCTTAAACCAAAGTACATCCGGATTGTATGAGTTTACATTTTTATCTGCCGAAGTATTGATGATATATTTGGGAGTTTTGCCTTTAAATTGTAAAGTATAATGCGGAAGACCGTCAATTTTGGAACGGCCCTCTACTTCATCAAATTCCATTTCTACAACAAATACTTCTTTGCTGTTGTTGTTATTAAAATATCGCACTCGCATAAAACCAGTTCCATTGCCATAGCGTACCAGAAAAGCAGTGTATTTTGGATAATCAGTTAATCCTTTAAACTCATAGCTGATTTCATATATGCTGATGCAAAACCCTTGTATGCTGAGAAAAAAAGCAACAGCAAAAAGAAATGATTTTAGATAAAGTTTCATTTGCCGAATTTATATAGTCTTACTAAATTAAAAATAAATTCGAAACCTACCTATTATTTACAAAAAAACGGGTCATCGGGTGCATAACTGCTGCCGGGATAACAAAAATTCAATTTTCGGCTGATGATACTGGTAATAATCACTTTAGCGGTGGAGCCTTTTTTATATCCGGCAGCCTTTCCATTCAAAATAGTTCCCGCGGGCACATTATATACATTTACAGTTTCACTGTTTACTACTTTCTTATCTTTTTTCCAGTAGTCCACACGCAATGTTACT
>JAKIZK010000041.1 GCA_022708055.1 Bacteroidota bacterium
GAGCCGTATTTTGACAAGGCTTTGGCAAACAGAGCATTTGCAAGAATTAGAAAATATCAATTTGGAAACAGTAGAAAACTGTCAGAAAATAATGGAGTAACTATTATGGCATCAAAGGACAATCCCGGAATTCCTGAAAGTGATTTGGCAATTATTTGTAGAGACTTAAAACAGGCTATATTCTTAGGCGACAAAGGGAAGATGATTATGGATGCATATAGTGAGTTCTGTGGGACAAAAAGCCGATAACAAGGGGCTTGCTTCCATGCCGGCTGACGGAATAAAATATCAGCATTTGGAATTCTATTGAACATTTGTTCCGGCTGAAAGTTCACTGTTCAGCTTTAGTATTTATCTTCGGCTTTGGGTTCGCTTATCGGGCTAACGTTCCGGCTGAAACAGCTACGAATTCCGGCACGGCAGCAAGCCCTACCGTTGTAAGCCATTTTAAACGTTTCCATAGTGGCAACACATTCAAAATAAAGGACTACGTTTTTCGTTAGTAATTTTAACACCCAAGACCGAACCATGAAATATTCAGCAACCATCCTGACATTTCTTCTATTATTCACTGCTGTTTTGCCAAGCCAGACAAATGCGCAGACAACAACTACTGTCAGTAAAAAATGCGGCAAATGCCAAAAACCTGTTTCAAGTAGCTCCAAAGTAGGTGACACTTGCCCTCATTGTGGAGTAAGATGGGGATATGAAAACACTACTACGACATCAACAACAGTCAACAGACCTTCGTATAACAACTACATTGACATATATTCTCCAACTTCAACAAGAACGAATAACACAAATACTAAATCCACTCAAAATAATCCACCACCCAAGCCTAATCCATTTGCCTCATACACTAAACAAATGACTGAACAATGGCTAATGGAAAGATTCAAAAATTATTCTCAAAAGAGGGTTTATTGTTCAAGCGACCGCATTCTTAGTATCGGTGGTTGCACCACCTATGACGATTTTGAATTCAAGTTTGACGGAGAGTATCTAATTGTTAAGTACAATTATGAAAACGAGTATGATGAAGTAGTTTATATCCCTGTATATGATTTCTCCTATGTATATGGGAAGGATTACGGCAGTGATTTTAGCATAAGTACGACATCCAATACTATGTATGAGGTCAATAGAAAAACTAATGCAAAACGGGTTACAAATTATTTAAGTATCGGCTTTAAAAATGATTCAGAAACAGACCTAATTGAAAACATTGACTTTGCCTTTAAGCATTTGAAAAAATTTTATAAAAAACCAACAAGCACAATTCTTCCTGAATTCACACCAAAATCAGAGTTGAACAAACCATCACTTTCAGAGACACAAAACTGGATTCTTTCAAAACTGAACGGCTATCAGAAAAATCTATCTATTGGGAGCTATGATGGTTCAAGTTCTAACTCATATTCAAACTTTAGTTTTTCATTTTCCGGATTTAATTTGATTACTACATTCAAAGAGTCTTCAAGTTTAAGTTCTAACGGATACAACAATACATGGACACATTACTACACCGTTACAATCCCTGTCTGCGATTGCTCAACCTACAGACCATCAAATAACAGAGGTTATGGGGCAATGACATATGGTGGAGGTAATTTTGGTTTTTCATCTTCAAAGAAAAATATAACCCAAACTGAGCAGGGTCAATCAACCCGGTATCTTTCTTCTTTTGATATCAGCGTTGATTTTGATAGAGAGAACGATTTGTTCAGCCGGATGCAAAAAGCATTCAATAATCTTAAAACATATTGCCCAGTTATAACTAAACCTAAAGAAGCATTTTAAAATGAAAAACATTTACATACTTCTTTTTTCATTTCTCTGTAGTTTAACTAGCATAGCACAAGAAACTAAATTTTCAACCGTAAAAATTGAGGGCTTTGGTAGTATTGGGCTTCCATCAAACATGGAAATTCAAGGTGGTGTTTATAAGGAACTCTCTGATAGAATAAAGGAAATAAACGGCGTAAATGCTTCAAAAGTCATTTTCCAACAAAAGAATTTAAACAGTCTTGATGGCAGTAGTATGCAAACGTATGCCAGAGTATTTATTCGCACCGAGACAGGAACTGCTGGAGATTTCAAAAAATTATCTGAAGCTCTCACACAAGCAGAAGCAGATGAGGTCAATTCAACTTTCAAAAGCCAAATTGAAAGCGAAGCACCAAGAGCAAACGCAAAAGTCCTGGAATGGCACAAAGCCATTACATCAACTCTTAACGGTCATAACGCAATAAAGTATGGATATAAAAGGCAAATCGGTACTAACAAGCCTGTCTTAGTTGAGGTTTTCATGTTACAAAATAACGACCGCCTCCACATTGTTACATTTGAATATCGTTTGGATGACAACAATTGGTCAACGACATTCACAAGTATAAAAACTACAGTCAAAATCACTGCAAAATAATTTACCACCAAAACCTAAATCTTATGCGTACAGCATCTAAAATCGGCCTAACTATAGTTGCATTTCTTATCGGCGGGATTATTATTGCTGCCCTTAATGATGCGCAAGGTACAAAACACGGAGGCGGACCAATAGGAGTAATATTTGCAATGGGTATGATTGCTGCAATTACCGCTATTTGGAAATGGAAACCAGATAATGAAAAGAAAGACAACAAGCCCAACGATAATCAACAATTAGATAAACGTTAATAATGTTTGTTGATTATTATGCTCTTTTAGAAATTACTCCAACCGCAACATCGGAGGAAATAAAAGCTGCTTTCAAAAAGCAAGCGATGAGGTGGCATCCTGACCGAAATCCTGGCGTTGACACGAATCCTCAAATGCAGCTTATTAATGAAGCTAAACTTATTCTTTTAGACGAGGAAGCAAGAGTAAAATATGATTTGCAATATTCAAGATTTAGACAATATCAAACAGAAAAAGAACAATTTAGAAAGCAAGAGCAACAGAGGAAGCAGGAACAGCATAGACGACAAGAAGAGCAACAAAAGAAACAAACGACTCAGGATTACAAAGAGGAAACATTTACTTATTCCGACTTTAGTGTTGATGATGAAGTTTTGAAAAGATGGATGGCAAATGCAAAACGCCAAGCAGTAGACTTAGCTAAGCAGACAATTGAAGAACTTAAAGGCATGACAAAAGCTGGCATAAAAGCAGGAGCGAAAGAAATTGGCAGAGGATTTATTTTTCAAATCTTCCTTAGCATTATTGTACTTATTATTATTGGAATTTCCAAATCATGTAACTGACGAAAAACGGCTTACAACAGGGAGTTCCTATGTATATAGGCCTTAAAGAGTTTATATGGTAAATCTATTATTTTCTTTTGAAAGTAAGAGATGAATAGTTTGAATATTTTTATTCACCCCTCACCTTCGCCAGATTTTTTTTGTCCATTTCAAAATTATTTTATCTTCCGCAACTACACAAGTTTTTTTTGCTGTTGCAGCTTTTTTATTATTATTCATTACCAGCATCCTATGAGTAGATCCCGCGCCTGTGGCGAGACTACAAGTCCCTGTGATTAAATAAATAATAGCTTTCCGCTCCCTGACGGAAAAAACAACCGGCTACAGTCTTGCCGAAGTCAATGCTTCGTCGTTTGATTATGTTACGATGACAACCCATGTTTTGTAGTCCGGTTGCTGTTACTTAATTGTTTAGATAATCAATTTCATAAAAACTTAACCCTACACCTCAAACTCCCAAACCGTTCTGTAATTACCGAATTTTTCTACATAGGAAAGAAATTCATTAAAAAATTTATCAGCACCTATTGTTGCACTGTCGCCAATTACAATGAGTTGCTCTTTGGCACGGGTAATGGCAACATTCATTCTTCTGTAATCTTTTAAAAATCCGATTTCACCTTCATCATTACTTCTTACCAGCGATACAATAATGTTTTCTTTTTCCTGACCCTGAAAGCTGTCAATGGTGCTTTTGCGAAGCGGTGCCGGCAGTACTTCCGTAGCGGCTACTACTTGTCCGGCATAAGGTGATATAAATGCAGATGCAGAAAGATTCCATTGCTCCTGCTCCAGAATTTTATTTACGATTTGCAGTTCGCCTTCGTTTTGCAGACTAACTCCATCGGGTCCGTGTTTTTCATTGTAGCCCGATCCTGCAGTATCAATAAAGGTAATATGTGTTCCTTTGTTTTGTAAATGTTTTGCTGTTTGCAGCAGACTATTATAAAAATACTGACTGCTGAATCCGGCTATGGCTTCACGCATGCGATACTGCGTGTTTAATAAATGCGCTGCATCGTTGTGGGCAAGGGTGGTTTCTAATATGGAACGATTAAATCCTCGTGCGGCTGCTTCATGGCTCAACACCGTGGGCGGCAGTTGCCAGTGATCGCCGGCCAGCACTATTTTTTCTGCTTTTGAAAAAATGCACCAGGCCAATGGCTCTATACATTGACCCGCTTCATCAACTATCAATGTATCAAATTTCCGGTTGTGCAAATTTTCATCGTATAACCCAATAGGTGTGCCTGCTATTACATCGGCTTCATCCAGCAGTTTTTCTTCATGGTAACGCTGCAATTTTTTTATTTCGTTTCTTAATTCCTTTACTTCCTTAAAAAGCAGATTGCGTTGTTCTCTTTCTGCTTTTCCAAAACTGCGTTTGTACTTGAGCGCTATGCGGCGAAACTCTTCTGCTCTTATCTTCAGTTGCTTTATTTCTTTTTGTATGTTGCTATTGCTCATTTTGCCTTCAGGCGTATGCGAAAATATTTCATCATCAACCTTACTGCTGTTACCCACTCTTAAAAGTTTTACACCTTTTTGTATCAAGGTTTTTGCAAAATGATCAACGGCGGTATTGCTGGGTGCGGATATCAAAACTTTTTCACCATTCTTAATAAGTTGTAAAACGGCTTCTGCAAGTGTTGTGGTTTTGCCGGTTCCGGGCGGGCCATGCAAAATCGTAATGCCATTATTTTGCACCACTTTGCCAACGGCCTGTTGTTGACTTTCATTGAGTTTTTTATTTTGAAAATCAAATGAGGAAAGGTTAATTGGTTCATTATTAGTATTGACGGCATCTGCTTGATGAATTTTTTCAAACAACTTTTCCAATTGTTTGTTTTGCTCCAATTCCTTTATCACTTTTTTCATAATGGCTGTGGTTCGTGTATCGGGCGCCAGTTTGATGCCTACGCCATTTTCTTCAATCCAATCAGGAAAGTCGGGGGCAAACAAACGAAAGGTTCCCTGCCTGCCATCAATGCTTAGCAAAATTCCTTTTATAGATTCCTCACTCGACAAAAAACATTCAATTGCAGCGCCGTCTTTAAACAAATTTGTTTCGGGCGGAAAATTCAGTTTGAAACTGATTTCAGGATAATCGGCATAGCCAAAATTTTTTCTGGTTACAATAATGGGATGCAGGGCAAGACCTTCAGCTTTCAGTTGTTTTAAACTATGCGACTGATCAAGCTGATATCGATTTGCCTGTTCTTTTTCTTCCAGTTCAATACAGGTTAGCAGATTTTGAATATGCGGATGCATGGCGGCAAGATAAGCGATAGTATCGGCCGATTGAATTTTTTTGCTATCATTTTACTTTGGTATAACTTTTCTGAAATTTTCAGAATGTATAAGCGGCTGTTCATTGTTATTTTGTTGATGAATGTTTTTTGCAGTACATCCCATTGTCAGCAGCCCCGGCTTGTTTTGCCTGTGGGCCATACTGCCGCAGTCATCAGCACTTATTTCAGCCCCGATGGTAAATATGCGGTTACAGTTTCACTGGATGGCACAGCCAAATTGTGGGAAGCGAATACGGGTATGTTGATAAAAGATTTTCGTATTTCCGGTGACGCTTCAATCATAAAAGCGGATGCTGCCAGATTTTCAGCAGACGGAAAATTATTGGTGATACTTTATGAAGGCGATCATTTCTCGGTTTACAGAATGAATGATGGCAAACCTTTTGAGCCGGAAACCGAAAGCAGCACACTGAGCCATTTAATTGATCCACCGCAAAGAACAGATATTGAACATATCATGCAAATGTTTAGCAGCGATTCCCGTTTTTTTATTTACGGATGGGGAGTTGGCGACCCGGTTGTATTTAATGTGCAAACGGGAAAAAAAGTTTTTAGTATCAAAGGCATTCAAAAAGAAAACTTAGTGAGTCGTGTTTTTTTCTCACCCGACAATAAAAATATTTTTATTGAAACAGACCTTCATCTTTTGTATGTGTGCAATGTGCAAAATGGAGCAATTATAAAAAAAATTAATCTTGGCAGCAGCTATTCTGACCTTAAAATTTGCGACGATAACAAGACAATTATTTGCATACCGGATGAAAATAACGAGAACCCCATCACGCAACTGTTGCACTGGACTACCGGAAAATTTATAGGGCTAAAAGGTACTGATGCATATGGCGAATTACAATATAGTCCAAATGGCAACTTGCTTACACTTTTTTCTGGAATGAAAAGCTCAGGCGATGAAATAGAACTACCTACAGGTTTGCTTGAACAAAAAATTTATTACGATTCCATTACAGTTTGGGAGACCGGAACCGGGAAGCAGTTGTTTGTAAAAACAAAATTATCTGCATTGTTTGCCGCAAAAAATATTTCCATCTTTGCAAAAAGCAACAAAAAGCTATTAATTCCTGCTTCAGAAAATCAACTGAATGTTTTGGATGGTCGCACCGGTAACATTCTATTTCATTTTACCACAGGCGAAGGCTATTTGCAAAAAGCTTTTTTTAGTGACGATGAAAAGTGGATCATCACACTTACCGGAAAAAAAGAAATAGGAATATGGGATGCCGAAAATGGTAACCTGATTGCAAAACCTGAACCGCAAGCGGATGCTTCATTGGATTGCAGTTTGAGTTTTAATCGTAGTAAAATTATAACAGGTGGCGCAAACGGGGAGCCGGTTATATGGGATTTGAATACAAAAACTGAAGTATCCTCATTTAAAAGTTTTTCCAACTCCTATCTTTCTGCCCGCCTGAGTGAGGACAACAGAAAGCTTATATTGTATAGTGATGCAGCTACAAAAACGGTAGATCTGATTTCCGGAGAAGTGTCTGTTGATACTGCAACCAATATTTTACAAGATGCAAGTGGTATTCAATTTGACAGTAGCGATACAAATGGTGAAAAATTGATTTCGAGAACAGTATATAATAATCTGCTTACTAAAAGCGCTTCGTTTAAAACATCACCTGATAAGCAAGTGCAGATTTGTAACTATGGCGTAAACCTGCTTTTTCTTTGCCCTTATGGTTTTGGTCAGTCAGAAAATGTAGATGATGCTGCATTCGCTAAAATTCCCAGAACAAATTATTCATCATTTGAAATTATTAATGATGCACAGTTTAGTGCCGACAGTAAGAAGCTGATTATCACTTATCAGAATAATTATATTTCTGTTTTTGACATTTATACCGGAAAATATCTTTTCTCATATATTGATATTGATGAAAATGATTTTTTGATTGTTGATACGGTTTCCGGATTTTATAAAGGTACCACAGGTGCCGCCCGAAAAATTCATTACGTAACGGGCAATAATCAAGTCATCACATTTGAACAGCTGGATGTAAAATATAACCGACCCGATAAATTGCTGGAATCTATGGGTAGCCACGATACTGCATTGATTCGTTCGTTGCGCAATGCTTATGAAAAAAGAATCAAAAAGCTGGGAATTGACACCACTTCTTTTCAAAATGGATACGATTTGCCTACCGGTGAGATAGCAAATAGAAACCAAATCTCATTTGAACAAAAATCGGGCAATCTCATTTTGAAAATAATTGCAAGAGACAAAAAGCTGCTTTTGCAAAGGTTGAATATCTTAATAAATGAAACGCCAATTTGGGGAATTAAAGGAATTGATTTGTCAGGAATAAAAAGAAAATATCTGGATACAACAGTTTTAGTAAGCCTTGCATCCGGAGAAAATATTATTGAGGTTTCTGTTTTCAATCAAAATGGAATTGAAAACTATCGGGTACCATTAAGCGTAAATTATACACCCGAAAAGCCTATAGTGTCCAAGGTTTATTTTGCCGGCATTGGCACTAATCAATTTGCCGATAGCACCCACAACCTGCGCTGGTGTGTACGGGATATTCGTGACCTGGCTGCTGCACTGGCAACAAAATTTGGAAAACAATTTGTGCTTGTTGATACTTTGTTTAATGAAAAGGTGAATCGGGAATCAGTTCAATCTATCAAGAAAAAATTATTGCAGGCTGGAATAAATGATAAAGTGATTATTTCCTTCTCGGGTCATGGTTTACTTTCCGGTTCCATGGATTATTATCTTTCCACGTACAATGTAAATTTTCAGAAGCCGGAATTGGAAGGTTTGCCTTATGAACTTTTGGAGAATCTGTTAGATTCATTATCCGCCCGAAAAAAATTGCTCCTGCTGGATGCCTGTCATAGTGGTGAAGTGGATAAGGAAGACGTAAACAAAATCAACCAATCGTTAGCCTCTTTTTTACCTGATAGTTTGAGTAGTAATTCGGCAACAAAAGGTGGTATTGTAACCAATACGACTACCGGCAAAGGCAAGTTGGGGCTTCAAAGCAGTTTTGATTTGATGCAAGATTTATTTGCCAATGTAGGTAAAGGAACCGGCGCAACGGTTATTGCGGCTTCAGGAGGCGTGCAACTTGCGCAGGAGCGAAGCGATTTGGGTCACGGTGTTTTTACATTTAGCATCATTGAAGCTTTAAAGAAATTCAGCACGATAAAAATATCAGCACTGAAAAAATATGTAAGTGATGAAGTTATAAAGCTTACCCGTGGCTTGCAAAAGCCTACTGCACGCATGGAGCCATTACTGGCCGATTGGAATTTATGGTAACCGATTATTAAGAAATATTTGGCAAAGTCTTTGTCTATTTTTGTGCAAATTCTTTTTTATGAAATTTACCAATAAGAAAATCTTCATTTTATTTTCCCTGTTTTCATTTTTCGGTAGTATCAATTCGCTTAATGCTCAAAAAGGGGAGAAGCTGGAAAAATTAAAGGATGATGCGGTTACAGCAAAATCTGATTTTATAAGCACAGACGGCATGATGAAAAATTTGTTTAAAAGCGCTTATGGCTATGTCATTTTTCCAAATGTGGGAAAAGGTGCAATCGGCATTGGTGGAGCTGCAGGTAACGGAATTGTATTTGAGGGTGGTGAAATGATTGGTAAAGCAAAACTGGCACAGGTAAGTATCGGTTTTCAATGGGGCGGACAAGCATATCGTGAAGTTATCTTTTTTGAAAACCGGGCAGCCATGGATCGGTTTAAAGAAAACCGGCTTGAATTTTCGGCACAGGCATCAGCGGTAGCTGCCACAGCCGGCGCCTCGGCCAATGTAAAATATGCAGATGGAGTGATGATTTTTACACAAATAAAAGGTGGATTAATGTATGAAGCCTCTATTGGTGGTCAAAAGTTTAAATACACTGAGTTTTAATAACTTTGCTTCTTAAAATTTATTACATGAAATTTTTATTCTGTATCGCATTTTCTTTTGCTACCATGGGTTTAACTGCCCAAACAAAAACGGATGTAAGTGTAAAAAACCCCAAAAAGAAAGTACAGGTTGTAGAAGCATCCTGTGGCACTTGCAATTTTAATATGAAAGGAGCCGGATGTTTACTGGCTGTACGCATCAATGGCAAAGCCTATTTTGTTGATGGTACATCATTAGATGATCATGGAGATGCTCATGCTGAAGATGGTTTTTGTGAAGTCATTCGCAAAGCAGAAGTACAGGGTTCGGTTGTTAACGATCGTTTTAAAGTTACTTACTTCAAACTACTGAAGCCTGAAGTGCAGCCGGAGCTAAAAGAGAAGCAACATCATTAATTGCTTTTATGCAATTCGTTTTTCGTTTATGCCTGATGCTTATTTTTTTGGGGCTTACCCAAGCGAGTTTGTGTCAAAATAAATATGCACTCATTATCGGTATTGGAAAATACAAATTCTGGGATAAAATTTCCAGCGATAATGATGTACCCTATATCAAAGCTGCATTAATAAAACAAGGATTTCCCGATGCCAACATCAGTATTTTGATGGATGAGCAGGCGACGATTTTCGGAATCAATCAATCCTTTAAAAATTTAGTAAAACGAGTGCATAGTGGAGATGTGGTTTTTATTCATGTTTCTGCACATGGCGAACAAATAGAAGACAATAATAAGGATGAAGTGGACGGGCTTGATGAGTCTATTGTTAGTTATGATGCACCCAAGCCGGGCAGCACCGGCAACTATGCCAAAGAACAGAACTATTATTTTCGTGATGATCAGTTTGGCATTTTTCTGAATCAACTTAGAAATAAACTAGGGCAGAAAGGCGATGTCGTTGTATTTCTTGATGCCTGTCATTCCGGGTCAGGTGTTCGCGGCTTGCATAAGGTAAGAGGTAATCAGCCTCCTTTAGTTTCAGCAACTTTTAAACAGCCTGAAACTTTTAGTGCTTCAGCAACAGGGGTTTTTGCGGAAGCAGAAAAAAATAATAATAATTCTCTTGCTTCTTATGTTCTTGTATCCGGTTCGCTGGCCGAAGAAAGAAATACAGAATCCGTTTATCCCGATGGAAAGGAGGGAGGCTCACTTAGTATTGCACTTACAAAAGTGCTTGATAATCTAAAGCCTGCTACTACCTACCGTTCTCTCTATGCCGATATTGTGGTTGACCTCAACGAAATGGTGCCCGATCAGCATCCTGTTATTGAAGGCAATGGGCTTGACCGGGAATTATTTGGTGGAAAATACATAAGTCAAAAACCCTATTTTGAAATTGAAGCAATCGATAAGGATCAACTCTTTGTCAAAGGCGGCACCGTGTTGGGTTTGGATAGTGGGGCAAAAATTTCACTTTATATTGCTGGTACAAAAAATCCTAATCAATCAGAAACATTGGCAACCGGAACTATTGTAGCAGCCGAGCCTTTTCGATCATTAGTGAAGCTGAATAAAATACCGGATTTGCTTGCGCCTGCCGCAGGTTGGGTTTTTCTTACGGAGCCGGTGTATAAACAAAAGCACGTTTCAATTGGATTTTTTAAGCAAGCAGAAAATGGAGCCACAAAGTTTTCTGTTGAAGAAATGAAAAACTATCAGCAAATAATCAGAGAAATTTCGCAGGCAGAAATAGGTGAGATTCCCGAATTGCTCATTTCAAAAGGAATTACACAAGATTCGCTCATCATGGCTTCTAATGGGTTTGTTTTTGGATATTTCAATGCAGGTGATGGCAATGAACTGAAGAAAATATTTCAACGATATTGTCAATATAAATTTTTGCAACAATTAGAATTGAAAAGTTCGCAAGTAAAGCTTGATGTAAAGCTGCTGCCTTATGTAAATGGAAAAATTGTTAAGCAAAGCAATGATAAGAAAAACGACAATGGCATTCTTACTTGTAAGGTTGGCGATGCGCTTGTAGTTCAGGCAAAAAATAATGGCGACGAACCGGTTTATATAAATATTCTGGATTTGCAACCCGATGGAATAATCAATTCCATTTTTCCAAATACAAATACAAATCCCATCATCACTCCCGAAGAATTGAAAATAGAACCCGGTGAAGAAAAAATTTTTTCAAATTTTGTTATTACAATTGGGAAGCCCACCGGTTTGGAAGTTTTTAAAATTTTTGCTTCCTTAACAAAAATTGACATGGAACGCATTGCGCAACGAACCATTGGCAGCAAAGGAAATTTTTCGGCACTTGAAAAATTGATTGATCAGTCTTATGATATTTCAAACCGCGGTATAATAGCACCTGGCAATCCTGAAGGCTCGGTTTTTAATATTCCATTTCGCATCATAGATAAGACTGAGCGCTAATTCCTGATAGAATAAACTATATTTTGAACACATCGTTCAGGCTTTCCGGTAGTGCAACTAGGGCCACAGCAAGGTTTTGAACAGCAAACCTGATTTGAAATCTGCAAAGTTTTTTTTCCGGTTGCATCCAGCAATTTATTCCAGCTTACTTTATACTCGCCTCGTCCCGTGTATTGTTTTAATGCAGCCAAAAATGCAAATGACATATAGCTATTGTACTCAGGGTCGCAAATGGCTTTTTCTCCATTCTTAGCAGCAGTTATTAAAATTGACAGCGGTTTGAACCCCAAAAATAAATCACGGGTGTTTTTTTCATTCAGTTCCCATTCACCTCTGGTTTTCCCTACCGGGTTGCCTATCGTTTTTGGTTTTTCTATATCAATATTGCAACAGTCGCTGATGATGATGTTTAATCTTGCTTTTGTTTTCTTGGAAATGATACGATTGAAAATGTCTTCTTTAATTCTCAATGAATTTTTTACTATAGTTGCACTGTCTGTATTGATGCGGGTAGATTTTATAAAAGGAAAACTGTCTTGCTGGTTGGTGCGAAAACCATGCCCGGTATAATAAAAGATTACAATATCATTTTTCGTAGGGGTTAGCCGGTTGATGGCATTTAGGATGAGTTTGCTTTCACAATTTTTTCCTGCAAAAATCTGTTCTTTAAAATTTTCTTTTTTGATTCCCAGCATTTGTGAAAACTGAGTAAAAGTGCGAATAATATTCTTCATATCAGCTGCTGCGGATTTACCAATAGTTTTATCTAAGGTGTCTGCAACTATGAATAAATACAACTTGAGATTTTTTTGTTCCAGCATATTCAAGATGGTGCCTCCACGGGTGTTGCCACTGAAATAAGATACAAAGAAAGGGTCTGCTTTATCAAAAAAGGAAGCAGCCGTTTCTTTTGTCAATTCATTTTTTGAAAAGGCTTTATAGGAAAAGACTGTAGCCGAATCCATCATGGGTTTGTTTAAATGAGCTGCAATTCCACTTGGTTCAAAGTATCCTGTTGCATCATGATAAGTAAAAAGTAATATCGGCGCAATGGGGTTGGTCTGACTATTTGCTAAATCTTCAGGTGCAATGATGGTCTTTATTGCCAGAATTCTTGGACTGTTATTATTATCCGCATCAGTAAAAAAACTTTCTTCAATTTGTAATTCCTTTTTAACCGTATCGCCTTGTGATGATTTGTAGTTTAACCGAAGCTTTCCACTGCCATTTTCGTTTCTGAAAAACAGGCAAGTGTAGTCAGTACTATCTTCATTACTATGAAAATTGTATTGAAATAAATAAACCGATTGGCTATAAGATTTTTTAGATAAAAAGGTGAAGGCCAGTAGGGTTATACATATAAAAAGGCTCTTTTTCATTTGTTGGTTTGTATGCTAAAATTAAGATTCTTCGCTTTCATTTGGAATTGCGCCCAAATTGTTGTATTCTTATAGCCCAAAAACCAAATTTATGATTAAAAAATTTGCAAAACCGGTATTACGAACCATGCTTGTTTTGTTTGCACTCAGTTTTACTATTGTTGCCTGCAACAATAATAAGAAAGGCGACAAACCTGCCGGAACGGATACACCCAAAGTAGAACCCGCACCGGCGCCAACCATGCCCTCAACAGGTGATACTTTAAAAACAGGAGATACAGGTAAGCCCGTGGTGCCTGATCAATAAACAAACCTGTAAAAAATTAATAAAACCCGATTGCGAAAAGCACTCGGGTTTTTTATTCGACTGTTTCTGTTACTTTTTCCTTCATAAAGATTTGATGCCTGTGATGTGTAAGTTTTTCAATAAGCCAATGCTCCAGTTTATGATGCAGCGGAATTAATATGGCGGCAATGACTACAAAAATTAATATTTCATACAATGGATTGTGGTGTGTAAATTCAGCAACGGCAGGGTGAAGCAATAATGTAAGATACTCAAAGAAAAATAGTAAAGATAAAATACCCAATAGTCTGATTAATTTCAAATGCACTTTGGTGCGGTTTAATAAAAAGGTGAGTAGGAAAATTGCAGGGATAAAAATTCCTATTAAAAGAAATTGTAATTGCTGCATACGTTTTTGTGATGCTAATTTCTTTTCTTCTTCCAAGCTTCGCTGACGAAACTGCTCTGAGGAAGAAAGGATTTGCATTTCACGAATTTTGCTTTTACTGTTTACAGAATCATTTAACTGCTGTACAAAGCCTACATAGGTAAAAGCGCTGTCATAGTTTCTGATATTACTATAATATTCTGTAATAAACCGGGTAGCATCCAGCTCACGTGAAAGCCGCTTGTCATTTCTTGCAATCATCATGGATTCTTTGGCATAATAAACGGCACTATCGTTTTTATGCATCATTCTGAAAAGTTGTGCATATCCCAACGTAGCTTCACAAAACAAATCATTATCTACACCATCTTTTAAAAAGTTAATGGCACCCCGGTAATTTATTTGCGATTGCTGGTTGTTCCCCATTTTACGATAGCTATGTCCCAGTCCGGTCATAGAAGCACCCATCATATAATGATTGCTATTGCTTACGGCTTCTTTGTATGATTCATTGAAGAAATAAAATGCAGAATCTGCAATGTTCATTCGGTCGTACACATCACCCTGTGCCAGTAAAATCTGATTGTGGAGGCTTGTTAATTTGTTTTTCTTGATTACGGAGTCAGATTTTTGATAATATTCAAGTGCTTTTCTGTAATACTCCTGAAAAACGTAAACGATGCCAATATTCATAAGCGTTCCCGCCAGGTTACGGGGATTATTTCTTTTCTCTTCCAGCTTCAACCGTTGCAGATTAATATCGAGTGCGGATGGATAGTTGCCAATATAGAAGAATGAATTGGCTAAAACTTTTAAAGCATTTGACTCACCTTCGGTATAGTGTATGCTCCGTGCTTTAAATAAAGCTTCCTGTGCCACCATCAAGGCAGTATCCGGATTATCGGCATTAGATGCACTGGCCAGTTGCCACATTAGTTTTACTTTTCCGGTATCGGTTTTTTCAAGTGAAAGCAATTTGCTTAAACTGTCCACTCTTGAATTTTGAGAAAAAAGATTGGGGGAAATACAAAAAGAACAGAAGCAGATTAAGGCGTTGATAAAAAAAATGCTTTTAGAAGCCATACCTAGATGTTGATTTTCGCTTGCCGAAAATAACCAATTGCTATGAAACGGATGTTCTAATGTTTAATATCCATATTAATTTTTGTATGAATGCCTATCTGACTTTAATACACTATTTTGGACCGGAGCCTACAATATTGAAAATATTATGAACGGAAGATGCCGACAAAGGCATTTATCTATCTTTAATTATGATATTACAAACCAGATTTTCACCTTTGCCGGAAATTCAAACAGACCGATTATTATTGCGTCAGATTAAATTATCCGATGCATCTGAAGTTTTTTATCTAAGATCAAATCCGGAAGTATTGAAATACATAGGTAAAGAACCATGTCAGTCTATCGAAGAAGCAGCAGCATTCATCGGAAAAGTTTTAACCGATCTTGAAGCCGGCGATGGCGTGGCATGGGCCATTACTTTAAAAGATGACCCGGAAATAATGATTGGACATATTGGATTCTGGCGTATGGATAAATCTGCTTTCAGAGCCGAAATTGGATATTTAATACATCCACAGCATTGGGGAAAAGGCCTCATAAAAGAGGCAATTAAAGCCACACTTCAATTTGGATTTCAAACCATGAACTTGCATAGCGTAGAAGCCAGAATCAGCCCCCAAAATCTGGCATCTGCCGCCGTACTGGAAGCAAATGGTTTTATTAAAGAAGGACATCTAAAAGAAAGTTTTTGTTTTAGAGAAAAGTTTGAAGACACTGTTATATACTCCATATTAAATAAATAAATCTTGACAATTCGGGCCATTACATTATCATACATTTCGTATTTTTTCAGTTGAAGCTTCGTAGAAATTCGCGACTTCCTGCATACTTTTTTTCTTTTTATTCCGTTCAAGAAATAAAATATTGAAGAATCTTTTAATTTGGAAGAAACCAAATTAGTTTACTTTCTTATCATTACCCTTTGATTTAATAATAATTTTATGAAAACAAAAATCCTTTCCCTCTTTTCGGCAATTCTATTTCTTTCTATCGCATTTATTTCATGTCAGAAAGAATCAAAATCGGATACAACTGACAATACAGAAGAAGTAACCAAACACAGTGACGATGATTCCCGTTTTTCTACCGAATCTGATGGCGTGGCAAACGAAATCAACGGCATTTTGGAAACTACAACGGGCTTCTCGGGCAGGCCCGGTGGTGTGCAAGGATTGATTTGCGATGCAGATATTGTAATTGATACAATGAGCAATCCAAGAAAAATAACCATTACGTTTGATGGTACTGCCTGCATTCCCGGAAGAACCAGAACAGGTGTAATTGTGGTATCCATGAATCAAGGTGTAAGATGGAAAGATGCTGGCGCACAACTAAATGTAAGCTTCCAGAATTTTAAAATCACCCGCACTTTAGATAATAAGAGTATTACATTTAATGGAACACAAACATACACTAATGTTACCGGCGGTTTGCTTATCAACCTGCCAACATTAGGTACCATTACACA
>JAKIZK010000042.1 GCA_022708055.1 Bacteroidota bacterium
TTATATTCCTGCTTCTTCGCGACTTAATGACTAGCCCTTTTGAATTCAGTTCTGGACTGAAAAAAACATAAACCACCTTTCGTGTCATTTCGTGTGCTTTCGTGACAAAAAAACGAAGCCACTAAGGCTCAAAGACACTAAGGTTCACTAAGATTTATATTCCTGCTTCTTCGCGACTTAATGACTAGCCCTTTTGAATTCAGTTCTGGACTGAAAAAAACATAAACCACCTTTCGTGACATTTCGTGTGCTTTCGTGGCAAAAAACGAAGCCACTAAGGCTCAAAGACACTAAGGTTCACTAAGATTTATATTCCTGCTTCTTCGCGACTTAATGACTAGCCCTTTTGAATTCAGTTCTGGACTGAAAAAAACATAAACCACCCTTTCGTGTCATTTCGTGTGCTTTCGTTGCAAAAAAATAAAACCACTAAGACATAAAATAAAAAGCCCCGCTCAACAAAATAGGCGGGGCTTAAAAAATTTTAACTGCGTATCAAACTTTTTCTGTGGAGTGTTCCCTCGCATAGTTCAATACATCCAATACAATTTCTGTACGAGGCGCAACCGTAATTTTGTCAAGCCTTTGCATAGACAATTTCAACACTTCCAGTTTTTCACGAAGCGTCCAGTCCTGTTTTAAGGCTGCTTCAATTGCTACAGTTTCAACTGCTGTTGTTTCTTTGTACAGATACAATAAAAGGTCTTCGGGAGTAAAGTTGGTCATTGGCAAACCGTTTTTTGGTCCAGAAATAAAATGTCTTAGTGATTTTGAATCCGAATGTCCAGATTATTAACGGAAGAGTGTTTGCCTTATTGTGCCAATATTCTTAATTCTTGCTGTTATCGGGTTTTTCCGATATTAAAAAAAGCTCTTCATTATCCTTTTTCATCAGGTATTTTTCACGAGCGAGCTTCTCAATACTTTGAGGGTCATGTTTTAACGCTTCTGACTCTTTTCGTAAAACTTCATTTTGACGGATATAATAATTTTTACTGGTTTGCAAATTGTGTAATTCTTTCTTGCGCCCAAACTGGGTGAAAATATCATTTTTATCAAGAAACAACATGATAACGCAAAATGCCGCAAAGGCAATAAAGTATTTGTTGCGTAACCAAGCCGGAAGTCGGGATATTAATTTCATGAGGTTTGCTTAATAAGATATTTTATCTCCCCAAAAAAGGGATTCACAGTTTTATTTTCCAAATTTAATTCTTCCTTTTGGATAAACAGCAGAGCTGCCCAATATTTCTTCAATTCTTAACAGCTGGTTGTACTTGGCCATACGATCAGTACGTGATGCACTACCAGTTTTTATCTGTCCGCAGTTCAGTGCTACTGCTAAATCTGCAATGGTTGCATCTTCAGTCTCACCACTACGATGGCTCATAATGGTGTTGTACCCGTTGTGTTGTGCCAGTGTTACGGCATTTATTGTTTCGGTGATGGTTCCTATCTGATTCACTTTTACCAACAATGCATTCCCAATATTTTTATCTACCCCCTCCTGCAATCGATTTACATTGGTAACAAACAAATCATCACCTACGAGCTGGCATTTTTTTCCAATAGACTGCGTAAGTGCTGCCCAGCCATTCCAGTCGTCTTCGGCCATTCCGTCTTCAATGGAAACGATAGGATATTGCTTTACCCATTTTTCCCAAAATTTTACCAGTTGTTCACTACTTAATTCTTTGCCGTCACTTTTATGAAATACATATTTTTTCTTTTTAGCATTCCATAGTTCGCTGTTGGCAGCATCCATGGCTATTACAATTTGCGAGCCGGCTTTATATCCTGAAGCTTGTATAGCTTCCATTACTGTTTCTATTGCTTCTTCATTACTTTGAATATTGGGAGCAAATCCACCTTCATCGCCTACATTGGTACTAAACCCCTTTTTCTTTAATACAGATTTCAGCGTATGAAAAATTTCTACACCCCAGCGCAATCCTTCGCTAAAACTGGGAGCACCCACCGGCATAATCATAAATTCCTGAAAGTCTATTTTATTATCTGCATGTGCGCCTCCATTCAAAATATTCATCATAGGAATCGGAAGTGTTTTGCCATTGGTGCCCCCTACATATCTATAAAGCGGTAAAGCAGCCTCTTCAGCAGCCGCCTTTGCTACAGCCATACTTACTGCCAACATAGCATTGGCACCCAGTTTTGCTTTATTAGTGGTACCATCTAGCTTTATCATCAATTCATCAATGCCGGTTTGGTCGGCCACGTCATAATCAAGTAGCTCAGGAGCTATTATCTTGTTTACATTACTTACCGCTTTCAATACACCTTTACCCATATATTTTTTCTTGTCTCCATCTCGCAATTCTACAGCTTCATGCACACCGGTGCTGGCACCACTAGGCACCGCAGCACGACCTATGGCTCCTTCGTCGGTTATCACATCTACTTCTACGGTTGGGTTTCCTCTTGAATCAAGAATCTGTCGGGCAAAAATGTCGGCAATAAAACTCATGTTGTTGTATTTTTTATTTGATATGTTTTTAAAGCATTTCTACTGCGGCTAATTTGCGCAATTACGAAATAAATTAATAGCGTTCCGGCCGCAAACATAATAAGAGCGTTGGTTTTTTCTTTTTTAATTTTTTGAAGTAACTCTTTCGAATCGTATTCAGTATAGCCTTTGGCCTTTAATCTTTCTGCTTTCAATGTTTCGTTACCAAAATTGATGCGTCCCCAAATATAGTTCCAGCCACCATAAGCCGCCAGCATGGTACCGCCCAAAAAGCAAATCGTGAGAAAAAAATTTTTGGCTGTCATCGATTGCATAATGATTATCCAAAATTATGACTGTATTTTTTGATCTTTCAAAAAAAATCCCTTTTAATAGTCTGGTTCTTTTTGAATATTTTTGATTCCCATTTCAAAATGAGAATAACAGATGTAAAATATTATTTGATGCTCCTGCTTTTTGTTGCAGGAAATCTGCAATATAGTAAAGCCCAAACGGGTCTTTGCCCCTCCAATCTCGATTTTGAATTGGGCAATTTTACCAACTGGGCTTGCCGTACCGGAACAGTTGATGGTGCAGGCAATCTTATTTTAGCACCTTCACCACCCATTCCCGGAAAACATACCATTATCACAGCACCGGGCGGAGTGGATCCTTATGGCGGCTTCCCTGAGCTTTGTCCAAATGGTAGCAACAACAGCGTAAGACTGGGCAACAGCGGAGGCAATCATGAAGCTGAAGGTATGTCTTATACTTATACCATTCCGGCTACACTTACTTCCTTTTCTATTTTATTCAACTATGCTATAGTATTAAACGACGATCCTACACATTTAGGTCATCAAAAACCACATTTCAGAGCAAGAATAGTGGACTTAGCTACTAATATGCCTTTGCCCTGTGTTGATTTTGATTTTACTTCTGGCGCTATTCCGGGCTTTCGTCAATCTGCTATTGCGGGGCCGGGCGGTTCGCCAGTTTATTATAAAGACTGGACACCTATTTCAATAAACCTGAACGCATATATTGGTAGAACCATTTTGCTTGAGTTTATTACCAATGACTGTGTTTTCACAGCACATTTTGGTTATGCATATGTAGATGTAAACACGGTTTGCAATGGAGCCATCACCGGAAATTTTATTTGCCCGGGCGATACCAGCATTACACTATCTGCTCCCGCAGGTTTTCAAACATATCGCTGGTTTGATGATGGATTATTTTCTAACGTAATAAGCACCAATCAAACTTTAACCTTAAACCCACCTCCTGCCATTGGTGCCGTTTTCCCGGTTGAGGTTACACCCTATGCAGGCTTTGGATGCTTAGATACATTATATGCCATACTCGATGTAGGTACAAAACCGCTTGCTGATGCAGGGCCTGATGCATTTATTTGCCAGGGAGATCGGGTACAGATAGGTGGGCCTCCCAATGCCATATATTCCTATGAGTGGGCACCGGCTACACAAGTATCTAATGCAAATATCTCCGATCCTTTTGCCTGGACACTTAGTCCCAATCCGGAAAATTTTATTGTAAAGGCGACAGATATTCTGACAGGTTGTAAAGCTTATGACACCGTTATTATAAACACAAAACCTGTAGATACTTCACTTACTATTCTTAATAAAAAAGACTATTGTATTGGAGATGCCTTGAGCGGTTCACTTTCGGTTAATCCCATACTCAATAATGTACAATGGTATGAAAGCACAACCCCTATTCCCGGAGCAAATGGCTTTAATTATACTCCGGTTACCTCAGGCAACTATTGGGCACAGGTAACACAGACAGGCTGTGTAGATTCAACGGCCACGGTTCGTTTTGATATTCGCCCCATTCCTATTCCTTCCTTTACAGTTAGTAGCGATACTGGTTGTGTTACCCAAAATAATTTTACTTATACCAACACATCCATTGCGCCGGATGGTGCCACGCTTACGCATTTGTGGAAGTTTAGTGATGGTAGTACACAAACTTCAACAGATGCCATTCGTTCATTTACATCTGTTGGTAATTATGATGTAAAACTTATTACAACCAGTGCACATGGATGTATAGACAGTACCGGACTTACCACTGTACATGTACTGCCCAATGGCAGAGCCGGCTTTAAATGGGATTCTATTTGCACCAACAGGCCTGTTCAGTTTTATAACCTTAGCGATGAAAGTGGATCGCCGCAAGTAAGCTACAACTGGAGTTTTAATAATGGTGGCGCCGGTTCTACTTTAAAAAACCCGGCTCCAGTTATGTATTCCCTTCCCGGAACGGTTGATGTTACACTGAAATTGACAGCATTGGGATGCGAAAATTACCCCGATTCCATGGTTAAAAAAGTGCAGGTGAATATTCAAAAGCCCGGCGTTACTTATCGTTCTATTACGGTGCCTCAGGGAAGCTCACAATACATTCATGTACGTGATAGTATTGGCGAAATTTATGACTGGAAACCACATATCCAACTCAGCAGCTACGATACTCGCTATACTCAGTTTTTTGCTACGGGTAATGATGTGCAGTATTTGATAAACATCAGCGACAAACACACCTGTGTCACCATTGATACTTTTTTAATTCAGGTATTAAAGAAACCGGGCTTTTATTTACCTACAGCATTCACACCCAATGGCGATGGACTGAATGACGATATACAACCTTATTTGATTGGCATGAAGGGCTTGAAAAGTTTTTCAGTGTATGACCGCTGGGGCAAACGTATTTTCTTTACTACTACTTATGGTAAAAGCTGGGATGGCAAACTCAATGGCATACCCCAACCATCTGGTGTGTATGTGTGGATGCTGGAATTTTTTAACGCCAACAATCAATTGCAAAAGGAAAAGGGCACCGTAACGATCATTCGCTAATACTGTTTTTTGGAAATGATAACTCTTATCATTACCGGTGGTTCACTTGGCAATAAACATACTATTTTATAGCTGCCTCATTTTTTTCACCTGTCAGGCTTCTGAAAATTGCTTCCAAATTATTAGCCTCAGTTTGAAGTGAGATGATATTGAGATATTGATCTACGGCTAATTGCAAAATATTTTTCTTTACCGCATCTGCATCATCACATTGTATTTTGAAAACAGTTGCCCCTTGCATCTCCGATGTATGGATAGATTTGATTCCTCCTAATTGCTTCAGCAGGTTTTCATTCACTTGTTCTTTAAAAGAAACAATGATGGTTTGTGTTGATGAATTGGCAACCTGAAGATTTGCTAATTTATCATCAGCAACTATTTGGCCTTTATTGATGATAATCACCCGGTCGCAGAGGGCTTCTACTTCCTGTAAAATGTGAGAAGAGAATAAAACAGTTTTATCTTTTCCCTGCTGTCTTATTACTTCTCTTATTTCTATAATCTGATTGGGATCCAGTCCGCTGGTAGGCTCGTCCAGTATTAATACTTCGGGTTGATGTATAATGGCGGCCGCCAATCCCACTCTTTGCTTATATCCTTTTGACAGCTGGCCTATTTTTTTGCCGGCTTCGGTTGTTAATCCTACTGTTGTTATTACGTTTTGTATCGCTTCTTTAGCATTTTGTACATCATGTACCGCAGCTACAAAAGCGAGGTATTCCTTTACATACATATCATAGTATAATGCATTCAATTCAGCGAGGTAGCCAATTTTCTTTTTGGTTTCTACAGGTTGCACGGCTACATTAATGCCACATACTTTAGCTTCTCCTGCTGTGGGCTGAAGATAGCCAGTTATCATTTTCATGGTAGTAGATTTACCCGCACCATTGGGTCCCAAAAAACCAACAATCTCACCCTTATTTACATGAAAGGAAATATCATTAACGGCTTTCTGCTCGCCGTATGCTTTCAGCAGATTTTTTACTTCTATTGACATTAGACAAAGGTAATACACCAGATAGTCAAAGTCTTCATAAAAGTCTTTCTCCTATTACAGAAAAAGACTTTAATGAAAACAAATCTTAAAGATCATCATACTCATAAATCGTATCAATATGAGTTCCCGCATTCATCTCAAAAACGGGATTGATGATGCCATCCTTTAATCCATATACCCAACCATGCAAGTGTGGGCGTTGTTCCTGCTTCCATGCACGTTGTATGATGGATGTTTTTGCAAGATTAAAAACCTGCTCTTTTACATTTAGCTCTACCAGCCTGTCAGTTTTTTTATCAGCATCTGTGATTGCATCCAACTCGGCCCGGTGTATGCGATACACATCTTTAATATTACGCAGCCACATATTGAGTACAGCTTTAAAATCATGATTGGTAATGGCTGCTTTAATGCCACCACATCCATAATGACCACACACAATTACATGTTTCACTTTCAAGTGGTTTACCGCATAGTCCAAAACACTCAGCAGGTTAACATCTGTATTAATAACCAGATTCGCTACATTGCGATGTACAAATATTTCACCGGGCTGTGTGCCGGTTATTTCATTGGAGGGCACCCGGCTATCACTACATCCTATCCATAAAAATTCAGGCACCTGTAGGTTTGCCAGTCTTGAAAAATAAGCGGGGTCATCATTTACCTTTTCGGCAGCCCAGGCTTTGTTTTCTAATAATAGTTTTTCGTACGCTTTCATTATTTAGCTTTAGAGTTATTAAAATTAATGTACTTCTTCCACAATTTCTTTTTCATGTGTTCTGATAGTTCTTTTATTCATCGTTGGTGGCAGCTTGTCAGAAAATCCCTGATATCTATTTTGGCCTTTCTTTACCTCTACTTTGATATTTTTTAAATGTGCATGAAGCATAAAATCTTCAATGGTTTCTATAATATCCTTATCAATAAAATCAGCACGGGTAGCGTCAATTAAAACATAAGAATTTTCGGGAACCATTTCCAGTTTATTTTTTATGATCGGCTTATTTAAAAAAGAAACGTCTTTTCTAAGTCTGAATAGATATTTATTTTCGTCGTTTACAACAAATACAGCTGTTTTAAAATTACTTCTCAATACAAAGAAAAGACCGGCAACAATACCAATGATTACACCTTTCAATAAATCAGTTGCCAATATTGCTGTAATGGTAATTACAAATGGCAAAAACTGATCCCAGCCTTTCTTATAAAAAGCTTTGAACAATGCAGGCTTTGCCAGTTTGTAGCCGGTAAATATTAAAATGGCGGCTAAGGCAGCCTTGGGTATCATGTTGAGCAAAAAAGGTATAAAAGCAAAAGAAAGCAACAACAATGTACCATGATAGATTGTGGACATTTTTGTTTTTGCACCTGCATTTACATTTGCCGACGAACGAACAATAACACTGGTAACAGGTAGCCCGCCTAACATTCCTGAAACAATATTTCCCAATCCTTGTGCTTTAAGCTCCCGATTGGTTGGTGTTACTCTTTGAAATGGATCCAAATCATCAATGGCTTCAATACTTAGCAAACTCTCCAGGCTGGCTACCAATGCAAGTGTAACCGCTATTACCAAAACATCTTTTGAAAAAACCTGACTAAAATCGGGAAATGTGAAAAACGAGAAAAATTCGTTTGCAGAATTAGATTCAGGAATTTTTACAAGATGGCCTCCTGCAAGCGAGGCTAACATTCCACTGTTGCTAAAAAATACATTGAGCCCCACTCCGATAAACACAATAATAAGCGGAGCCGGAATAAATTTCAAAAAACTTTTTTTACCGGATACTAATTTCTCCCATAAAAAATAAAACATTAAACAAGTAACGCCAATAATTATGGCAGCAGTATTGATGTGCGTAAAGGCAAAAACAAAATTGGTAAAAATATTCCCTTTATCCTGTACCACACCCTCATCGGTTACAAAATGTGAATCATCGCCCAACAGATGTGGCACCTGATTTAATATTAATATAAGACCAATGGCAGCTAACATTCCTTTGATAACACAGTTTGGAATATAATCGCCTATTACCCCCGCTTTGGCAAAACCCAACACGATTTGTAAAACGCCGGCTATTACTACAGCCGCAAGAAATAACTGAAAACTTCCAAGCAAGCCGATAGCAGCAGCTACGATAGTGGTTAAACCTGCAGCTGGTCCGCTTACACTTAAATGTGAACGACTGGCCAATCCAACAACAATACCACCACTTACACCGGCAATAATACCACTTAGCGGTGGCGCATTAGAAGCTAAAGCCACTCCTAAACATAGCGGCAATGCAACTAAAAAAACAACAATAGAGGATGTAATATCATTGGGCAGGCTTTGTAAATAATCTTTTGCCCGTGGACGTGGAGACATAAAAATCTGATTTTAGTTTTTGTGATAATAATGCATCAACCACTTTATCGTTTATTGATAAAGCAGACTAATTGTTGAAAAAATAACAGGAAAACTAAATCAGCAATTGGGTGGCGGGTAGTGCAGTTCGCCATGCCAGCCTACATAAACTGC
Organism: Bacteroidota bacterium; assembly: GCA_022708055.1. Lineage (GTDB taxonomy): Bacteria > Bacteroidota > Bacteroidia > Chitinophagales > Chitinophagaceae > JJ008. Next base: position 8,880 of record JAKIZK010000042.1, read on the forward strand.
ATCTGCAAATGAAAGTTTATAATCCGTTACGATACTAAACCAGGGATGTAATTGTGTATGTGAATGATGTAGATATTCTTCAGATAAACTGATGCTTGCAGGTGCTTTTTCTTCTGTAGTGTTAGTCAGCGGATTATTATTTGAAGATTGCTGCTGTTCATCTTGTAATGCATATGCAAGTGTAGATTGAGCACTCACCTGAGATGCATACAAAACCGGTGTACAAACAGTAAGCCAAAGCAAGATCAGCATCATCGTGATGCTAATGCCTTTCATAATATGGCTATATGCCGGTTGTTGTTTCTTCACAGGTTGCAAATATACATGAGCAAGCATAGAATGACAAGCCGAATGTGTTTTGAAATTGTAAAAAACTAATCCAGCTCTTTAGATTTTTGAGGGATATAATCAAACTCACCACGAAAAGCATACCAGCCAAATATGACCAGACCAATTATAATAGGCATAAAAATAATAATGACCATCACCCAAATAACCGGATTATTAATTTCTTTTGTTCCTCCGGCTTTTATATTGGCAAGTGCGCCATGCACCAATTCATAGACAATAAAAGGGGCTAATACAAGAAAAATCAAACCAAAATATCTTTTAAACAGATTCATCTGTCAATCATTTATATTGTTATCAATTTTGTTTCTAAGATACAAAACACCAATGATCAGGCATAGCGCAGTAACTCCAATGGGATACCAAAGTCCAACTAATTTATCAGTGGGATATGTAGTTGTAAGCAACAAACCAATAAAAGGGACTAGGCCGCCAAAAACACCATTTCCAATATGATAAGGAAGCGACATAGATGTGTAACGGATTTTTGTTGGAAACAACTCTACCAGAAAGGCAGCAATAGGCCCATACACCATAGTTACAAACAGAATTAAAATAAACACCAGCCCTACAAACTTCCAATAAATAGGCTGAGGCAAATGCACATTTTTTTCAACCCTTACAGGTGTTGAAGGCTCCACCGAATTTGCTTTCAAGGTATCGGTAATAATTTCTGTAAACGAAAGTCCATTACTCAAAACAACCGGCGTAGTAATCGTACGCAACGAATCATTTGAATTGACCAGCGGCAATACGGCAACCGTTGATTTTTCACTTCCTGTTCTGCTTGCATGATTAGCCTTTATACTTTCATGATAGCTGCCACTGGCGTCATTTAAAAATATTTTGAAAATAGGGCGATAAAAAAATACGGCTAACGCCATACCGGTCATCATTATCCACTTTCTGCCTATTTTATCGCTTAGCCATCCCCAGAAAATAAAAAATGGCGTAGCAAATAAAATGGCCCACAACATGTTCGTACGACTTTGTTCAAAATTGATATTGCAGGTCTTTTCCAAAAAGGTTTGTGCATAAAACTGCCCGGTGTACCATACTACGCCTTGCCCCATTACTGCTCCAAATAAAGCCAGTAAAACCATTTTGAAATTTGCCTTGCGGCTAAAACTTTCTTTGATGGGATTGGTCGATGTTTTACCCGTTGCTTTTAACTCGGCATATAATGGCGATTCCTGCATTTTCATTCTGATGTAAATGGAAATGCCTACTAATAGAATTGAAATCCAAAAAGGATAACGCCAGCCACCCCATTCGGCGTTAAAAGATTGATCGGACATGCCCGCCTTTACCAGTAATATAATGCCCAATGCTACAAACAAACCAATCGTTGCAGTGGTTTGAATCCAGCTGGTATAAAAACCTCTTTTATTGGCAGGTGCATGTTCGGCCACATAGGTAGCAGCTCCTCCATACTCGCCACCCAGCGCAAGCCCTTGTAATAACCTAAGCAATAAAACAATGATGGGCGCAGCTATGCCAATACTTTCATAACCAGGTACACAACCAATTAAAAAAGTGGAACCGCCCATCAATACCAATGTAAGCAAGAAGGTATATTTTCTGCCAACTAAATCGCCCAGTCGGCCAAATACCAGTGCACCAAATGGCCGCACAATAAACCCGGCAGCAAATATGGCTAATGTACTCAGCAAAGCCGCTGTAGGATGATCTTTTGGAAAAAACTGAGTAGAAATGGTTGTACTCAACATTCCAAAAATGTAGAAATCATACCACTCAATCATTGTGCCTACTGATGAAGCTGCAATCACTTTTCGTATTTTACCGGTTTCATTCATGCGATTAAAATACGAATTGATTTTTGCACATAAATATTTTTTTTCTGTTCGTACATTTATAACCTAATTTAATGATTATGTCATATCCCTACCAAATTACATCGCAAGCACAATATGAGCAAGCTTATAAAGAGAGTATAGAAAATCCGGAAAAATTTTGGGCAGCCATAGCCGAACATTTTCAATGGAGAAAAAAATGGGACAAGGTGTTGGAATGGAATTTTAATGAACCAAAAATAGAATGGTTTAAAGGAGGTAAACTCAATATTACAGAAAACTGTATTGACAGACATCTTTCTACATTGGGCGAAAAGCCGGCTATCATTTGGGAACCCAACGACCCCACTGACCGAGTGAGGATTGTTACTTACAATCGTTTACACAAAAGAGTGTGCCAGGTAGCACAAATGCTTCGTAATAATGGTGTACAAAAAGGTGACAGAGTCTGTATCTACATGGGCATGGTGCCCGAGCTGGCTTATGCTGTTTTGGGCTGTGCCCGCATTGGCGCTATTCATAGCGTTATCTTCGGAGGCTTTAGTGCTCAAAGCATTGCCGACCGTGTTGATGATGCAAAAGCTGAATACATTATAACTTGTGATGGTGCATATCGTGGCGATAAAGTCATTCCATTAAAAAGCGTAATTGATGATGCATTGATAGGCAATAAAACTGTAAAACGGGTTATCGTATTTACCAGAACAAGAACACCTGTATCCATGATCAAAGGAAGAGATGTGTGGTGGGAAGACGAAATGGATATTGCGGAAGATCAGATTGAGAACAACTCCGTTATCAACTCCCCCGCCGTAGAAATGGATGCGGAAGATCCATTGTTCATTCTTTATACATCCGGAAGTACCGGAAAACCCAAAGGCGTTGTGCATACAACTGCCGGTTATATGATATGGGCGGCATACACTTTCGTTAATGTTTTTCAATACAAGCCCGGTGCTATACATTTCTGCACGGCAGATATTGGCTGGATTACCGGACACAGTTATATTGTATATGGTCCACTGGCTGCCGGTGCTACTTCATTAATGTTTGAAGGCATTCCTACCTGGCCCGATGCCGGCAGGTTTTGGGATATTGTTGATAAACATAAAGTGGATATTCTCTACACCGCCCCAACAGCTATCAGAAGTTTAATGGGCTTTGGACTCGACCCAATAAAAAATAAAAATCTTTCTTCATTAAAAATTTTAGGAACCGTAGGCGAACCCATTAATGAAGAAGCCTGGCATTGGTACAATGAAAATATTGGTAAGAAAAAATGCCCTATTGTAGATACCTGGTGGCAAACAGAAACAGGAGGATGTTTGATTTCAAATATGGCAGGCGTAACACCGGCACGTCCCAGTTGGGCTACCTTACCTATGCCGGGAGTATTGCCCTTATTGGTTGATGAAAATGGAAAAGAAATAACCGAGAAAGATGCTGATGGATATTATAAAGGAAACCTGTGTATGGCTGCACCCTGGCCGGGCATACTGCGTACTACCTGGGGCGATCATGAAAGATGCCGAACCAATTATTTTGCTACTTATAATAATTTATATTTTACCGGCGATGGTGCATTGAAAGATGATGATGGCAACTACCGCATTACCGGAAGAGTAGATGATGTACTAAATGTAAGCGGCCATCGTATTGGCACTGCCGAAGTTGAAAACGCCATCAATATGCATGCCGGCGTAGTGGAAAGTGCCGTAGTAGGTTATCCGCACGATATAAAAGGGCAAGGAATTTACGCTTATGTAATATATAATGGACAACATGGTGATGAGCAATTGAGAAGGCAGGATATTTTACAAACAGTAACCCGCATCATTGGTCCTATTGCCAAGCCTGATAAAATACAGTTTGTGCCCGGACTGCCCAAAACCAGAAGCGGGAAAATAATGCGTCGCATTCTAAGAAAGATTGCCGAAGGAGAAACTTTCAATTTGGGTGATACTACTACTTTATTAGACCCGAGTGTGGTGGACAGTATTAAGAATGGAAAAATATAGGTTTTTTGAAATCAATATGAGATGAAGAAAATCATCCTACCCCTGTTACTATTTGCACTGCAAATAAATGCACAGGATATATCGGTTGCCACGCTTGGGCTGAAGCCTCCTGCGCAAATTAATTATACGCCGGTGAAAGACCAGTACATGTCTTCTACCTGCTGGAGTTTTTCAAGCAACGCTTTGCTGGAAAGTGAATTAATGAAAAACGGAATAGGAAAGAATGATTTGAGTGAAATGTTTGTAGCAAGATATTCCATGCTCCGAAAAATAAAAATGCATTTACAACTCAATGGTAAAAATTTTTTTACACCCGGCGGTCAGTTTCATGATGTGGTTTGGGTATTAAAAAATTATGGAATGGTTCCCGAATCTGTTTATAGTGGCAAAGGAAGAGGAGAGTCGAACTATGATCATAGCGAAATGGATACAACACTTACTCGTTTAGTAAATCAGTATGTGACAAATGGTGTGCAAAAGCTTTCCGCAGCCCAACAAAATGAAATAGACAGTTTGCTGGATTATTATTATGGAAAACCACCTGCTGCTTTTTTTTACAAAGGAAAAAGCTATACACCGGTTTCGTTTTTAAAAGATTATTTAAAAATAAATCCCGACGATTTTATTGAGATAACTTCTTACACACATCATCCATTTTACAAATCTTTTATACTGGAAGATAAATATAACTGGACAGGTGATGCATATCTGAATGTACCGCTTGCCGATTTTGAATTTATTACTGACAATGCTTTAAAAAATGGTTACACGGTTGGCTGGGATGGCGATGCGGAAGATGCTTACTTTAATTATTATTCCGGTCTGGCTTATCTTCCCGACTCCATAAAGGCCAATCAACAGCAACGACAACTTGCCTTTGAAAATCAAACAACGCTACTCAACCACATGATGCACATTGTAGGGTTGGTTTATGATAAATGGGGCAACAAATGGTATTATATCAAAAACTCCTGGGGCAGCACCAATAGCCTCGGTGGTTTTCTTTATATGCGTGCAGATTATTTTAAAATAAGAACAGTGGCAATTATTGTAAACAAAAAAACTATTTCAAGTGCTATCCGAAAAAAATCGGGTATTTGATTAATGAATTTCTTCTTCAAGTACATCACAGGCCAATAATCGCATTTCTCCTTCTTTATACACAATTCTTTTTTCATCTTCATCTATCGTTTCTATTTTATATTTATATATGCCTGCTTGTACTTCATACACACATTCTTTTGAATTTTTGATAATGGTCAATGTAAGCGGTATCGCAGCATAAGTGTTTCCGTTTCTCTTATACAAAGAGATATAAACGGTTTCACCGCTTTTATTAAAATAGCATAAATCAGCAATAGACTTTAGCTGACAACTGTCAGTAACAGATGGCTGTACAGTTGAAACCGGTACAAATGAACGCTTGGGTGTTTTTAAAATTTTAAGAATATCAACAAACACTCTTCCGCCTTCAACTATCGTACTCATAGTTTTGTTTTGTGCCTGCGCCTGTATGCATATACACACAGCCAGCAGAAAAAAAATCTTTCTCATGTTGTATGGTTTGTAGAATAGTATGATGCGAGTTGAGAAAAAATTACACAACGTAATTTTTATAAATAACTAAAGCAGCCGGGTCAGCTGCTTTAGAAAGGTTCTTCGTTTTATTACCTGATTAGTAAGTAAGCAACGCAAAGGTGGGGGTTTTGGTGCATTGAGTTATTCATAAAAAATCCACATATTTTATTTAGAAATCTGAAGTCAAAAAATTACTTTTGACCGATAACCATAACATTTGCGGGAATCAACTACTCATAAGGCCAATTCAAAAATTAAAAATTATTTTAAATGGGCACTTTGGGTAATTCTTGTACAGTTTATTCTGTTCAACATAAGCGCTGCACTTTATGCTTACAAATTTACCCGCGTCTATGATGCGCCTTCATCTAATACAGTAAGCAAACAATCTAATATACTAACCAAAACCTGGCGATTTTTTAGCGGCCCGATGCAGCGAAAAATGGCTGTAGAAGCAAAACCGGTATTCAAATACGAGAATATCGTTTTTCATACAAAGAATAAACTTGCCATAAATGCATGGTATGCCCGGCCCGACAGTATTGCCAAAGGAACCGTTATTCTATTTCATGGCTGGCTATCTAATAAATCTATACTACTTCCTGAAGCTTCAGAATTTTTATATGATGGATATGCGGTACTATTGATAGATTTAAGAGCACATGGCAATAGTGAAGGCAAGGTGACAACTATTGGAATAAAAGAGTCGGAAGAAGTTAAATTAGTCTGGGATTATATTGTAGCAAAAGGCGAAAAGCATATTTTTCTATATGGAATTTCTATGGGCGCCGTTGCTGTCTGCAAGGCGATTTCTGATTTTAGCCTGAATCCATCGGGCATCATAATGGAAATGCCTTTTGAAAGTATGCAATCTATCATACAGGGAAAAGCACGGGCACAAGGTTTTCAAAGTTTTGTCATCAAGCCCTTTTCATTCTTTGTTACCTTTTGGATGGGTGTAGAAAGGAGCATTGCTGCATTGCAACATAAAACTGCTAACTACGTTTCCAAAATAAACTGCCCTGTGTTGTTGCAATGGGGCGTAAATGATGAATATGTTTTGAGAAATGAAACAGATAAAATATTCAAAGCCATTGCATCTAAAAACAAAAAATTAGTAGTGTATGAAAATGCAGGTCACGAATCGCTTTTAATAAAAGAGCCCGAAAAATGGAGAACTGAAATAGAAATTTTTTTTACCCATATCAATAACGGATTACCACTTTAGTACCTGCTCCGGTATAAGAATACAACTCAATAACATCATCGTTTTTCATAGAAATACAGCCCAGTGTCCAGTTTTTATACCTGTCCACCACAAAATCTTCATGCGGCCAGGTGCCATGTATGCCTATGCCACCACCTATGCTGGCATTGGCCGGAATGATTCCTTTTCTTTTTCTTTCATTAAACTTTTCATAGCTCTGTTTGTTAGGATAATCTATTGACAGAAAGCGACA
>JAKIZK010000043.1:0-349 GCA_022708055.1 Bacteroidota bacterium
ATTGCAAAATAACGCACCCGGGGGATTTGCTTTTTTACTTTATTGAAAAGATTATTACTACAAATCAGGCTTTGGTAAACTACAAATAAAAAATATGATTAATACTAATTTGAAATTCCTGTAAAACATATATCTTAATCGCTAAAAAACTGCTTATGTATTTGAAAAGAAATCTGCTACTCCTTTTCGTCCTTTCTGTCATCATTTATTCGTGCGGAAAAAAAGGAGGAGATACGCCACCACCACCGCCACCACCATCCACACCGGGGTGTACTACCAATGCTGCACCTGCAAACGGAAGTTTTGTTACAACCAATTCTGTTACATTATCATGGAACAGTGCCGGCGG
>JAKIZK010000043.1:437-6794 GCA_022708055.1 Bacteroidota bacterium
AGCAGCACCAGCTATAGTTTCTCAATACCTGCTACGGCTACATCCGTTACTTATTACTGGTATGTGGTACCTAAGAATACGGCCGGTATAGCATCCAGTTGTAGCAGTGGTGCGTCGTCATTTACCTATGCAGTTATTGCGGCACCTCCACCTTTTGGTTATTATGTTGTGGGCTATCTGCCATCTTATCGCAATGTAGCATCAATACCCGATGTAAAATTTAGAATGACTAATGTGGTAGTGTATGCATTTTATGGAGTGAATAGCTCCGGTACCATTACGGCACCGGCTTCACCATCATCTACACTGGCTGCTGTGCGAGATAAAGCAAGAGCAAATGGCTCAAAAATTTTCCTGGGAATAAATGATGGAGTTGCCGGAAATTTTAAAAACATGGCATCAACCGCAAGCGGACGAACAAATTTTATTAAAGCGGTAATGAATGAAGTAAGAAACACTAACCTGGATGGTGTAGATATGGATTGGGAATTTCCTTCTACTTCGGATGGTACTGATGTTACTTTCACAGCGTTGATGAAGGAGTTGAGCGATTCACTTCATCGTGACAGCCGTTATTATTTATCAACGGCTATTACAGCCGGAAAATATGCTGGTGGATATCGTGATGCTATTAGAAATGAAATATTTCCTTACGTAGATTTTTTCAATATTATGGCTTACGATGACTTTAGCACCTCAGTTCCATACAGACAACACAGCGATTATACATTAGCTAGCGTTTGTCTTAATTATTGGTTGGTAACAAGAGGTATGCCTGCGTCAAAATGTGTTTTGGGTGTGCCTTGCTATGGTCGCCCTTCTGGCATTACGCAAAGTGGCACGGTGCTTACCTATAGTGGTATTTTGGGTCAGGGTGGAAGCCCGTTGTCAGATTCTGCCATTGTAACAGCAGGAAGTTTTACCAATTATACCATTTATTACAATGGCCAATATACTACCAAGCGAAAAGCAAAACTGGCAAAAGATGTTGCCAATGGTGTGATGTTTTGGGAAAAAGGACAAGATGTACATGATAATAACTCGTTGCTAAAAGCCGCTTGTGATACCATCGGTCGTAGTTATTAATTGTTTATTTTGAAATTTTTGAGCCGGGTGTTATTTCATAGATAATATCCGGCTCATTTCATTGTTGAATGCAGTATTTCTTTTTAGTGCTGCGTTCATCGTATCACGTTGCCGCTCCGAAAAAACCCAGTTCATAGAATAGCTGAAATCCGAAACTGCATCATCGTAGAGGTCTATCTTGGTATAATGTTTTTCATCATTGTATAATGTATAGAGATAATATTTTAATCGTTGATCGTTGATGCTGGTTTGTTTGCCATAAGATCCCATGATCGTTTTTGCGGGCGCCAGCAAATCATTTGTAAGTGAGTTTATTGCATCTCGCTTTTCTTTTTTTGGGTCGGTGTTCATAATATGAATGACATAAAACTCCAGTTTGTTTTTATATGGACTGAACAGCGAATCTTTTTCCATCATATTTTGTAAAGCGGTTATCATTTCATTTACAACACCTGCGCCAGAGTTATCAAAATAACCACCATCTACAAAATATTGAGATTCTTTTTTTTCTTTCCATCCCCCTTTTTTGTTTTTTGAAAGATAAGTATTATCAATTCTTCCTGCGGGGCTGATGTAAGGAAAACTGGCACCCAATACAACAGCCGTACTCAATTTTATATCGCGGCTTTCGCCAAGTTTCGATAAGATATCAATCCGATTGTTAAAGTAATTATCCCTCATACCATTGTTCTCAATTAAAATATTGCTGAAAACGGAAGGTGCACCGTCGCTCATACGAGTAGCATTTATGCATAGAACAGGCAGGGAATAGCTTTGTCCTTTTTGTGTTATCAAGGAAGAAAATTTGACAGCAAAACTGTCGTATAGAAATGAATTTTTAGCTGGTGCTTTTTCCAATGAAAGGGCTAATGCACGACCTCTGTCAATCTCCAGGCTATTCAAGAACGGAAGAAAATTTCTAAATATATCGGGGCCTAATAAATGGGAAATGGTAAATGTCAGAAAATCTGATTTTAGATATTGTGTAGAAGCATCGGTTAATGTGAGGTTATTTTTTTGCAATTGATTCTTTGCTCGTAGCAAACTGAAAAAAGTAGCATTGCCCACACTGCCACCCGATGCGCCTGATAAACAGAAAAGATGTTTTGAGAAGTTTCCTTTTGAACTGTCTTCCATTTTGCTCAGCAGACTCGATGTCCAATAACCGGCACGGGAAGCGCCACCATTAGCCATTACAAAATAAACCGGATACTTTGAGGAATTTGAATCGGAAAAAATCTTTTGTCGTTCGTCGTCCTTCAGCCATTGATAAAAATATTCTTTAAGGTTTTGCCGTTGGCTGAATTTAGCTTGCGAAATTTCTTTTTCAGGCAGTTTTAAAATATGTGAGTCAAATTTTTTTCCAAACAAGTATGCCACAACAAATAAAACCAAATGAAAGTTGAATCGTTGTAGTACAGAAAGATATGTAATGATATTGCCCGCACCTAAAAGCACACCAAATGCAAGCAGTAAAAATGGGAATGGACCAATGAACACCGCAAAACGAATCCATACAATACAAGCCAGATAAATACACAAGCCAATAGTGCTGATAATCATAAACAAGCGAACATAATTTCGGTTTTCATCATGCAGAATAATGTATTTCATTTTTTGCCAAAGGCTGCCTTTGGGTGTTGCGGGTTTTAAATTTTGACTTTCACCTTCGGTGGATGCCTCGTCAATTTCACGACGAACCAGCATTAATAAAACCAAGCCTATCTGCAGTGCAAGTAACATCAATATAACACTCCAAAAACTTTTGAGCCACATCATAATCAACCCAAACCAAACCAATGACCAAAATGCAGCACTGCGTGTTTGTTTTAAAAAAATAATCCATTGATTCTTTTCCCGCTTACCTTGCCTGATATAACCCGACCAGGTTTTGTAAAGAAAATAATACCAACCATAACTTAAAATAAGTAGCAGATTGCATAACCCAAATGAAAGATGCGGATAACTATAATCGCCCAGCTGAAAAAATGCGAGCAACAAAACCGTAATACAGGTAAAAGCTAAGATACGAGGAGCCTGTACTCTGAAAATCTCCCACACAGTATCGTTGTCTTTTTCCTGAAAATATTTTGCTCTTGCCACAATGCGGGTGGAGTACCAGGTAACATATACCCAAAATATTAGCGCAATGATAAATGAAAAAAATTCAAGTAATGAAGTTTTGCCCTTTGGGTTTTCAAGTGTGATCACCATCAAATCTTTGCCCTGTGGCAATATCCAAAAAATAAAATAAGCCAATACGATAAATAATATGGCAGGGAAAAATAGCCAGAGTGAACGAATTAAATTTCGCCAGGTATGTGTTACAAAAAATTCACCTAATAAGAGCAGACGTCTGTTTTCTTTAGATAAAGGCATGGTATTGTTGTGCAGCTAAAATAGCAAATGGAATGAAGATTCCACTCCATTTATAAATGTATTTAAAAAAAGAAAGTATGTAAGCGCAATTTATTTTTGAATTTCTTTATTTAACTCCTTCCACAGTAAATCTTTTAATGCAGCAATCCCTTTTTGTGTAACTGCCGAAATGAAAATATGTGGAATGTTTTCCGGTAATTCTTTTTCAATTTCAATCATCAGTTCTGCATCCAACATATCACTTTTGCTGATGGCAATGATAAACTGTTTGTGCAACAGTTCCGGATTGTATTTTCCCAGTTCATTTACCAGTATATCAAATTCTTTTTTATGCGAATGGCTGTCGGCAGGTATTAGAAAAAGCAACAATGAATTTCTTTCAATATGCCTTAAAAATCTATGCCCCAGCCCTTTTCCTTCTGCCGCACCTTCAATAATGCCGGGCAAATCGGCAATGCAAAAACTTTTCCCATCACGATAGTCCACCATTCCCAAATTGGGCGTAATGGTTGTAAAAGCATAATTGGCAATTTTGGGTTTGGCAGCTGTAATAACGGAAAGTAATGTGGATTTACCGGCATTGGGAAAACCAACCAATCCCACATCGGCCAATACCTTTAGCTCAAGAATTTTCCAACCTTCTTTGCCGGGCAAGCCTGGCTGTGCATACTCGGGTGCCTGGTTGGTTGCTGTTGCAAAATGAGAATTTCCCAATCCGCCTTTACCACCCGAAAGCCAAACAACCTCTTGCCCATCTTCTAAAATTTCTACTTCCAGATTTCCACTTTCCTCATCTCTTGCAATGGTACCCAGGGGCACGTCAATAATGATATCTTTTCCATCTCGCCCAGTACTGTTATTGGCGCCGCCTTTTTCTCCATCTTCTGCCAGTACATTTTTATAATATCGCAGGTGCAATAATGTCCAAAGATTCCGATTGCCCTTTAATATGATATGTGCACCACGACCACCATCGCCGCCATCGGGGCCGCCCATGGCAGTAAATTTATTTCGCATAAAATGCTTGTTGCCGGCACCGCCATGGCCACTACGACAAAAAATGCGTATCTGATCAACAAAATTGCTCTTTTCCATATTTAAATTGCAGCGATAAGCAAATATACCTTGTCAATGTCGCAAACTGATTATTATGAAACTTATTTTTCTGCTCATGTCTGCAGCTTTGTTTTTGAGTGGCTGCGCAAAAAATTATACTGATTTCTCGTGCATCAATAATAAAATAGCGAAAATAAAAGCCCAAAAGAAATGGAATCCGCCTGCACAGGTTGACGAATATCTTTATCAAGGCAAAAAAGTTTTTCTGTTTTCATCCGACTGTTGCGATCAATATCATTATTTGTATGATGAAAATTGTAATGTGATATGTGCACCATCAGGAGGGTTTACGGGGCATGGTGATGGTAAGTGTACTAATTTTATTAACGAAGCACAGCATATCCGATTAGTTTGGAAAGATGATCGATAAAAAAACACCGGCGATAAAGCCGGCGTTTTCTATAAAGTGTGAATGTATTATTGTACCACAATTTTAGAATCTGCAACGGCCTTCCCTTTTGCGTCAGTTACTTTTACCATATAAATTCCTTTGGCAGCGGTAGCAGGAAGTTTCATAATCTGCAATTGGCTTTCGCTGTTTACAACGAGGTCTTGTTTTATGATTTGCCTTCCGGTAACATCCGTAATTTGAATACTATAATTTCCTGCATCTAAACTATTAAACTGAATTGTAAATTGATTATTGGTAACAGGATTGGGATAAACGGAAATTTTATCATTGCCAATCAGATCAACTGGATTATTTTTTGAAATCAGGTCAATTTTATTTTCGCGGGGTTTATTGCCGGAGGCTAATAAGTTGCTATTGGCCAAATCGGAACTATGCCATTCGGCATTGCTGCCCAGTGCCGTTGCTTTTAAACTATTAATATCTAAAGTAAATAAGGAAGATGTAAGTACCGCACTGCTTACCACTACCTGATTTTTTTCATTTACCACAGCACCATTTATAGTAAAGCCGGCCGGTAAACCTGTAACTACTCCCAAATGTGTAGCCATACGGGTTTCCAGGTTTACTTTAAAAACATGATTGCGAACCGTGAAAATATAAATATTGCCATCATCATCAGCTACTACATCGCCGCCATAGCTGGAGCAGGAGTTGTGTACAGAAATATTTTTATTAGCAGGATCGTCAACCAATGAGCCTAAATCTTCGATTTGAGATTTTTTGCCGGTAGAAAAGCGAATGAGTTGTGTGCCGTCATTCGTTAAGGCATAACCGTTTCCGTCGGAAGCAATAACCATGCGTGTTACTATATTTCCCTGATCGGGTGATTTTTGTGGCTTGCCGGTAAACGACTCGCCATTTACAAAATAAACCCGCATAGTTTTTAAATCAATATATCGGAGCTGATCTATAAACATAGGTGTGTAATAAAGCCGGTTGTGTGCTTTATCAAAAGCCAGCGCAGCTACAGATGTACCAAAGGCAGCATTGGCCCATTGACCAAAGCGGGCATCCAGTAGTGGTGTGGTCATTTGTTTGCGAGTGGCGGCATCCCATGCTTTTAAGTTTTGATCGTTACCGTTTAATAAAACATCGCTGTACTGACCTGTATTTAAATCAATTTTTCTAAGATAAGTCCAGTTGGCTGTTTGCCCGGTAATGTCGGTAATGGCATAAGCCGAACGATCGGCCTTTTGTGCATTAAGAAATGTAGCTGAAAAAAGTACTCCGCAAAGGAGTGAAGCAGTGCGTAGATTTTTCCTCATAAAAATCAGGTTTAAGTTATTAAGATTTAAATCTGATGCTTAAGGTACTATTTTTCCATTTAAAGAGGATGGTTTTTTTATAAAAGGCAAAAAAAGCCC
>JAKIZK010000043.1:6806-16017 GCA_022708055.1 Bacteroidota bacterium
TCCGATGTGCGAGGGGGCAACTATTAAACCCTGAGCAATTAGTGTTTAACAACTTTTTCAACAAACTTTTGATTTGTTGTATTTACTTCTACGATAAATACTCCGGGCTTGAGAGATGCAATTTCAGATGAAAGAACGATAACGTTATTTCCTTTTTGTACTGAAATATTTTTATTCAGAACAACCTGACCAGCATTATTGCTGATGCGCAGATTGATAACTTCTGACTGATCAGCATTTAATTCTAATTTTAAATTGCTGGTAAAAGGATTAGGGTAAGTAGAAAGACGTTTTAGAAATCCACCATTCAGTTTCAAAGAAATAATCTTGCTATAAGTGCTTTTACCGTCAATATCAAGTGTTTTCAGGCGGTAATAGATGTTGCCTGTAGATACTGTGATTGGGTCAGTATAATCGTAAGCAATATCTGTTGCAGAATTACCGGCAGCTTGCTTAGTACCCACAGCTACAAAATTGACACCGTCAAAGCTTCTTTCAATTTCAAAATGGCTACTGTTAAACTCGCTGGAAGTATTCCATTTTAATAAAGCATTATTGCCATTTTTTACAACTGTAAAGTCTTCAAGTTTTACAGGTAATAATATGGTGTTGGGGAAGAAATTGGATGCCAAATCGGTAAGGCCAGATACAGAATGTACTAATGCACACTGAACAGTGCCCGTCGTGTTATTAACTGTTGATTGGCTTATGTAATACAATCCATCTCCGGTTGAAATATGCAAACCACCTGAGTTGTCAAAAGCAACACCGTTTACACTTACGTTAAAAGGATCGCCATTATTATCTTCAAGATCCCATCTTTTGGTTAATGTGGTATTGGTACCATTGGGGGCGCCAATGAATATTTGAGTTTGACTGCCATTGTTAGCAAGTGCAAACATGGTTCCGTTTGAAGAAAAACAAATATCTCCATTGAAGAAAGTACTGTTTGTTCCACCAGAAAGGGAAACATTAGCGTCAACAATTGTAATAGTAGTAGGATTTACTCCATTGGGAATAAAAGATGCCAGATATAATGTATTAGCATTATTTTCAGATCTTGCTAAAATCCAGCCAGTACCATTTCCATCAAAACCCAGACGCACAAAACCTAAGTCTTGGCTACTATTACCATTAAAATCGTAAGTAGCGATAAGGGTTTGATTATTACCTGTAGCAGATGCACCATAAACGTTAACTACACCGGCATTACCTGAGAAATTATTTGGCATCCAGTAAAAATACCCTCCGGTTTGGCTGGGGTTGGCAGAACGGCCTAAACCAGCTGTATTTGTTCCTGGTGATACATTTGGTGTGAAAATATCAGTAGGACCACTTGTCCAGGTTGTTCCGGAAACAGTAAATGAAGAAACTCTTGTACCAGTGGAAGAAGTAGCCCAAAGGTTAGTTCCGGTGATCATTTTTACAGTTAACTCATCAAAATTTGTCCCGTTAACTGTAAGTCTGAATACATAAGTTGAACCATTAGTAAGTCCATTAACAGCTGTTGTTGCACTATTGGGCGTAGAAAATGTAACCGCAGGGCCTGAAGTTTTTGTCCACACAAATGTTGGAGATCCTGGGGCTGTTGTTGTGCCTGCTAAATTGATAGATGCGGTTCCTACAAGCCTGTCGGGACCCACATCAACTGTTTGTCCATAGCTTAACTGGCTGAATAATAAGCCGCTAAGCATAAAAATGCTGAAAATTAATGTAAATTTTTTCATTGCTCGGTTTTTATTGTTAGTTAATAATAAACTTGATAAAACCGGTCATCATGGTTATTGTAAAATAGCCATCAGTAGGAATGAATTTTTACAGTTTTCAGTTAAGATGAGGAAGAATAAAATAAGGAAATTCAGGGGATTGTGGATGAATTGGGCAACAAACATACAATCGTTTTTTTGCAAATGCAAGTAATTGATACTTTTTTCTGAAAGTTTTTAATAATAGTATTGATTTTTTAATAGGCTAAAACTATTGGCTATTAAAGTTTTGTTCGTTCTGTTTTTCATGAAATTATTTCATCAGTAACATTATTGATATATTTTTTGGGAATATTGATAACTACTGTGTAATAAATTTATTAATGTCAATACACCTTCAATGCATTCATCACCCAATATTTCATTGTCCATTATTACGACATTCATACCAATCAAACAGTTTCTGCCACTAGTAGTGCCATGATTGAAAGCACCATGACCGATGTGTGAATTCTTTCAACAAAACGGTAACAACCGGAAATATGTGAATGGTACAGTTCTCATTCACATATCTTTTGTCATCTAAAACATTTTGAATAAATGACTGAAAAATATGAACTAAATCTATTGAAAGTGATTGAAAAGAATGAGTTTTTTGAATTACATTTAATCTGATAATTATTTGTGTTGAAAATTCGTCTTTTTTTTTAATCAATAAAGTATGAAAGGAGTTTATACAATCGGCTTACTCATTGTATCCAATATTTTTATGACAATAGCGTGGTATGGACATTTAAAGTTTAAAGAAATGAATTGGTTTAATAATCTGGCATTACCCGCTATTGTATTGATAAGTTGGGGGGTGGCCTTGTTTGAATATTCTTTTCAGGTACCGGCCAACAGAATCGGTTTTAATGAAAATGGAGGACCATTTAATTTATGGCAACTAAAAGTTATTCAGGAAGTAATTACATTATTAGTATTTACTTTTTTCACCATACTTGTTTTCAAAAATGAAACTTTCAGGATGAACCATGCCATTGGTTTCGTCTTTTTAATTCTTGCTGTTTATTTTATTTTTAAGAAATGATGCGTGTCTGCAAAATGTAGTACCGGGTTATGGCGAAGTTATTTCAACTACACCCATTTTTTTTGATGCGCCATGCTTACCGCCTGGGCTTTACTGTTGATGTGTAGTTTGCCGTAAATATTTTCTACATGCTTGCGTACGGTGCCGTGGCTGATGAAGAGCTCGTTGGCTATTTGCTGATAAGAAAAACCTTTGGCCAATAATTTTAAAATTTCGGTTTCTCTTTCGCTTAGGTTATAATCTTCGGGTTGTTTTTCTTTGTTTACCGTTGTTTTGCTTCTCAACAGCTCCAGTGTTTTTGCGGCTATATGCGGACTTATAGGTGCGCCACCCATCAGCACATCTTCAATTGCCGTGAGTATGCGGTGAGGTTTACTGTCTTTTAATAAATAGCCCGACGCACCTGCTTTGATGGCATCAAATACTTTTTCATCGGTATCAAAAACGGTGAGGATTAATATTTTTATTTCCGATTCTTTGGTGATAATGGCGGTGGCTTCAATGCCATTCATCACCGGCATTTCTATGTCCATTAAAATTACCTGCGGCAGTTTTTTTAAGGTGGGCAGTTTCTGCAATGCTTCTTCACCATGGGCAGCGGTAAATAATATTTCAATGTTTCCGGCCCCGGTTAAATTTTCTTTTAGCTGTTGCAGTAAAGCAGCATTGTCGTCCACAATGCCTATGGTTATTTTTTCGCTCATATACTTACCTCCATTTTTATATTGCTGCCCCCGACCTCTGATGAAGTGATGGACAGCTTTCCATTCAACTCTTTTATTCTGTTTTCTATATTCTTCAATCCATTGCCGGCCGAATGTTGTTCGGGGTCAAATCCCTTTCCATTATCACTAATGCTGATGCTGAAACCATTGTTTTCGGCAATAAATACATAGTCGGCTTTATTGGCTCCCGAGTGTTTGATGATATTTTGTGTAGCTTCCTGTACACAGCGAAACAAGTTGAGTGTTTGCTCCGGTGTCAGTTCTTTAGTTAAAGTGCCGCTATGGTTATAACTACATTCAATATTGGTGGCAGCATACGTTCTTTGTAAAAAATTGCTGATGCGGCTCATAAAATTTGCATAGCTGTGCGATTGCTCCTGCACCGCCCAAATGGTTTCCCTAAGCAGGTTCATTGTTTCCCGGCTTTGGTCGGATAGTTGGGTTGCTTTTTTCAAAGCTTCATCTGCCTGGTGGTTTCTTAGCCTGGTTTCAATATTATCTGCCTGTGCTATCATGGTTACCATGCTGCTGCCCAGGTTATCGTGCAGCTCCCGGCTTATTCTTTCCCTTTCGTTGAGCAATTGTTTTTCCAGCAACAGTTCTTTTTCTTTTTGCTTTATTTTTCTTTTTTGTAAATAGGATGCGAGCCCATAACTAATGCCTGCTGTTGCAAGCACCAGTAAAGCGATAAACCAGGCTTTTTGCCACAGCGGTTTGTTTACAGTAAACCGGCTGAGTATTACTTCTTTTCCTGCTATTCCGTTTTCATCAACCAGTTTAGCAATTAAAGTATAATTGCCGCTGCCGAGTTTAGTAAACGAGATGCTCAAAGAATCTTTTAACTCAGCAAATCCGGTGTTCAACCCTTCCAACTTATAATACAAAACCGATTTTGAAAATGGATTGTTGCTGTAAGGTTGAAGCTGAAATTTTATACTGCCATACTGTGGCGATAAAGTAAAACTGCTTTTGTTGAAAACAGGTTGGTTGTTTTTAGTAACAGCAACCAATACTGGCAAAAAGTTGAACCGATTTGTATTGCCTGTATTATTTAGTTGATTGATAAATACAGCTTCCTGTGTTCCGGTTACCAATGTATTTGAAATGGTATCAAACAGGCAAGCGGTAATATTATCTTTTCTTCCGTTTTTTATTACAATAGTTGTGTTGGTGATAATTTTAGAACCATCCCAGCGGCAGAGATATTCATCTGTTACCATCCATAGGTTTTGCTGGCGGTCGTGAAAAGAAAATAAACAACGATTGCCCAACAATCCGTTTGCTGCAGAAATGGTTTTTACAACTTTATCGTTTGACCATGCTGCCACCCCTTTGCGGGTGCTTATCCATAATGTGTCTTTGTACTCATGCACATCATACACTGTATTGGATGGCAGCCCGTTTTTGGTTGTAATATTTTTCTTTTGGCCGTTATTAAAAATTAATTGCAATCCGTCTTCATAATTTAATGCGGCCATTCCGTTTTTTATGGGTTGCAGTTTTTCAATTACCGGTAAGCTGCCGCTATCTTCCACTAATTTTCCTTGTACCCATTTACAAAGCCCTGCGCCATAAGTACCTGCAAAAAATTCGTTATTGTCTTTTACTACATTGCTGATGCCTGCTCCTAATGGTTGCTGATAGATTGGTGTAATGGTATTTCCGTTTTGCCTGTATCGGGTATAGCCATGCAGGCCGGAAACAAACCAATCGTTATCCCACACATTCAGGCCCTGTACATTTTCTTGATTGATAGAAAAGACATGTACTGCCTGCTCCTGTTTTTCGGAAAAGGAATAAATGTTTTTATTGGTTAATGCAAAAAATTGGTTTCCGTTTTGCGCCAGCCCTTTTACCGGTTCATTAATGTATAACTGGGCGCTGTTTTGCGGCAGCTTATAGCAAAGCCCGCCACCCAGGGTGCCAAAGAGCATTTTGCCATTTGAAAGCCGATGCATACTTACTACCCGGTTACTACTTAAGCCTGATGTGGTGGTATAATGCGTTTTTTCAAAATTTTTATTGATAAAATACAGGCCGTCTTTTTCATTATTTATCCAGTAGCCATCGGGAGTGGTTAAGCTGTTGAAATAAATGTTTTCGTTTGAAAATAGTTGAACCCTGTTTACACCGCCGGATGCATGGGTAACATAAAGCGAACTAAGGCTTTCAAAAACGGATGCATCTACGGGTTCGTAAAGAGAGGGCTCTTCAAAATAACCTTTTACTTTTTTTACCTGCCAACTTTTATCGACAATGGTTACATTTTGGTTTGTGGTATTTCCATTATCGCCAATGAGAAAAATTAGCTTGTTGCTAAAATCAACCGCCAGTCTTTTTATGCTTTTATTAAAATCTATTTCAAATGCTTTGTTTATTTGCTGTGGTCGCTGTGGCGATACCCAATATCCCTTTGTATCGTTTGGTTTATCACCCATGGCATAGAAAAACAGGTTATCGTTTTTATCCGTTTGATAGAAATGATGAAAACTATTTTGTATAATCTGCGTTGCTTTCTTTGTTTCAAAATTAAAATGATACAGCCCTTTATCGCTAACGCCAATCCAAAGGCCGTTGGTGCCGGCTTTTTTTATAAAGCCAATATAGTTGCCCGGCAGCCCATCATCGGTAGTAAATGTTTTCCAGCTAAAGCCATCGTATTTTGCGAGGCCTTTATCAGTACCCAGCCACAGGTAGCCGTTTGCATCTTCTTCAATAGCCATGATATAGTTGCTGGGCAGCCCGTCTTGGATGCCGATGGACTGAAACAGCGAAACCTGCTGCGCTATGGTATGGCTGCATGTAAACATGATGGACAGATATAAAACAATAGCCCTTGACACTGATGAATACAAAGTTTGAAATAAAGATAAGATGGAACGTACGCAGTTCGTCGTATTTGGAATGTGGGGATACTTGAATTTGTGCTATAAGATTTATTCATAGAAACAAGCTGAGTGAACAAATAGTATTGGTTTAGATTTTTTAGTGATGAGTAGCTTTGGATTAAAAATGGTTATTGCATATTAAATGAAACCAAGATTTCAGTAGCTGATACAATGAATGCAGGAAAGCACTATTTGGCTGGGAAAATCAAAAAATTACAATTATTCGGCTCAAAATTTATTAGAATTCGGCTCAAAATATATAAAAATTGAGCCGAATATGGCTATATTTGAATTAGAAATGAGCCGAAAGCAAATTAATATTATTGAATTTATAGAGCAAAACCCGGGAAGCTCTTCCTCTGCCATTCAACTGGTATTTAAGGATAGCCATAGCCTGGCCACTATAAAACGTATGCTGCAAGAGCTTGTGGTCTCCGAGGTATTAGAAAAAAAAGGTGCAGCAAAGAATACCCGTTACTATATTCATCAAAGCTATCCGGTTTTAAAAAAAGTGGATGTTGAAGAATATTTTCAACTGGAAACGGACAAGCGGAAAATTTCGGAACGATTCAACTTAGAATTGTCAAAAAATATTTTACCCCACACAAAAATTTTCACTGTAAGCGAACTCAACTTTCTTCAGCAGTTGCAAAATGAGTTTAGCGAAAGAGTAGCCGCACTCACCAGTTTTGAATATAATAAGGAGATGGAAAGACTGGCAATTGATTTAAGCTGGAAGTCGTCGCAAATTGAAGGGAATACTTATTCTTTATTAGAAACTGAGCAATTATTACTTGAGAAAAAAACGGCGGCAGGCAAATCAAGAGATGAGGCCACGATGCTGCTGAACCATAAAGAAGCTGTAGATTTTATAGTGGAGCAACCGGATTATATGTATCCGCTCACTATTAAAAAATTAGAAGACTTACATAGCATATTGATAAAAGATCTTGCGGTTTCAAAAAACATACGAACAAAACGGGTGGGCATCTCGGGTACCAATTATGTGCCGCTTGATAATGAATATCAGATAAGAGAAGCTTTAGAAGCCATGTGTCATTTGGTAAACGAAAAAGAAAATGTATTTGAAAAGGCATTATTATCACTCTTAATGGTTTCTTATATTCAGCCTTTTATGGACGGCAATAAAAGAACGGCAAGAATAATATGCAATGCTATTCTGTTACATTTTAAATATTGCCCATTATCTTTTCGTACGGTTGACAGTATTGACTACAAAAAAGCCATCCTTCTTTTTTACGAAATCAACAACCTCTCGGCCTTTAAAAAAATGTTTATAGAGCAGTACGAGTTTGCGGTGAATACTTATTTCTAAAGTGGCATTGTTCCGTTTAATACAAATTAATTGGGCAGGTAATTTTTTTCAATACAGGTTATATAAATACGCAGTTCGTCGTATCGGCAACAGCTTAAATAGTTGAATTTTTGGACTATAATACCAGAAAATGAAACTATTATTCAGCCTGATTTTTTGTGTACTTACGACACTCATTTTTGCCCAAGCTCCTTCTATTGTAAAAGCAGTAGGCGGCACCGTTACCGAGCCCAATGCAACCGACCAGGAAGGCTGGAAGAGCAACGAATGGAATGGCTTGTTTTTTTATGCAGGCACAGGCAGCCCTACCAAGCTTTGTGTAACCGATGGTACCAGTGCAGGCACTGTATTTGTCTCCAATATTGGAAGCGGTACTATGGTGGCTACCATTCCGGCACAGGATTTTATGTACATCATCACCAATAGAATATTTTCTTTTTCGCCGTTTACATTTGAAGCGCAGATATGGAAGAGTGATGGTACGGCTGTGGGCACATCGCTGGTTTATACCATGGCTGCAGCGCCTACGTCCAGCGTAAGCTTATGGACAAGCGATAGAGATGGCAAAAAGAATTTTTCGGTAAGTAGCAACACAATGTTTTTTGGGGGATATGATGCTACCAATGGCAACGAGCTATGGGTAACCGATGGTACGGCTGCGGGTACGCATATTGTAAAAGATTTAAAAACAGGTACGGGCAATAGCAGTCCGCAGGCATTTTGTAAAATAGGTGCCGATGTATTTTTTACCTGTATGCAAACAGCCAGCGAACGTAAGCTGTGGAAAACAGATGGCACGGCTGCGGGCACAGTACAAATAGCGGTAGCCGAGCCCTTTTATATTTTGGATAATGCCGTAGGTATGGTAAATAATAAAATGATTTTTTACGCCCACAACACGGTTGATGGCTACGAGCCTTATGTAAGCGATGGTACAGCAGCGGGCACCATGATGTTGAGCAATATTAATCCGGCGGGCCATTCATGGATAACCCAATCGCAGAATGTGCACCTGCGGTTTAATAGTGCGTATTGTTTTTTTGTGGCCAACAATGGAACGGCAAAAGCCTTGTGGCGCACCGATGGTACACCCGCAGGCACCATACAACTTACTACTAATGCACAAGCAGCGGCAAGCGATGTAAGTGGTGGCAGCTATACCGATGTGGATGAAAGTGGATTGTGGATGATACAGTACGATGGCTTGGGTAGTGGCGCAAACAATAAATTGTACAGAAGTGATGGCACAGTGGCAGGTACTTATTTAGTAGCAACGGGTTTGAGCTATGGTCAATATCTAAAAATTTATCAAAGCGGCTTGTGGATGCAGAGCCGCAATACAGGATCGCCTGCAAATGCCGAGCCCTGGCGTAGTGGTGGCAATCAACCCACTACTAATCTTGCCTTTGAAATAGCGCCGGGCAATTCGGGTGCGCCTACGTTTACGCCTATCAGCGCCAATCCGT